>NZ_JBVJUY010000002.1:275028-475350 GCF_055604165.1 Streptomyces sp. NPDC037242
TGCCCATCCAGTCAGCTTCGTACACCTACCGCACAAAAACACCCCCAACCACCCCCCCCCCCCCCCCCCCCCCCCCCCCCCCCCCCCCCCCCCCCCCCCCCCGGTGCGTTGCGGAGCCCTGCCCCCCTCCGCAGGGATATCGTCTGGAGGTGGACCAGCCGAATCCCCACCCCGCCGCGCCGGGCCCCGAGGCCCAGCCAGTCGTCTGCGCACGCTGCGGCGCCAAGTCCCCGGACGGCGCCCCGCCCACCTGGACCTGCTCCATGGAGAACGGCAGCAGGCAATACTTCTGCCACGACTGCGCCCGGGCCAACATCCGGGCCATCGAGGGCCGCCTCGACTCCTCCTGGTGGTGAACCGGTGCGGTACCAGGCCGTCCCCGGGTCGGCGGCGCTTGCCGGTACCGATGACCAGGCCTGCGCCCAGGGCGAGCGCCAGCCCCCCGATCCCCAGCGCCCGGCCGGCGGATCCGGTCGCCGCCAACTGACCCTCGGCGTGGGGTGCCTCGCCCCCGGCCGCCGTGCGGTCGACGACGTCGACCGGAGCACTACCGGCCCCGGTGCCCGTCTCGGGACCGGGATCCGGAGCAGTGCCGCCGCCGTGCCCGGGGTCTTCACCCGCCCCGGGCTCCTCGCCGCCTTCGTGCGGGGCGACGATCTCCGACCCGACGTAGGCGCTCTCGGACTTCACTTCGTCGTGCAGCTCGCTGGCGCCCGCGATGGTGAAGTAGACGTCCGTGAGCGGGGTTTGCGCGCCGAACCTCGCCCGGACCGGGATGGTGAGCTTGCCCGTCGGTACCTTCAGCCCCGTCGCGAGAGGCGCTGGCAGGAACGCGAGGTCATGCCATGCGCCTTGGGTGAACGCCTGCACCTGGATGTCCTGCCGGGACGCCCCATGGAGTCCATTGCCAGGACCAGGCTGTAACGCTCCTCCTCCGTGCCCTTCGAATGGTCGACCGTGGCGGAGAACTCCCCCCAACCGCCGCCCGCCTCGGACGAGGCGGGGACGCCGCTCAGTCCCAGGACCGGAGCGACGGCGGCCCGGGCGCCCCCGTCCGCCCCCGCGGGGACGAAGCCGAGTCTGACGGCGTCGGCGTGCTGACCGCTCGCCCGCCACGTGCCGGCCGTGTCGACCGTGACGGTGATGTCGATGTCGTACCGCTCAAGGCACGTCGCGTGATTGGCCCACCATTCGAGGCGGGCCCGACCCGAGAATCCGTCCATGGACACACTGTGCACGCTGCCCACGCCGGATCAGCCCGCCGGGCCGAGCCCCTGCGGGAGGCCGGCCACTACCAAGGCGACGGCCTCCTCCGGCGTATCGGTGCGCGCGACCAGCTCGCCTTCCTTCCGCACCCCGTACAGCCCGTCTTCGTTCGGGAAGAGGCACCACTTGAGGCGGGCCTTCCAGGGCTGCTCGACCCTGGTGGAGAACCAGAGGTTGAAGTGGCTGTTGACCGGCATCAGCCGGCGGAGCACCGGCTGGGCGTAGGCCGCCGCCAGCAGCGCGTGGGGGCGCGGGTGCCGGTCGTACGGAGGCATGTGGATGCGGTCGAGCTTGGTGCACCACGCCATCTCGACGGCATCGAGCGGCTCCTGCTCGTGGGCGAGCGCCCAGGGCCTGAACCGGATGAACGGGGCCTGCGCCCTGGTCTCCTCAAGCCCCGCGCCGCCCGTCCACGCCGCCGTCGCCCTGACCGCCTCGGCCAGGTCCGCGGTCCACCCGCAGGCCAGGCGCGGGCCGTTGTCCTGGAGGGCCACCTGGAAGGTCCGGCGCCGCCCCTCGTCGGGCGGATACACGACCACGCGCCGCCCGCGCCCCGCCTCTAGGTACCCCGCGAGGCGGCCCCGCTGCCCGTCCGACTTGGGCAGGACCAGCCCCATCTCCGCAGCGGTACGCCGCAGCGCGGCCCGGAGCGCCCCGTCCTCGTCCCAGCCGCCCTCGCCAAGCCCCGTCCCTGAGTTCATCGCCCGGTTCCCCCGAATCGCTCTGCTAGTCCTCGGGCAGGAACCCCGGGAGCCAGGACTCCAGTTCGTCCCGGAGGCGGACCGTCGCGCCCAGCTGGCACAGCACACCGATCGTGCTCAGCGTCACCCGGTGGATCAGCAGGTACGAGGGCGGCAGGTTGATCTGTCGGCCCAACTGGTGCGCGGGGGAGCGGGGATCGGCGATCCGCGCCGCCTGGCCGCGCAGCCACGGCCTGGTGAAGGTGAACTCCTCGGCATCCGCGGGCTCGATGATGGGCCTGAGGTAGTCGAGCACCGCCTCGGGGTCGAGTTCGATGGACTCCTTCACGAACCCCTCGGCGCACAGGTGCCCGTAGACCCCCTCGGCGTCACCGTCCAGCGTCATCCGCAGGGACCTGCCGATGGGCTTGGGCCAGCCACCGGGCAGCCGGTCCACCGTGCCGAAGTCCAGTACGCCCAGCCGCATCCGGCCGTCCGGCCCCGATACGAGCCGGAAGTTGCCCGGGTGCGTGTCGGCATGCAGCAGCCCGGTGCGGGCGGGGCCGGAGAAGAGGAACCGGGCCAGCAGCTGTCCGGCGCGGTCGCGCTCCTCCTGGGTGCCGTCGGCTATGACCTCCGACAGCGGGGTCCCCTCCATCCACTCGGTCACCAACACCTGGTCGCCCTGGTGCACGACGTCCGGTACGACCACGTCCTCGTCGCCCTCGAACGCGTCCGCGTGCGTCCGCTGCGCCTCGGCCTCCAGCTCGTAGTCGAGCTCCTCGGACACCCGGTCCCGCAACTCCTTGATCAGCGGCTTGATGTCCATTCCGGGTATCAGCGGCCCCAACAACCCAGCGAACCGGCTCAGCTGCTTCAGGTCCGAGAGCAGCGCCTCGCCGGCGCCCGGGTACTGGACCTTGACCGCGACCGCGCGGCCGTCGTGCCACACCGCCCGGTGCACCTGTCCGATCGAGGCCGCCGCGGCCGGCTTGTCCTCGAACTCCTCGAACAGATCCCGCCAGTCGGCGCCGAGCCGCTCGGCCAGCACTCGGTGCACCGTGTCGGCCGGCAGCGGCGGGGCCGCCTCCTGAAGCTTGGTCAGCGCCGCCCGGTAGGGCCCGGCGACCTCCTCGGGCAGGGCAGACTCGAAGACCGAGAGGGCCTGGCCGAACTTCATGGCACCGCCCTTGAGCTCCCCGAGCGTGCGGAACAACTGCTCCGCGGTGCGCTGCTGGAGCTCGCGGGCGACGATCTCCGCCGACTTCCCGCCGATCCGCTTGCCCAGACCCCACGTGGCCCGACCTGCGATGCCGAGCGGCAGCGCGGCCAGCTTGACGGTACGGGTGACCGCCTTCCGGGGAAGATCAGACATGCGCCCCTCCAATTCCCAGACAGCTGTGCCGCAAACGGCGGTTAGGCATGCCCCCGCGGTGAGCCATCGGTGACCCCTCGGCCAAAAAGCATCCTGTCATGGCCCTCCCGGCCGCTCCGAGGCCGATCCCGCATCCGCTCCGACCGGCTCGGGCCGGGCGGCGGCGCCGCAGGGGCAGTCGGGATCCGGACGGACCGCGGTGGGCTGCCAGTGGAGGGTGGGCAGGGCGGTTTCCCACCGGGTGCCGGTGGAGGCGGGCAGTTCTCCGTCGAGGAAGGACAGTGCGTGGGCCGCGGCCAGCCCGGCCACCGCCGTGGCCAGTCCCAGGTCGCAGGCGGCGGCCGCCCGGCGGCGGTGGGCCGAGCGCCACTGGACCAGCATCCGCGGCCAGGCCGGGTCCCGGGCCACCAGGTCGCGCTCCATGCACCCCGCGCACGCCGTCGCCCCGGGCAGTACCAGAGGCCCCACCAGGCCGGTCCCCTCCAGCACTCCCGCGTACAGGTGCGGGGTCCCGGTGGCGACCCAGTCGGCCGCGGACTGCGGATCGGGGGCCCAGGACTGCAACCCGTCCCGGGGCGCGACCACCACCAGGGCCAGTCCGGGCTCGGGGCCACCGCTCTCCCCGGCCCGGGGTCCGGGCCCCGGGGCCGCCTCGCGCACCAGGGCCCGCGCGGCCTCGGCGCGCAGCCGGCCCACGCTCCCGGGCGCCATCCCGCCCGGGGCCACATCGGCCGGCTCGACCCGGCCCCCGTCGAGCACCTCGACCCGGCCCACCCCCGCTCCCGCCAGGACCGCGGCGATCACCGCGCCCACCCGGCCGCTCCCGCGCACCTGGACCCGTACCGCACGCCGGGCCGCGGCACCCCGTAAGTCCCCGCCCGGCTCGCGGTGGACCAGCGACAGCGACCCCAGATCGGGCCCCAATCGCTCCAGGGCCTGCGGCCGCGAGCGCACCGCCTGGGCGCGGGGGCCGCCCGCCGTGGCGTCATCGAGCAGCCCGGCCGCCGCCAGGCTCCGCACCAGCCCGTCCACCTGCCCGTCGGGCAGGCCCATCGCACCGCCCTCCGCCCGCAGCAGCTCCATGCCCCGGGTCCCGTCGATCCGGTCGATGAGCGCGCCCGTCGCGGTGTCCACCGGCCCGACCACCACCGCGTGCGCGGGGGTCACCCCGAACTGCACCGTCTCCCGGTCCCGCCAGGCCCGTGCCAGCGCGGGTTTCACCTTCGGATACATCGCCGCCTCCTCGATTTCGATTCGCGTGCCGCTTTCCGGCCCGCCCTCTGCGCTCTCCGCTCTGCGCTCTTCGGCCAGATTGCCCGCCCGCCGAATTGCCCGCAGAAATTTGTCCACAGGTGAGGGGTATCAGTCATATGAGATGGAGAAAGGGTGTGTTCCGTGCGCCGACCGCGAATCGATCTTGTTCGAACCCCGAACGGGCGGGACTTCCGCCACGGCGACCGGGTACGGTCGTGCCGTGTCCGCCGATCCACCGCAGCGCGCCGTCGAAGTCCGCCGGAGCGCGCGCCGCCGCAGGACCGTATCCGCCTATCGCGAGGGTGACCGTACGGTCGTCCTCATCCCTGCCCGGATGTCCGAGGCCGAGGAGCAGCGCTGGGTGGGAGTCATGCTCGACAAGCTGGCCGCCCAGGAGAGCAAACGCACCCTCGGGGACGCGGAACTCACCGAGCGCGCCGATCGTTTGTCCGAGCAGTACTTCAGCGGTCGCGCTCGCCCCCGCTCCGTCCGCTGGGTCACCAACCAGAACACCCGCTGGGGCTCCTGCACCCCCGCGGAGGGCAGCATCCGGCTCTCGCACCGCCTCCAGGGGATGCCCGAGTACGTGGTCGACTACGTGCTGCTGCACGAGCTCGCCCACCTCCTCGTCCCCGGCCACGGCCCCCGCTTCTGGGAGCTGCTGGAGGCCTACCCGCGCACCGAGCGGGCCCGCGGCTACCTGGAGGGAGTGGTCGCCGCCGAGCGCCTTCCGAAGGTGCCGGCCGCCCGCGACGAATAGCCCGGGAATGCCCCGGGAAGCACCGTGATGTCGTACTCCGTGAATTGTCCCGGGTCGGTACCGACTTGGCCGGATGTCGGCAGTTGCGGCTAGCCTGAGCGCCACGCATTCACAGTCGGGATGGGGGACGGTCGTTACGTATGGCCAGGGAATTCCAACGCGGTCACAAGGCCAAGATCAGTGATCTGACGGCGGGCACGGACCTGTACGTGGGCATCCAGATCGCCGGGCCCGGACTCACCTTCGACATCAGTTGCTTCGGCCTCGACGCCAACGAGCAGCTGTCGGACGACCGGTACTTCGTCTTCTTCAACCAGCCGAAGTCGCCGGAAGAGTCCATTCAGCAGCTCGGTGCGCAGGCCGGGGACACCGAATCCTTCCGGGTGACGCTCGACCGGATCCCGGCGGGCATCCACAAGCTCTCCTTCGCCGCGTCCATCGACGGCGGCGGGCAGATGTCGCAGATCGGCCCCGGCTACATCCGGATCGTGGCCGGCGGCGAGGAGGTCGTCCGGTACGCCTTCACCGGCGCCGAGTTCACCACCGAGCGCGCCCTGATGATCGGCGACTTCTACCTCAAGGACGTGTGGCGCTTCGCCGCCGTCGGCCAGGGCTTCGACGGCGGACTCGCCGCGCTGCTGAGGAACTTCGGCGGCGAGGTCGCCGAGGAGGAGCCGCAGCCCGAGCCGCAGGTCCCGCCCCAGGCCGCCGCGGCCGCGCCCGGGTTCGCTCCGCCGGCCTTCGGCGCGCCCGCCGGACCCGCCGCACCCGCGCAGAACCCGGCCCCCGCGCCGTCGTTCGGTGCCCCGGCCCCGGCACCCGCCCCCGTGCACACGCCGCCGCCCGCCCCCGCCCCGGCCCCGGCTCCCGCCCCGGCCCCGTACCAGCAGCCGGTCCACGCGGCCCCGACCATGGCGGCCCCGCTGGCACCCCCGGCCCCGGCCCCGGCCCCCGCCCCGTACGGCCAGGTCCCGCAGCCCTCGTACGGCCAGGTCCCGCCCCCGGCCCCCGCGCCCTACGGGCAGCAGCCGCCCGCGTACGGACAGGTCCCGGGCCAGATGCCCGGCCAGCAGCCGCCCGCGTACGGCCAGCAGCCCCCCGGCCAGTACCCGCAGGCCGCCGGCGCGGGCCTCGCCGCCGCCCTCCAGCCGTACAAGGAAGCCCCCACCGGCGCCCGCTGGACCCCGCAGAACCAGCAGCTCATGCGGGTGGACCTGGCCATGGGCGGCCAGGCCGTCCTCGCCCGCCAGGGCAGCATGGTCCTGTACCAGGGCAAGGTCGAATTCAGCTACAAGGGCGCGGGCTTCGCCGGCCGCATCGTCGGCAACGCCACCGGCCAGGAGATGCAGCTGATGCGCTGCACCGGCCGCGGCCAGGTCTTCCTCGCCGAGAACGGCGCCCACCTGCACGCCATCGAGCTCCAGGGCGACGGGATCTGCGTCTCCGCCGAGAACGTCCTCGCCTTCGACGAGTCCCTCCAGCACGAGGTCCGGCGCATCGAGGGCCACGGCATCCCGGGCGGCGCCCTCTTCACGATGCAGTTCCAGGGGACCGGCACGGTGATCGTCAAGACGCACGGCGTCCCCGTCGTCCTGCCCGTCACCCCGACCACCTTCGCGGACAGCAACGCCATCGTCGCGTGGTCCTCCGCCTCCCAGGTGATCATCTCCAGCCAGGTCCGGCTGCGCCGCAACGCCTATCCCGGCCACAGCGGGGAGACCGTGAACCTCCAGTTCCGCGGCGCGCCCGGCAACTTCATCGTCGTCCAGCCGTACGAGGTCTGAGGGAGCCCCACATGAATGCCATGAACGCTATGAACCAGCAGCTCGCGGGCTACGCCCCCACCCCCGTCACGGCCCGCATGGAGAACCACGGCCGGGCCATGCTCAAGGTCGCCATGCAGAGCGGCCAGGACCTCTTCGCCCGCACCGGCTCGATGGTGGCGTACGAGGGCTTCGTCCAGTACGAGCCCAACCCGCCGGCCGTGCGCCAGATGGCCTCGCAGTGGCTCACCGGCGAGGGCGCCCCGCTGATGAAGTGCACCGGCGACGGCCTGCTCTACCTCGCCGACTACGGCGCTGACGTCGTCGTCATCAACCTCAACAACGACTCGCTGTCCGTCAACGGCACCAACCTGCTCGCCTTCGACGCCCACCTCCAGTGGGGCGTCGAGCGGGTCAAGGGCATGGCCAAGTTCGCCGGCCAGGGCCTGTTCAACGTGTCCGTCGCCGGCACCGGCTGGGTCGCGATCACCTCGCGCGGCACGCCGATCGTGGTCGACTGCGGCCGCGGCGAGGACGAGACGTACGTCGACCCCGACGCGCTCGTCGCGTGGTCGCCGAACCTCAAGGTCAAGGGCAAGCGCAGCTTCAAGGCCTCGTCGATGATCGGCCGGGGCAGCGGGGAGGCCTACCAGATGGCCTTCTCGGGCCAGGGCATCGTCGTCGTCCAGCCCAGCGAGGACAGCACCGACCGGCTCCGGGCCCGGGGCTGAGGGGGAGAAGGCACATCATGCAGAGCTCACTTTTCGCCCACTCCGAGGCGCAGTCCCAGGAGCGGTACGCCGTCCAGAACCCGCAGCTGCTGCGGGTCTCGCTGAGCGGCTCCGACGACGTACTCGCCCGCAAGGGCGCCATGGTCGCCTACCAGGGGATCATCGACTTCGACGGTGAGTACCAGAGCGCCAACCAGCGCGGCGCCCGCCGCCGCACCGGCGAGGGACTCGACCTCATGCGCTGCTCCGGGCAGGGCACGGTCTACCTGGCCAACCTGGCCCAGTACGTCCACGTCGTGGACGTGGACCAGGACGGCCTGACCGTCGACAGCAATTACGTCCTCGCGCTGGACTCCACCCTGCACACCGAGGTCATCGCGGTGGACAGCCAGTACGGGATCTCCGGCTCGGGCAAGTACCAGCTCAACATCAGCGGCCGCGGCAAGGTCGCGCTGATGACCTCCGGGCAGCCGCTGATGATGCAGGTCACCCCGGACAAGTACGTCAACGCCGACGCGGACGCCATCGTCGCCTGGTCCACCTCGCTGCGGGTCCAGATGCAGGCCCAGACGCACTCCACCGGAGTCTGGCGGCGCCGCGGCAACACCGGCGAGGGCTGGGAGCTCAGCTTCCTCGGCACCGGCTTCGCGCTGGTCCAGCCCAGCGAGGTGCTGCCGCCGCAGAACGCGCAGCTCGGCCAGGGCGTCGCGGCGCAGTTCGGCGTGGGCCAGCACGGCTCGCACGCCCAGAACCAGAACAACGCCTGGAACTGACGGGCCGGGCAGGACGTGCGCGAGGGGCGGCCCAGGTGATCCCGGGCCGCCCCTCGCGGCATTTCATGCTTCCAGTCGCGCCCGGGTCGCCGCGAGCAGCTGCACGACCGAGGCGTCGGCCACCGCCGCCACCTCCGCGTACGGGAACCAGCGCAGGTCCAGCGACTCATCGCTGATCTCCGCCACCGCGTCGGCCGGGGCCAGCGCCGCGTACTGCACGTCCATGTGCCAGTTGCACGGCGCCGGGATCGGGTGCCGGTCCAGCCGCACCGGGCCGCCCGGCAGCAGGGTCAGCCCGGCGGGAATGCCCGACTCCTCGCAGGCCTCGCGCAGCGCCACTTCGGCGAGGGTCCGGTCACCGGGCTCGCAGTGGCCGCCCATCTGGAGCCACATGCCGAGCTTCTTGTGCAGGGTCAGCAGGACGCGCTCCCGCACCGGGTCGATCACCAGCGCGCTGCCGGTGAGGTGCCCGGCGGTGCAGGGCTTGTAGACCCCGTCCGGGTGGGCCGCCAGGTGCTCCAGGTAGAGGTCGCGCAGCTCCGCCTGGTCCTCGTACGCCTTCAGTACGAGGACCGCGTCTTCGTGCAGGCTCACTTGTTCTCGTCGCCGTCCTGTTCGCGCTTCTCGGCCGCCTCGCCGAGCATCTTGTCGATCTCCGAGAAGTCCAGCTGCTCGCGGTGCACGAAGCCGTCCGGGTCGTCCAGGTCGGAGGCGGTCGGCAGCATGTCCGGGTGCTCCCACAGCCCGTCGCGGCCGTCGACACCGCGCGCGTCGGTGAGCGAGGCCCACAGCCGCGAGGCGTCGCGCAGCCGGCGCGGGCGCAGCTCCAGCCCGATCAGCGTCGCGAAGGTCTGCTCCGCCGGTCCGCCCGAGGCGCGCCGCCGGCGCATGGTCTCGCGCATGGCGTCCGCCGAGGTCAGCCGGGGCTTGGCAGCCTCGTGCACGACCGCGTCCACCCAGCCCTCGACCAGCGCGAGCGCCGTCTCCAGGCGGGCCAGGGCGGCCTTCTGCTCGGGGGTGTCCTGCGGCTGGAACATGCCGCCCTGCAGGGCCTCCTGAAGCTGCTCGGGGTTGGACGGGTCGAGCTGGCCGACCACGTCCTCCAGCTTCGAGGTGTCGACCTTGATGCCGCGGGCGTAGCCCTCGACCGCGCCGAACAGGTGCGAGCGCAGCCACGGCACGTGTGCGAAGAGCCGGGCGTGCGCGGCCTCGCGCAGCGCCAGGTAGAGCCGCACCTCGTCCGAGGGGACGCCGAGGTCCTTGCCGAAGGCCTCGATGTTCAGCGGGAGCAGCGCCGCCTTGCCGGCCGGGCCCAGGGGCAGGCCGACGTCGGTCGAGCCGACGACCTCGCCCGCCAGGACGCCCACGGCCTGGCCGATCTGCTGGCCGAACATGGCCCCGCCCATGGAACGCATCATGCCGAGCAGCGGGCCCGCCATGGCCTGCATCTCCTCCGGCAGGACGCCGCCCATCGCCGCACCGACGCGCTCGGCGACCGGGTCCACGAGCTCCTTCCACACCGGGAGGGTCGCCTCGACCCACTCGGCGCGGCTCCACGCCACGGCGGTCGCGGCGCCCGAGGGCAGCGAGGTCACACCGTCCAGCCAGTGGTCGGCGAGGCGCACGGCCTCCTCGACCGCGGACTTCTCGGCGAGGCCGACGCTGGCGTCCTTCACCCCGTCCGCGGTGCCCTGGGCCACGGTCTGGCGGGCGATGTCCTTGGCCATGTCCCAGTTGACCGGGCCGCCCTCGTAGCTCAGCATCTGGCCGAGCTGCTGGAAGGCCGCACCGAGGTCGTTCGGGTTCATGGAGCCGAACATCGCTGCGAAGGGATTGTCCGCACCGCCCGGACCGCCGGTGCCGCCCGGCAGGCCCATGCCCGGGAACCCGAACGGATTCGCCGGGCCGCCCTGACCGCCCTGATTGCCCTTCTTCTTGCCCTCGTCGCCGTTGTCCGGCTCCTCCGGCGGAAGGCCGAATCCGAATGGGGTGTCGCTCACGGGTTTCCTCGGCTCGTAGGGCCGCCGGCGGGAGCCGACGGGCAATGGTCCGACAACACCACCCAGCGTAGACACCACACCCGCTTCCGGGCTCGGTGCTCCGCCGACTCCTGGGCTGCGGCAGGATGGACATCACCTGGTGGGTACGCGTCACGGCGCGTCCCTACTGAAGACAACCGCTGGAGACGCCCGGTGAGTTCCCCAGATCCACAGGTTCGCGCGACGCCCGATCCCGAAAACCGCCCCGAGCACGGTGACGGCGCCCCCGGCGTTCGCCAGCCGCGAAACCCGGTGGTGCCCCGCAAGAACAGCCCGGTGATCGCCGTGACCGGCGCCGCCTCGGGCGTCGGCGCGGCCCTGGTGAGCCGGCTCGCCGCCTCCGACGAGGTCAAGCAGGTCGTCGCGATCGACGAGCGGCGCGGGGACTGCGCGGCCGCGCTGTGGCACGTGCTGGACGTACGGGACCCCGCGATCGCGGAGAAGCTGCGCGGCGCGGACGTGGTGGTCCACCTGGCGCTCGACCTCGACCTGGAGACCGACCCGGCCGCCCGTACTGCGTATAACGTACGCGGAACCCAGACCGTGCTCACCGCCGCCGCCGCGGCCGGGGTCCACCGGGTCGTGCTGTGCACCTCGGCCATGGTCTACGGGGCGCTGCCGGACAACGACATCCCGCTCTCGGAGGACGCGGAGCTGCGCGCCACCGCCGAGGCGACCGGCGTCGGGGACCTGCTGGAGATCGAGCGCCTGGGCCGCCGGGCCCCGCGCGCGCACCCCGGCCTGAACGTCACCGTGGTCCGCCCGGCCGTCCTCGTCGGGGGCACGGACACCGCGCTGACCCGGTACTTCGAGTCGCCGCGCCTGCTCGTGGTGGCCGGATCCCGGCCCACCTGGCAGTTCTGCCACGTGGAGGACCTCGTCAGCGCCCTGGAGTACGCCGCCCTGGAGAAGGTCGAGGGCGAGCTCGCGGTGGGCTGCGAGGGCTGGCTGGAGCAGGAGGAGGTCGAGGAGCTCAGCGGCATCCGCCGCATGGAGCTGCCGTCCGCGGTCGCGCTGGGCGCGGCGGCCCGGCTGCACCGGATCGGCCTGACGCCGTCCCCGGCGGGCGACCTCGCGTACACGATGCACCCGTGGGTGGTCAGCATCAGCGCCCTGCACGCGGCGGGCTGGCGGCCGCGCTGGACGAACGAGGAGGTGCTGGCTGAGCTCCTCCAGGAGGTCGCGGGCCGCCACACGGTCGCGGGCCGCCGGCTCGGCCGCAAGGACGCCACCGCCGCCGGCGCCGCGGGCGCGACGGTCGCGCTGCTGGGCGCCGCCGCCGTGGTCCGCGCGGCCCGCAGGCGCCGGGGCATCTGACCCCCGCGGGACCCCGGCCTGGGGCGCGCGCCCGGACGGCCGGTGCGCGCCCGAAGACCCCCGGGCACGGCCCGGGAGCCCGGGACGCGGCCGCCACCAGCGGTTTTCTGTAGGAGGCTCCCAAAGGCCCGGGGCCGGCCCGGGTGAAACGGCTATTCCGCCGCACCGGCGGCTAGGGCACGATGGAAGCTATGGCACCGCACTTCGACCACCCCGGCGAGCAGCCCGCTCCGGATCCGATCCGGCTGCTCGAGATCCGCGAGACCCCGCTCTCGCTCGACGAGGTCTTCCAGGCCGTCGGCGACGACGCGACGGGCGGTACGACCCTCTTCGTCGGCACGGTGCGCAACCACGACGGCGGGGCCGACGTCGATTCCCTCGGCTACTCCTGCCATCCGACGGCCGAGGCGGAGATGCGCCGCGTCGCCGAGCGCGTCGTGGCGAAGTACCCCGTCCGCGCCCTGGCCGCCGTGCACCGCGTGGGAGACCTCTCGGTCGGTGACCTCGCGGTCGTCGTCGCCGTGTCCTGCCCGCACCGCGGCGAGGCCTTCGAGGCCTGCCGGATGCTGATCGACGACCTCAAGCACGAGGTCCCGATCTGGAAGCACCAGACCTTCTCCGACGGTACGGAGGAGTGGGTCGGCGCCTGCTGAACCCCCGGCTGCGGCGCGCCCCCCGGAAGGGGGTAGCGTCGCACCCGTTCGGCCGCGCAACACGCCCTCGATTTGCGTAACCCCCTCCCGGGCACGAGCGTTGAAGCCACAACGACGACACGTACTTTCGGGGTAGGGAGGCACGCCCATGGCGTCTCTGGCGTGGTTGCTGATTCCGCTGTTCGCCGCGATCGGAGCGGCGATATGGGGCAGCTGGGCGGCACGCGACCGTACATCCGGCGACATATCCGAGCTCGCGGGCTACGCGAGGTTCCGTGAAGCCATGGGCAAGGCCGAGCAGGCCAGGACGAAGGCCGACGCGCACTCCGGTTCCGACGCCGTCTGAGGCGTCCCGGGGCCCCGTACGGCCCGGCCCGGGCGGCCGCGTGTCAGGACGGTCCCGTACTGTCGATCCATGCCACGCCGCACTGCGACGATGCTCGCCTCCACCCTCATGCTGTTCGCGCTGCTCTGCGCAGGGGTGTTCATCAAGGTCCCGTACTCCGAGATGAGCCCGGGCCCCACCGTGAACACGCTCGGGGACTCGCACGGCGAGCCCGTCCTGAACGTGTCGGGGCGCAAGACCTACCCGACCACCGGGCACCTGAACATGACGACGGTCCGCGTCACGGGCGCGGACTACGACATGAACCTGCTGGAGGCGGTGTACGGCTGGCTGGCGGGCGACAACATCGTCGTGCCGCACGAGAACCTGTACCCGAACGGCAAGACGGACCAGGAGTCCACCCAGGAGAACGCCGAGGAGTTCAGCCAGTCGCAGCAGACCGCCAAGGTGGCGGCTCTCAAGCAGCTCGGCATCCCGGTCTCCGCGCGCGTGATCGTTTCCTCCGTCGTCAAGGGCAGCCCCTCCGAGGGCAGGCTGCACGCCGGCGACGTCATCAAGGCCGTGGACGGCGCCCCCGTCAACGCCCCCGACGACGTGGCCAAGCTCGTCACCAAGCACAAGCCCGGTGAGCCCGTCGAGTTCACGATCATCCCCGCCGCGGAGGCGGCCGAGGCGGCGAAGGCGCACCGCGAGCCCAGCGGCTCCGCCAAGGTCACGATCACCGCGGGCAAGGCGGAGGGCGACGGTCACGCCATCGTCGGCATCCGGGCCGGCACCGACCACACCTTCCCGTTCACGATCGACATCAAGCTCGCCGACGTCGGCGGCCCGAGCGCCGGCCTGATGTTCGCCCTCGGCATCGTCGACAAGCTCACGCCCGAGGACCTGACCGGCGGGAAGTTCATCGCGGGCACCGGCACCATCGACGACACGGGCAAGGTCGGACCGATCGGCGGCATCCAGATGAAGACCATCGGCGCCCGCCAGGCCGGCGCCCGGTACTTCCTCACCCCGGCCGAGAACTGCGCCGCGGCCGCGGGCGACGTGCCCGGCGGGCTGACCCTGGTGAAGGTCTCCACCATCGACGACGCCGTGAAGGCCCTCCAGAAGATCAGCAAGGGGGACACGGCCGGGCTGCCGCAGTGCAGCAAGTCCTGACCGCGTCCTCCCCGCCGCCCCTTACTTGAAGGTCGCCGCCAGCGCCTCCGCCAGCCCGGGCACCAGGCCCCCGCCGGTGAGCACCTCGGTCGAGGAGTCCTTCTCCCGCAGCCGTACGGCCGACTCGCGCGTGCCGTCGCGCAGCACGGCCACGGTCAGCCGCACCTCCTGGCGCTCGGGGTGCCCGGCGACCCACTTCGACAGCTGCTTGTCGCTGAGCCCCTCCGGTACGGAGGCCTCCGCGGACGGCGGCAGCATCAGCCGCTCCACGGTCAGCGCGCAGCCGACGACGGCGTCGGGCCAGGCGATGGTGCCCAGGAACTTGTCGAGGGCGGTTCCCGCGGGCAGCTCGTCCTGCTCGATCGGGGTGAGGGAGGTCTTGCCGGCGTCGTCCTGGTCGAGGCCGAGCTGGCCGGCCAGGCGAGGCTCCTGCTTCTTGAGCTTGGCGGTGTCGACGAGGGCGAACAGCCGGGCGGGCTGGTCCCAGCCGAGACCGGCCGCGTACTCGTCGATCTCAAGGCAGGCACGGGTCAGCGGGCCGGCCGCCATGGGAGTGCCGGGGGAAGGCGAAAGGTTGGACATGGGAAACATCCTGCCTCCTTTCCCCCGGATACCGGGAACTGACTAAAGGCTCAGTAAGTTGCATCAGTGGGCTCTACGATCGGGGGCCCGTTCAACACCTGACACAACACAGCGACTTTCGAGGTGCGCACCTTGGCTTTCCAGATGCCGGACCGCGGCGGAGGCCCCTCCGGGCCACGGATGAGAGTCGGCCGCCCGTCCAGGCGCGCCCGAACTCTTCTGATGACCTTGGGCGTCCTGGCCGTGCTGGCCATGGCGTTCATCATGTTCGCGGGCTTCTGGACCGACTGGCTCTGGTTCCGCTCCGTCAAGTACTCCACCGTCTTCACCACCACCCTGTGGACCAAGATCGGCCTCTTCGCCGTCTTCGGCCTGCTGATGGCCGGTGCCGTCGGGCTGAACATCTGGCTGGCCCACCGGCTGCGGCCGCCGCTCAGCGCGATGTCGATGGAGCAGCAGAGCCTCGACCGCTACCGGATGAGCGTCGCGCCGTACCGGAGGTGGCTGCTCCTGGGCATCGCCGCGCTGGTGGGCCTGATCGCGGGTGCCTCGGCGGCCGGCCAGTGGAAGACCTGGCTGATGTATGTGAACGGGGTGGCCTTCGGGCAGAAGGACCCCCAGTTCCACAAGGACGTGTCGTTCTACACCTTCGACCTGCCCTGGTACCGCTTCCTGCTCGGCTTCGGCTTCGCCGCGGTCGTGCTGTCGGTGATCGCCGCGGCCGTCGTGCACTACCTGTACGGCGGACTGCGCGTGACCAGCCCGGGCGCCCGGGCCACCGCCGCGGCGACCGGCCACCTGTCGGTGCTGCTCGGCCTCTTCGTCTCGCTCAAGGCGGTCGCGTACTGGCTCGACCGGTACGGCCTCGCCGTGAAGTCCAGTGACTTCAAGGCGGCGGACAACTGGACCGGCCTGCGGTACGTCGATGCCAATGCCTACCTGCCGGCGAAGACGATCCTCGTCGCCATCGCCGCGATCTGCGCCGTGCTGTTCTTCGCGACGCTGTGGCGCCGCACCTGGCAGCTGCCGGTCATCGGCTTCGGCCTGATGGTGCTCTCGGCGATCCTGATCGGCGGGCTGTACCCGGCGATCGTCCAGAAGTTCCAGGTCCAGCCGAACGAGCAGGCCAAGGAATCCCCGTACGTCGAGAAGAACATCAAGGCGACGCGCGACGCCTACGGGATCGGCGGCGCGGAGGTCTCGGACTACGCGGGCGTGCCCGCCGCGGGCACGGACAAGGGCCAGCTGCGCAAGGCGGCCGACACCACGGCCAGCATCCGCCTGCTCGACCCGAACATCGTCTCCCCGGCCTTCCAGCAGCTCCAGCAGGTCAAGGGCTACTACGCCTTCCCGTCCACGCTCGCCGTGGACCGGTACAGCGGCCAGGACACCGTCATCGGCCTGCGCGAGCTGAACATCGGCGGCATCCCGAAGAACAACTGGATCAACGACCACTTCAAGTACACGCACGGCTACGGCGTGGTCGCGGCCAAGGGAACCACCGTCGGCGACCAGGGCGCCCCGGACTTCACGCAGTCCGACCTCCCCTCCAAGGGCATGTTCGGGACGGACTTCGAGCAGCGCATCTACTACGGCGAGCAGACGAAGCAGTACTCGATCGTCGGTGGACCGCAGAAGGAGCTCGACTACTCGGACGACAAGGGCGAGAAGGAGACGAGCTACAAGGGCGACTCCGGCGTCAACCTGGACAACCCGATCAACCGGGCCGCGTACGCACTCGCCTTCAGCGAGCCGCAGATCATGTACTCCGGCGCCATCGGCGACGGCTCGCGGATCCTGTACAACCGCACGCCCAAGGAGCGCGTCGAGGCCGTCGCGCCGTGGCTGACCATCGACGGCGCCCCGTACCCGGCGGTCATCGACGGCCGGATCAAGTGGATCGTCGACGCGTACACGACCACCAACGGCTACCCGTACGCCTCGCGGACCACGCTGGGCCAGAGCACCGCGGACTCGCTGACCAACAGCCAGCGCGCGGTCGTGGCGCAGGAGAACCAGGTCAACTACATCCGCAACTCGGTGAAGGCGACCGTCGACGCGTACGACGGCACGGTCAGCCTCTACCAGTGGGACACCCAGGACCCGGTCCTCAAGACCTGGATGAAGGCGTTCCCGGGGACGGTCAAGGCCAAGAGCGAGATCTCCAAGGCGCTCATGGACCACATCCGCTACCCGCAGGACCTCTTCAAGGTCCAGCGGGAGCTGCTGACCCGGTACCACGTCACGGACCCGCAGACCTTCCTCAGCGGCAGTGAGGCCTGGGCCGTTCCGGACGACCCGACGACCAAGGCCGGTACGGCCGTTCCGCCGTACTACCTGTCGATGAAGATGCCGGGCCAGAAGGAGAAGGACCAGGTCTTCTCGCTCACCACGACGTTCACGCCGAACGAGCGGGACAACCTGAGCGCCTTCATGTCGGTCAACGCCGATCCGGGAACCCCGGACTACGGAAAGATCAGAATCCTGAAGCTGCCGACCAGCAAGCCGGTCGACGGCCCCAAGCAGGTCCAGAGCAAGTTCCAGTCCGAACCGAAGATCGCCGAATCCATCCGCCTGCTGCGCGGCGGCGACTCCGAGGTCGAGTACGGCAACCTGCTCGCGGTGCCCCTCGACGGCGGAATGCTCTACGTGGAGCCGGTGTATGTGCGCAGTTCGGGGCTGAAGTACCCGCTGCTGCGCAAGGTGCTGGTGACCTACGGCGGGCAGACCGCGTTCGAGGACACCCTGGAGAAGGCGCTGAATGTGGTCTTCGGGGCCGAGGCCCCGACCACGCCCGTCCCGCCGACCAGCCCGACGACCCCGCCGGACGGCACCACCACGCCGCCGACCAGCCAGGACCCGACGGTCAAGGCGGCTCTCGCCGACGCGCAGAAGGCCGTGGAGGACGCCGACAAGGCGCTCAAGGCGGGCGACTGGGCGGCGTACGGCAAGGCGCAGAGCGACCTGCAGGCGGCGCTGAAGCGGGCGATCGACGCCGAGGCAAAGCTGACGGCGCCCAAGCCGGGCGGCTAGCGGTCGGCGGCGACACCGTCGGTACGGCTCCGTCCCGCGTCCGTGATACTGTGGTTTCACCGACGCGGGGTGGAGCAGCTCGGTAGCTCGCTGGGCTCATAACCCAGAGGTCGCAGGTTCAAATCCTGTCCCCGCTACTGAAGACGAAGGCCCGGATCCATGGGATCCGGGCCTTCGTCATGTCCGGGGCGGCCGGCTTGTTGCGACATGGGGTCACTGGGGCGGGTGAGTTGGGGTGGGAGCGTGTTTGACTTATCTCTCTGTGGGCATGTCGACAAAACGCTGTAGTGACCTCACTGGCTGCGACATACCAGGTGTACGCGGGTAGCAGGTGATGCGACGATGGGATTTATGGGGGACAGGTCAACTCTGCTGGAGACAGGGCGGTTTGCGAGGGCGGGGGCCGAATCGGACGTGGAGGTCGATGAGGCGGCTCAGGCTGTCAACGCGCACACCGCACCGATCGATGCGGTGTTTGAGGAAGAAGCGTTCGTGGACGCCGACACGGCCAGCGACGCGGAGCTCGAGGCCCGCCACCGGGTGGCCGCCGACAAGGGCGACCCCGGTGCGATGAGCGTGCTCGGGGCGCTGCTGCTGCGCCGGGGCGACCTGGCCGGGGCCGAGCCCTACCTGCGCGGTGCCACCGGCGAGGGCGACCGCGCCGCTGCGAACAACCTCGGCGTACTGCTCCACCAGCGGGGTTACCCGGAAGAGGCCGCGGGCTGGTGGCGGGTCGCCGCCGTGGCCGGATCCGCTCCGGCCGCGCATGCGCTCGGCCGGTACTTCCGCGAGCGCGGGGACGAGCCGGCCGCCGAGTACTGGCTGCGCCAGGCGGCGGAGTCGGGCCACGCGCTGGGGGCGTACGGCCTGGCGGACCTGCTGGAGCACCGCGGGGACAAGGGCGTGGAGCGGTGGTTCCGCGCCGCCGCCGAACAGGGGCACCGCGAGGCCGCCTACCGGCTGGCGCGGCACCTGCGCAAGGGCGACCCCGCCGAGGCCGAGCAGTGGTACCGCCAGGCCTCCGCGCGCGGACACCGGCGCGCGGCGCTGCACCTGGGCACGCTGCTGGAGGCGCGCGGGGAGCTGAAGGAGGCCGGGCGCTGGTACCTGACCTCGGCCAAGCAGGGCGAGGCACGGGCGGCGTGCGCGCTCGGTTTCCTGCTGCGCGACGCCGGGGACGAGGACAGCGCGGCCGCGTGGTGGCTGCGCGCGGCGCAGGACGGCGACGGCAACGCCGCCAACGCGCTCGGCGCCATGCACGCGGCGCGCGGCGAGACCCAGACGGCGGAGAAGTGGTACCGGGCCGCGATGGACGCGGGCGACCAGAACGGGGCGTACAACCTGGCGCTGCTCTGCGCGGCGCAGGAGCGCACGGCCCAGGCCGAGCAGTGGTACCGGCGCGCGGCCTACGCGGGACACCGCGAGGCGGCCAACGCGCTGGCCATCCTGCTGCTCCAGGGCGGGGACGCGGCGGGCGCGGAACCGTGGTTCTCGAAGGCGGCCGAGGCGGGCAGCGTGGACGCCGCCTTCAACCTCGGGATCCTCTTCGCCAGCCGGGACGAGGACCGCACCGCCCTGAAGTGGTACGAGCGGGCCGCGTCGGCCGGGCACACGGACGCGGCGCTCCAGGTCGGCATCGCGCTCGTGCGGGACGGCGAGGACCGCGCGGCCGAGCGGCACCTGCGCTGCGCCGCCGGCGGCGGCAGCGCCGAGGCGGCCTTCCGGCTGGCCTCGCTGCTGGAGTCGCTCGCCCCGCCGCCGGAGCCGGTGGCACTGGGCGAGCCCGCGGGCGGCGTGGAGCGCACCGAGAGCGAGGAGTGGTACGAGCGTGCCGCCGAGCTGGGGCACCGCCGGGCGCAGGTACGGGTGGGCATGCTGGCCGCGGCCCGGGGCGACCTGGCCGTGGCCGCGCGCTGGTACCGGGAGGCGGCGGAGGCCGGCTCCCGCAACGGCGCGTTCAACCTGGGGCTGCTGCTGGCCCGCGAGGGGAGCGAGCCGGAGGCGGCGCTGTGGTGGACCCGCGCCGCGGTGGCGGGCCACGGCCGCGCCGCGCTGCGGCTCGGGCTGCTCGCCGCGCGCCACGGCGACCTCGCCGAGGGCCAGAAGTGGTGCATGCGCGCCATGGAACTGGGCCCGGCGGAGGTCTCGGCCCGCGCGGCCCGGCTGCGCGAGGCCCTGGCCGAGGAACTGTCCGCCTGACCCGGTCCCCGGCCCGGGTCCGACCTGCGCGTTAACCGATTTGCATCTGCCGTCCGCGCCCACGTACAGTGGGGTTTACCGACGCGGGGTGGAGCAGCTCGGTAGCTCGCTGGGCTCATAACCCAGAGGTCGCAGGTTCAAATCCTGTCCCCGCTACTGAAGGCCGATGGCCCGGATCCCATGGATCCGGGCCATCGGTCGTTTGCCGGGCGAAAGCACGAAGAGAGGGGCCCGGGAGCGCTGCTCCCGGGCCCCTCCTCGTTCTCGGCTACGTCGCTACGCCGCTGCGCAGTTCGGACACACCCCGCGATAGGTCACCTCGACCGCCGACACCACGAAGCCGAAGCGCTCCGTGTCGGGCAGGTCGGCCAGCGGGTTGCCCGCCGGGTGGACGTCCCGTATCGCCCCGCACTGGGCGCACACCAGGTGCTGGTGGGGCCGGTGGGCGTTCGGGTCGTACCGCTTGGCGCGCCGGTCCGTGGAGACCTCCAGGACCTCGCCGAGGGTCACGAGCTCGCCCAGCGTGTTGTAGACGGTGGCGCGCGAGATCTCGGGCAGCCTGGCCACCGCGCGCGCGTGCACTTCGTCGGCCGTCAGGTGAACGTGGTCACCGTCGAGCACCTCGGCCACGACGCGCCGCTGTGCGGTCATGCGCCATCCGCGTCCGCGAAGTCGTTCCAGCAGGTCACTCATGGGCGTCAGCCTAACAGTGAGGGGATTCGGTGTAACTCCCGAATCAGTGCGGACTTGGATGCTTACTTGACTTAGACAAAGTCCATCGTAGGATCGGATACGGCAAAGGCCAAGGACAGGACATGCAGGAATGACGCAGGAGGCGCACGTGACGCAGGGACCGCTCACCACGGAGGCCGGGGCTCCGGTCGCCGACAACCAGAACAGCGAGACGGCTGGCGTCGGCGGACCCGTGCTCGTCCAGGACCAGCTGCTGCTGGAGAAGCTCGCGCACTTCAACCGCGAGCGCATCCCGGAGCGCGTGGTGCACGCCCGCGGCGCCGGTGCCTACGGCACCTTCACGCTGACCCGCGACGTCTCGCAGTGGACCCGGGCGAAGTTCCTGTCCGAGGTCGGCAAGCAGACCGAGACCTTCCTGCGCTTCTCCACCGTCGCCGGCAACCTCGGCTCGGCGGACGCGGTGCGCGACCCCCGCGGCTGGGCGCTGAAGTTCTACACCGAAGAGGGCAACTACGACCTCGTCGGCAACAACACCCCGGTGTTCTTCATCAAGGACGCCATCAAGTTCCCCGACTTCATCCACACCCAGAAGCGCGACCCGTACACCGGCTCGCAGGAGGCGGACAACGTCTGGGACTTCTGGGGTCTGTCGCCCGAGTCCACCCACCAGGTGACCTGGCTGTTCGGTGACCGCGGCATCCCGGCGTCCTACCGCCACATGAACGGCTACGGCTCGCACACGTTCCAGTGGAACAACGAGGCCGGCGAGGTCTTCTGGGTCAAGTACCACTTCAAGACCGACCAGGGCATCAAGAACCTCACCCAGGCCGAGGCCAACCAGCTCGCCGGCGAGGACCCCGACTCCCACCAGCGCGACCTGCGCGAGTCCATCGAGCGCGGCGACTTCCCGACCTGGACCGTGCAGGTCCAGATCATGCCGGCGGCCGATGCGGCCGAGTACCGCTTCAACCCGTTCGACCTCACCAAGGTGTGGCCGCACGAGGACTACCCGGCGATCGAGATCGGCAAGCTGGAGCTCAACCGCAACCCGGAGAACGTCTTCGCCGAGGTCGAGCAGTCGATCTTCTCCCCGGCGCACTTCGTCCCCGGCATCGGTCCGTCCCCGGACAAGATGCTCCAGGGCCGCCTCTTCGGCTACGGCGACGCCCACCGCTACCGCGTCGGCATCAACGCCGACCACCTGCCGGTGAACCGCCCGCACGCCACCGAGGCGCGCACCAACTCCCGTGACGGCTACCTGTACGACGGCCGCCACAAGGGCGCGAAGAACTACGAGCCGAACAGCTTCGGCGGCCCGCACCAGACGGACCGCCCGCTGTGGGTGTCCACCCCGGTGACCGGCGGTACGGGCAACCACCCCGCGGCCGTGCACAGCGAGGACAACGACTTCGTCCAGGCGGGCAACCTCTACCGCCTGTACTCCGAGGACGAGAAGTCCCGTCTGATCGAGAACCTGGCCGGCTTCATCGCCAAGGTCTCCCGTGACGACATCGCCGAGCGCGCGATCAACAACTTCCGCCAGGCGGACGGCGACTTCGGCAAGCGGCTCGAAGCCGCGGTCCAGGCCCTTCGCGGCTGATCGGATCGCTTGTCGTAGCGGGACGGGGGGGGGGGGAGCCCCCTGGGGAGGGAGGGGGGGGGGGGGGGGGGGGGGGGGAGGGAGGGGGGGGGGGGAGGGGGGGGGGGGGAGGGGGGGGGGGGGGGGGGGGGGGGGGGGGGGGGGGGGGGGGGGGGGGGGGGGGGGAGTACGTCNNNAGGGTGGTTTAGGAGAGAGTCGAAAACGAGGGTCCGGCGCCTTGGGGGGGGGGTGGGTTGGTGTGGGGGGGGGGAGAGGGGGCCCGCCCCCCTCGGGGGCCCCCCCCCCCGCCGTCGTCGGTCGGGCCGGCCGGTCCGCTGCGCGGCTACGCCGGTACGGCGCGGCGCCGCGCCGGCGCCCAGCAGCGGATGACGTCGCGTACGGACACGATGCCCACCGGGCCGCCGTCCTCCAGCACGATCAGATGGCGGAAGCCGCCGTGGGCCATGGCCTCGGCGGCTTCCTGCAAGGTGGCGTCAGGGGTGCAGAACACCACGTTGTTGGTGGTGTGCGCGCCCACGGACTCCCGGTCGGGGTCGTGGCCCGCGCCGATCGAGTTGAGGATGTCGCGCTCGGTCAGAATGCCGATGCCGCTGTTTTCGGGGTCGAGGACGACGGCCGCGCCGACGCGCCTGCCGGACATCAGGCTGGCCGCCTGACGCAAGGTGTGAGTGGGGCCGAGGGTGAGGATCACGGTGCTCATGGCGTCACGGACGAGCATGAAGAGAGCCACCTCCTGGTGAGACCCCCCGCCCGGGGGGTGCACTTGAGAAGACATTCACAAGCGCACAAGCGGGGGGATTCTCACGTTCCCACGGGTGCCGGAGGCCAACAAGGGGGCGCGCTCGGCGCATCCGGGCGTCAGTCGCGCGGCCGCAGGCGACCCAGCATCTCCTCGTGCAGCAGCCCGTTGGAGGCAGCGGCGTTCCCGCCGTGTACGCCGGCCACCCCGTCCAGGTCGGTGAAGCGGCCGCCCGCCTCCTCGACCACGACCGCGACGGCCGCCATGTCCCACAGGTTCAGCTCCGGCTCCGCGCACAGGTCGAGCGAGCCCTCGGCGACCATCATGTACGGCCAGAAGTCCCCGTATCCCCGGGTACGCCAGCACGCACGGGTCAGGTCCAGGAACCCCGGAAGCCGGCCCTGCTCCTCCCAGCCGCTCAGCGAGGAGTACGCGAACGAGGCGTCGCCCAGGGCGCCCACCTTCGACACGCCGATCGCCGTCGCCTCGCCCAGCGCACCGCCCGCGTACGCGCCCTGGCCGCGCGCCGCCCACCAGCGGCGGCCCAGCGCCGGCGCGGACACCACGCCGACCACGGGACGGAAGACCCCGTCGGGATCCTCGGCCATCAGCGAGATCAGCGTCGCCCACACCGGCACGCCGCGCACGTAGTTCTTGGTGCCGTCGATCGGGTCCACGACCCAGCGGCGCGGGCCGCTGCCCTGGAGGCCGTACTCCTCGCCGAGGATCGCGTCCTCGGGCCGGGCCGCGGCGATCCCGGCCCGGACGATCTCCTCGGTGGCCGTGTCCGCCTCGCTCACCGGCGTCATGTCCGGCTTCGTCTCGACCCTCAGGTCCAGGGCGCGGAACCGCTCCATCGTGGCGGCGTCCGCCGCGTCGGCGAGCTCAAGGGCAAGGCGCAGGTCATCGTCATACTCGGGCATGCCCGAACAGTATCGAGACCGCCGCGGAGCGGCGAACGAAGTCCACAGTGCGACCGGGATGCGCCCTTGACAGGATCTGGCGGTCCGTCAACTCTGGCCGTGACGTCAAGCGGGGAGGCAACGATGCCGACAGCCCGGGAATCCTTGCTCGAAGCGGCGGGAGCGGCGCTCTCGGCGCGCCCCTGGCCCGCCGTGCGGATGGTCGACGTGGCGGCAGCCGCGGGGGTTTCGCGGCAGACCCTCTACAACGAGTTCGCCGGCAAGGCGGGCCTCGGCCACGCCCTGGTCCGGCGCGAGGCCGCCTGGTACCTCGACGGGGTGGACCGGGCCCTCGTGGCGCCGGCCGCGACCGCCGAGCGGCTGGCCGCGGTCGCGGAGTGGACCGTACGGGCGGCCCGGGCGCGGCCCCTCGTACGGGCCCTGCTGACGGGCTGCTGGAACGGGAACTTACCGATCCCGGCCGGGCAGGGGGTCCGGCCGGGAGTGCCGGCGCTGGGGCCCGCGGAGCTGGTCCGGTCCGTGCGCGAGCGGGCGGACGGGGCCTTCGGCCCGGGGGAGGCGGCGCAGCGGTGCGAGCTCGCCGTACGCCTCGCCGTCTCCTACCTGATAGCCCCGGCCGTGCAGCCGGGCTCGGGGGAGCTGCTGCGACTGCTCAGTGGGCCGAACCGGACAGCTGGAGGCCGATGACCCCGAGGATGACCAGCGAGATCGAGACGAGTTTGAGGGTCGACACGAGGTCGCCGAGGAAGACCATGCCGTAGATCGCGGTCCCGGCCGCCCCGATGCCCGTCCACACCGCGTACGCCGGGCCGACGTCCAGTTTCTTCAGCGCCAGCGTCAGCAGGCCGAAGCTGCCGAGCGCGAAGCACGCGAAGGCGACGGTCGGCCACAGCCGGGTGAAACCGTGGGACAGCTTGAGGCAGACCGCGAAGCCGGTCTCCAGGATTCCCGCGACCACGACGAGCAGCCACGCCATGTCGAATGCCTCCCCGCGTCACGTGACCTCACGTCACTTGGTGCGATTGTGCGCTTATCCAGACATGACCTTCGGCAATCCCGGCCAAACCCCGCAGGGCGATCAACCGCCGATCAGTCGCCGGTCGCCCGCCCGTCAGTCGCCCGCTCGTCAGTCGCCTTCGCGGCGCTCCCGCGTCTCCAGCAGCCGGCGCAGCGAGTAGAGCCGCGCCGGGTCCGCGTGACCGTCCTCCACCCACTTGTCGAGCGCGCAGTCCTGCTCGTCGTGGCTGCACGCGCGCGGACAGTCCTCCGTACCCGGCACCAGGTCCGGGAAGGCCAGGATCACCCGGGACGGGTCCACGTGGTGCAGGCCGAAGGAGCGCACGCCCGGGGTGTCGATGACCCAGCCCTCCATCCCCGGCAGCGGCAGCGCCAGCGCCGAGGTGGTGGTGTGCCGGCCCCGCCCGGTGACCGCGTTGACCACACCGGTCGCGCGCTTGCGGTCCGGTGCCACCAGCGAGTTGACCAGGGTGGTCTTGCCGACGCCGGAGTGCCCCACGAACGCGGTGATCCGGCCCTCCAGGCGCTCGCGCACCCGGGCGGCCGCGTCGCCCGTCGCGAGCTCCTCGCGGTTGGTGACGACGTAGTTCACGCCGAGCGTCGAGTAGATCTCCAGGATCTTGTCCGCGGAGGTCAGGTCGGACTTGGTGAGCACCAGCAGCGGCTCCAGCCCGGCGTCGTACGCCGCCACCAGGCAGCGGTCGATCATCCGGGGCCGCGGCTCGGGGTCGGCCAGCGCCGTGACGATGGCCAGCTGGTCGGCGTTGGCGACCACGACGCGCTCGTACGGGTCGTCGTCGTCGGCGGTGCGCCGCAGCACCGACTTGCGCTCCTCGATCCGCACGATCCGGGCGAGGTTGTCCTTCTTGCCGGACAGGTCGCCGACGATCCAGACCCGGTCACCGACCACCGCGGCCTTGCGGCCCAGCTCCCTGGACTTCATCGCGTGGACCGTGCGGTCCTCGACCAGGCAGGTCAGCCGCCCCCGGTCCACGGTCAGGACGAAGCCCTCGGAGGCGTCCTCGTGCTTGGGGCGGATGCTCGTCCGCGGCCGGTTGCCCTTGGGGTTGGGGCGCTGGCGGATGTCGTCCTCGTCGGTGTGCTTCCCGTACCTGCGCATGACGTGCCCTACGCTCCCGCACCCGTCGGCGCCTGGCCGGCGAGCATGTCGGACCACATCCTCGGGAAGTCGGGCAGGGTCTTCGCGGTCGTCGCCACGTTCTCGATGCGCACGCCCTCCACGGCCAGGCCGATCACCGCGCCCGCGGTGGCCATCCGGTGGTCGTCGTACGTGTGGAACACGCCGCCGTGCAGCGGGCGCGGCCGGATGTGCAGACCGTCGGCCGTCTCGGTGACGTCGCCGCCGAGCTCGTTGATCTCCTTGGTGAGCGCCGCCAGCCGGTCCGTCTCGTGCAGCCGCAGGTGCTGCACCCCGCGCAGGGTGGAGGGGGAGTCGGCCAGGGCGGCGACCGCGGCGATGCCCGGGGTCAGCTCGCCGACCTCGCCGAGGTCCACGTCGATGCCGTGGATCTTGCCGGTGCCGGTGAAGACCAGGCCCGCGTCGGTCAGCTCGCAGGAGCCGCCCATCTCCGTGAAGATCCGGCGCAGCGCGTCACCGGGCTGCGTGGTGCGGCGCGGCCAGTCCGGGATGGTGACCGTGCCGCCGGTGATCAGGGCCGCCGCCATGAAGGGCTGCGCGTTGGAGAGGTCGGGCTCGACGACCATGTCGCGGCCGAGCAGGGCGCCGGGCGCGACCCGCCACACGTCCTTCTCGCCGCCGGCCTCGGGGGTGTCCACCTGGGCGCCCGCCGCGCGGAGCATCTCCACGGTCATCCGGATGTGCGGCATCGAGGGCAGGTTGGAGCCCACGTGCCGGACCTCGATGCCCTGGTTGAAGCGCGGGCCGGAGAGCAGCAGGGCGGAGACGAACTGCGAGGAGTTGCTGGCGTCGATCTCGACCGTGCCGCCCTCCAGGGCCCCGCCGCCCTGGACGGTCAGGGGCAGCGCGCCCCGGCCGTCGTCGTCGATCCGGGCGCCGAGGGCGCGCAGCGCGTTGATCACCTGGCCGAGCGGGCGTTCGTAGGACCGCGGGTCGCCGTCGAAGCGGATGTCGCCGGCGGCGAGGGTGGCGACCGGCGGCAGGAAGCGCATGACCGTGCCCGCGTTGCCGACGTCGACGGTGGCCGGTCCGCGCAGGGGGGCCGGGATGATCCGCCAGGCCTCGCCGCCCGCGCCGTCACCGGCGTAGGCGGAGGAGACGGTCTCCTCGATGCCGACGCCCATCGCGCGCAGGGCGTCCGACATCAGCTGGGAGTCGCGCGAGCGCAGCGGGCGGCGCACCCAGCCGGGCTCGGAGGCGAGCGCCGCGAGCACGAGGGCGCGGTTGGTGACCGACTTGGACCCGGGCACGGCGACGGTGGCGTGGACGGCGGCGTCGGCGAGCGGGGCGGGCCAGAGGGCGGGGAGCGCGGAGGTCTCGGTCATGGCCCCCACTTTAGTGGCTACCCACGATGGCAGATCTTGATCGCGGAGCCGTCTCAGGGGTCGGTCAGAGGTCGAGCAGCCAGCGTCCGCCGCCGACCAGCGAGCAGAGCGCGACGACGTGGAAGAGCAGGAGCCAGACCACCGGGTGCAGATGGGTGAGCCGCCCCAACTGGTCCGCGTCGGAATCCGGTGCGCCCCCGTGCCTGCGCTTAGCACCCAGTTCGAAGACCGGCCGGACGCCGCCCAGCAGCAGGAACCACACCACCGCGTACGCGAACACCGCCTGCACGTCGGCCGGAGCCAGCCAGGACACGAGCACGAACGCGGCGCCCGTCAGCACCACCGTCAGCGCCCCGTACGCGTTCCGGATCATCACCAGCATGGCCGCGAGCAGCGCCGTGGCCGCCCACAGCAGCAGCGTGATCCGGTGCGCCGACAGCAGCGCCGCCCCGCCGAGGCCGAGCAGCGAGGGCGCCGTGTACCCGGCCGCGGCGGTCAGGATCATCCCGAGCCCGTAGGGCTTGCCCCGGCTGACGGTGACCCCGCTGGTGTCCGAGTGCAGCCGGATCCCGTCGAGCTTGCGCCCGGTCAGCAGCGCCAGCAGCCCGTGTCCGCCCTCGTGGGCGATGGTCACGGCGTTGCGCGAGAGCCGCCACAGCGGGCGGGGACCCACGGCGGCCAGTGCGGCCAGCCCCGTCGCGATCACCAGCCACCGCTCGGGCGCTGCCTGTATGCCCGTGAGCCGGTCCCAGAGACCGGCGGTGCTGCTGACGTACATGATCTGGCGGACTCCTTGCGGTGGTGGCCGGGTGCCATGGCAGTGTGGCAGCCATGTGCGGAAGGTATGCGGCGAGCCGAGGGCCCGAGGACCTGGTGCGGCTCTTCGGGGTCGAGAAGTGGGAGCCGACGGAGACGCTGGCACCCGACTGGAACGTGGCCCCGACGAAGCAGGTCCACGTCGTCCTGGACCGTCCACTGAAAGACGCACCGAGCCCGCGTCCGGTTCGGCAGTTGCGCGTCCTGAAGTGGGGGCTCGTCCCGTCCTGGGCCAAGAACCCCGACGGCGCCGCCCGGATGATCAACGCCCGGTCCGAGACGCTGCACGAGAAACCGTCCTTCCGCCGCCCCTTCGCCCAGCGCCGCTGCATCATCCCCGCCGACGGGTACTACGAGTGGGTCACCGCCCACGACGAGCGGCAGCTGGAGGTCGAAGGCAAGAAGAAGAGGGCCCGCAAGCAGCCGTACTTCGTCCTGCCCTCCGACGGCTCCGTCTTCGCGATGGCCGGCATATACGAGTTCTGGCGCGACCGGACCCTGCCCGACGCGCACCCGCTCGCCTGGTGGGCGACCTGCTCGGTGATCACCACGGAGGCCGAGACGGGTCCGCTGGCCGCGGCCCCGGCGGAGGGGCCGCGCTCGCTGTCCGAGATCCACCCCCGGATGCCGCTGATGCTGCCCCCGGACCGCTGGGACGCCTGGCTGGACCCGGCGAACACCGACACCGAGGGGGAGCTGCGGGGGCTGCTCGCGCCGCCGCCCGGCGGGCTGATGCGGGCCTACCCGGTGTCCACCGCCGTCAGCAACGTGCGCAACGGCGGGCCGGAGCTGCTGGAGGAGCTGGCCGCGCCGGAAGAGGGCACGCTGTTCTGACCCGGCATGATCGGCCCATGACCACCGAGAGCGTCGACACCCCGGCGGGCGAGGCCCGCGTCACCTGGTACCCCGCCCACGAGCCGCGGCTCGTGCTCGCCCTCGGCCACGGCGCGGGCGGCGGCATCGAGGCCCGCGACCTGAAGGCCCTGGCCGGGGCCCTGCCCCCGCGCGGGGTCAGCGTGGCCCTGGTGGAACAGCCCTGGCGGGTCGCCGGGAAGAAGGTCGCCGCCGCGCCCAAGGTGCTCGACGAGGGCTGGCGGGGCCTGTGGCCGGTGCTGGCGGGGTCCGGCCTGCCGGTGGTCGCGGGCGGGCGCAGCGCCGGGGCCCGGGTGGCCTGCCGGACCGCGGTCGAACTGGGCGCGGCCGCCGTGCTGGCCCTGGCCTTCCCGCTGCACCCGCCGGGCCGGCCCGAGAAGTCCCGCGCCGAGGAACTGCTCGGCGCCGGGCGCCCGACCCTGGTGGTGCAGGGCGGGCGCGACCCCTTCGGGCGCCCGGAGGAGTTCCCCGAGGGCGGCCACGAGCTCGTGGAGATCCCGTACGGGGACCACGGGTTCGCGGTGCCGAAGAAGGCCGGGCCGACCCAGGAGGAGGCCCTCGACCTGATCACGGCGGCGGTCGGGGACTGGCTGGCGCGGCTGCCCGTATGACGTGGGCGTACGACGTGCGCGTATGACGTGCGCGTACGGGCGGTGCCCGGATGGAGGACGGCTTGGGAGTGGATGGAGAGCGGCCGCGGATCCGGCCGGCTCCCGGGTGATCCCCCTCACCCCCGCGCGCACCGGCCGGGAAAGGGCCGGGAAAGGGCCGAAACCCGTCTCCCGGCGGGGAATGCGCGGCAGGGCCCTTCTGTTGTCCCGGATGTCGGTACGTACGGGAAATCGTCGGAGGAGTGGGAGCGCATGACCCAGGTCATCAGCCAGAACCGTCCGCAGGCCGCTGACCTGGACTGGACGGTGCTGCCCGGGCCCAAGCGCGGCTCGCTCCGGGCGGCGGCGGACCGGGATGGTCGACTATTCTCCGATTCGAGCGGGTCCGCTTTCGGAGTCGCCACGCAGTCGGAGGAGGTGGGTCCTGTCGCTGGGACCGACGAAGGCCACGCGGAGGAAACCACACCGGAGCGCAATGCGCGCTTCGAGAGGGATGCCCTCGGCTACCTCGACCAGATGTACTCGGCCGCGCTGCGCATGACGCGCAATCCGGCCGACGCCGAGGACCTGGTCCAGGAGACGTACGCGAAGGCATACGCGTCCTTCCACCAGTTCCGCGAGGGCACCAACCTGAAGGCGTGGCTGTACCGCATTCTGACCAATACCTTCATCAACTCCTACCGCAAGAAGCAGCGCGAACCCCAGCGCAGTGCCGCGGAGGAGATCGAGGACTGGCAGCTGGCGCGCGCCGAGTCGCACATGTCGACCGGGCTCCGCTCCGCCGAGTCGCAGGCGCTCGACCACCTGCCCGATTCGGATGTGAAGGAAGCCCTGCAGGCCATTCCGGAGGAGTTCCGCATCGCGGTCTATCTTGCCGACGTAGAGGGCTTTGCGTACAAGGAGATCGCGGACATCATGGGTACACCCATCGGTACGGTCATGTCGCGACTGCACCGTGGCCGCCGTCAACTCCGCGGAATGCTGGAGGACTACGCCCGTGAGCGAGGGCTGGTCCCCGCGGGCGCGGGAGAGTCGAACGACCTGAAAGGCTCGGGCTCATGAGCTGCGGAGAGCCGCACGAGACGGAGTGCGCTGAGGTCCTGGATCACCTTTACGAGTTCCTGGACCACGAGATGCCCGACACGGACTGCACGAAGTTCGAGACGCACTTCGGCGAGTGCAATCCCTGTCTGGAGAAATACGGCCTGGAGCAGGCCGTCAAGAAGCTGGTCAAGCGCTGCTGCGGGTCGGACGACGTGCCGAGCGACCTGCGGTCGAAGGTGATGGGGCGGATCGAACTGATCCGTTCGGGGCAGGCGGTGCCGGATCATGACATCACCGCCGGTCCGGCTGCCGCGGGGCCCGCGACCGGATAGTCCGGACCCTTAATGGTTTCTTATTGAACAACGCGAACGACCGCCCCCGGAACGTCACTTCCTTCACCCGAAGGTGGTAATCCGGGGGCCTCCGCATGGCGCAACGCGAAAATGTGGCCCACCTCGCTCGTGGCCCCACTTATTCTCCCCAATCGGTACTGGTTTGATTCGGTACCTGGCATGCACCGCACAGGGGGAGGAGAGCGCCATGCGGGTACTTCCGCCGATGGCGCGCGCCTACATCCTGTGCGCCGTCCTCGCCGCGGTCCTCTGCGTCGCACCGGCCCTCGCCGATCCCGCCACCCCGTGGCCGGCCGTGGGCCTGCTGACCGTGCTCTACCTCGGCTGCGAACTCGTCAAGACCTGCCCGCTGCTGGGCCGCCGGGTGCCCGAGGGGCTCGGCTCCTTCTTCCCCGTGGTGCTCGCCGCCGTCTTCCTGCTGCCGCCCGCCGCCGCCGCGCTCGTCGCGCTGCCGGGCGGGCTGGCCGGGACGGTGGTCCAGCGGCCCGCCTGGGTGCGCCGCGTGTGGCACGCCGGGCAGCAGTCCATAGCCGCCTGGGCCGCCGGGCAGGCCTACGGGCTGCTGCGCGGCCCGGCCGCGCTCGGCGGGGACTCCCCCGGGGGGTCCGGGCCGCAGGGCCCGCCCGATCCGGCCGCCTGGGTCGCCGACTTCCCGTACGTGATGCTCCCCGCGGCGGCCGCGGCCGCCGCCTTCTGCCTGGTGCTCACCGCCCTCGACGGGGGCATCCTGGCCACCGCCGAACGCCGGCCCGCCGCCACCGCCTGGCGCGGACTGCTCACCCGGTCCCTCGCCCCGCACTGCGTGCACGGCCTCGCCGGGCTGATGATGGCCGTCATGTGGCGCAGCCCGTACGGACTCCCGGCAGCGCTGCTCGTCCTGCTGCCGATGTACATCTCCTGCTGGGTCTTCGCCCAGTACCACCGCGAGCGCGCCGCCCACCGGGCCACGATCCGGGCGCTGGTGCAGGCCGTGGACATCAAGGACCGCTACACGCGCGGGCACAGCGAGCGGGTCGGCCAGGCCTCCGCGATGATCGCCCGCGAGCTGGGCATGGCCGAGGACCGGCTCGAAGTCGTCCGCATCGCCGGGATCCTGCACGACGTCGGCAAACTCGGCGTCCCCACCAGGCTGCTGCGCAAGGACGGCCCGCTCACCCCGGAGGAGCGCCGGATCATCGAGCTGCACCCCGAGTACGGGCACGAGATGGTGCGCGGCATCGGCTTCCTGGGGGAGGCCAGGGCGGCGATCCTGCACCACCACGAGCGGGTCGACGGCTCCGGCTATCCGTACGGGCTGACCGGCGAGCAGATCCCGGTACTGGCCCGGGTGGTGGCGGTGGCCGACGCCTTCGACGCGATGACCTCCACCCGCTCCTACAGCCGGGCCCGCCCCGTGCCGACCGCGCTGGCGGAGCTGGAGCGGTGCGCCGGGGCGCAGTTCGACCCGGCGATGGTCCGGGCCCTGGTCAGCGCCATCGGGCGGCAGGGCTGGCACCCGGTGGTGACCTCGGACGACGACCTCCAGGTCATCGCGGCCGGCGCCGCCGCCGCGGGGCCGACGGCCCCGCCGGACGGGCTGTCCGCGACGGCGCCGCCGGCCGGCCTGCTGGGCCGCCAGCGCGAGGATCGGCGGGCCTCCCCGCCAGCGCCGGCCGCCGCCGAGGCGCGCTCCGGCACCGGCGCGGCCGCCCCGCCCGGGGACGGCGGCCGCGGAACCGAGGGGAACGCATGAGGGCCTGGGCCGTGTGGACGGTGCGCGGCGCCGCCGGGCTGCTGATCGCGGTGGCCCTCGCGCACACCCTGTGGAACGGCCTCGTCGAGCCCGGGAACGCCCTCGCCTTCGGCGCGCTGATCGTCGTGGGCGAGCTGGCCCGCCGGGACCCGGACGCCGACAGCGACCACACCGCCCTGCACCGGACCGCCCCGCTCGCCTCCGCCGGGGCCCTCGCGTACGCGCTGCTCGGCGAGACCGCCGGGCGGCCCACGCACCACGGCGTCCTGCAGATCGTCGCGGTCGTCGTCGCAGCGGCCCTCGTGGGGATCGTCCCGCACATCGCCCGCGGCCGCGGGCCCGCCCTCGACCACCTGGCCCGCCGGGTCCTCACCGTCACCTTCGCCGCCGTCTGCTTCCAGCCGCTGTACAACTCGGGCCGGCTGGAGGACCTGGTGGGGCAGGGCCCGTACCTCGTCCTCTTCCTGCTCTGCCTGCTCGGCCTCACCGCCCTGTGCGACGCCGTGCTCGCCGCCGCCCTCGCCGGGGCCCGCACCGGCTGGCCGTACGGTCCGCTCCTGCGCGACGAGCTGCGCGCCCAGCTCGGCATCGGCTCCGCGATCTGCGCCACCGGGGTCGTGATGGCCCTCGGTGTGGCCGGTGCGGGCCTGTGGGCGGTTCCCGTCTTCAGCGTGCCGCTGCTGCTGACCCAGCTGTCCTTCCACCGGATCACCGCGATCCGCACCACCTACCGCCAGACCATCACCTCCCTGGCCCGCGCCACCGAGATCGCCGGCTACACCCGGCCCGGCCACTCCCGCAGGGTCGCCGCGCTGAGCTGCGCCGTGGGCCGGGAGCTGGGCCTGTCGGAGCGGGAGCTCGGGGTGCTGGAGTACGCCGCCCTGATGCACGACATCGGCCAGCTCGCCCTCGTCGACCCGGTCCCGGCCGGGGCGACCGCGGAGCTGCCGGCCGCCGAGGCCCGGCGGATCGCCGAGCTGGGCGGGGAGGTGGCCCGCCAGACGGGGGTGCCGACCGAGGTCGCGGTGGTGGTGGAGCGGCAGGCGGACCCGTACCGGGAGCAGCCCGTCGCCGCCCGGATCGTGCGCACCGTGAACGCGTACGAGGACCTGGTGGGCGGGACCCGTCACCCGAGCGGCTCACTGGCGGCCCTGGAGCGGCTGCGCCTGGGCACCGGGCACGACTATCAGCCAGAGGTCGTGGAGTGTCTGGCCAGGGTTCTGGCCCGGGGTGGACGGGGCAGCGTCGGTCCTGTCCAGGCTGGGTAACCCATGGGTAATGAGCGGCCGTCCGAGTGGGCATGGTTGGATGCCAGTGAGAGTGTCCGCAAGGCTGCACCGTTGGCACCCGGCTAGCGCCGGGTGGTGCCCCCAGGCAGGCGGGAATCGTGAGGATCTTCGGGAAGGTACGGCATCGGCCCTCCGCTTCGTGGCGGCAGGCCACCGACCGCGCGTTCACGCTGATCGGCGACGGGCGGTACGAGGACGCGGGCGCGCTCCTGACCAGAGCCGCGGACCTGGAACCCTGGCTGTCCGAGTCCTGGTTCAACCTGGCCCTGCTGCACAAGTTCCGGCACGACTGGGAGCAGGCGCGGGCCGCCGGACTGCGCGCCGTGGCCCTGCTGGACCGTGAGACCGGCGCCCCGGACTGGTGGAACGTCGGGATCGCCGCGACCGCGCTCCAGGACTGGCCGCTGGCCCGGCGCGCCTGGCAGGCGTACGGGCTGAAGGTGCCCGGGGACCCCCACGGCGCCGGCGCCCACAACGGGCGGCACAGCGGCGAACCGGTCGGCATGGAGCTCGGCAGCGCCGCCGTGCGGCTGTCGCCCGAGGGCGAGGCCGAGGTGGTCTGGGGCCGCCGGCTGGACCCGGCCCGCATGGAGGTCCTGTCGATCCCGCTGCCCTCCTCGGGGCGGCGCTGGGGCGAGGTCGTCCTGCACGACGGGGTCCCGCACGGCGAGCGGGTCACCGCGGCCGGTCCCTCGTACCCCGTCTTCGACGAGATCGAGCTGTGGGCGCCCTCCCCGGTGCCGACCTGGGTGGTGTTGCTGGAGGCGGCCACCGAGGCGGACCGCAACGCGCTGGAGCAGCTGGCCTCCGACGCCGGCTTCGCCGCCGAGGACTGGTCGTCCTCCGTGCGGCTGCTGTGCCGGACCTGCTCGGAGAGCGCGATGCCGAGCGGCGAGGGCGACGGGGAGCACCTGGACCCGCACGACCACAGCGAACCGGGGCACCCCGGCCCGCTGGGGCACCGTACGGCCGGGTCCGGGTCCCTGTGGGTGCCCGAGCGCGAGTGCGGGATCGCCGCTCCGGCCGGTCTGGTGCGCGGGCTGCTCGACGGCTGGGTCTCGGACAGTCCGGACACCCGTGAATGGCGGGATCTCGAAGAGGTCTGCTGACCCGGCACCGTAGGCTGTACCGGCACATTGTGAACGGGTGGACTTACGGAAGGCGTACGGCGGACATGGCGCAGCAGGAGAACGAGGTCGTCGAGACCGTCAACGACGGTTACGTCGTGGACACCGAGGACTGTGAGGCGCGCGAGCTCGCCCACCGCGAGCGCGGCACGGCCCGCCCGATCACGGTCGTCGGCAATCCGGTGCTGCACCGGGAGTGCAAGGACGTCACCGAGTTCGGCGACGAGCTGGCGCAGCTGATCGACGACATGTTCGCCAGCCAGAAGGCCGCCGAGGGCGTCGGCCTGGCCGCGAACCAGATCGGCGTGGACGCCAAGGTCTTCGTCTACGACTGCCCGGACGACGACGGCAACCGCCACACCGGTGTCGTGGTCAACCCCAGGCTCGTCGAGCTCCCGGCCACCGCGCGCGTGCTGGACGACTCCAACGAGGGCTGCCTGTCGGTGCCCACCGCGTACGCCTCCCTGGCCCGCCCGGACTACGCCGAGGTCACCGGCCAGGACGCGCAGGGCAACCCCATCAAGGTGCGCGGCACCGGCTACTTCGCGCGCTGCCTGCAGCACGAGACCGACCACCTCTACGGGTACCTGTACATCGACCGGCTCTCCAAGCGCGACCGCAAGGACGCGCTGCGGCAGATGGACGAGGGCACCCCGCGCTACGAGACCGTCCCCAACGCCTAGGCGACGGCCTGCGGGCCCCGGAAGGCACGCCTGAAGGAATTCGGCGTGGTGCCCAGGGTCCGCAGGAAGTGGTGGCGCAGGGCGGCCGCGTTGCCGAAGCCGCAGCGGCCCGCGATGGCGTCGACGGTCTGGTCCGTGGACTCCAGCAGCTCCTGCGCCAGCAGCACCCGTTGGCGCAGCACCCACTGGTACGGGGTGGTGCCGGTCTCCTGGAGGAAGCGCCGGGCGAAGGTGCGCGCGGACATGTGCGCGCGCTCCGCGAGCTGCTCGACGGTGATCTCGTCCTCCAGGTGGCGGGCCATCCAGGCGATGACCTCCCCGACCGTGTCGCAGGCGGTCCGCGGGAGCGGGCGCTGGATGTACTGGGCCTGCCCGCCGTCCCGGTGGGGCGGTACGACCATCCGCCGGGCGATGGTGTTGGCCACCTCGGCCCCGTGCTCCTGGCGGACCACGTGCAGGCAGGCGTCGATGCCCGAGGCGGTGCCGGCGGAGGTGATGACCTGGCCCTCGTCCACGTAGAGCACGTCCGGGTCGACCTCGGCCCGCGGGAAGCGGCGCGCCAGGGCCGGGGCGTGCATCCAGTGGGTGGTGCACCGGCGCCCGTCCAGTAGCCCGGCCGCGCCGAGCACGAAGGCCCCGCTGCACACGCTGAGCACCCGCGCCCCGCGGTCCACGGCCCGGCGCAGGGCTTCGAGGAAGGGCTCGGGGTAGTCCCGTACGGGCGCCTGCCGGTCGGCGGGCAGACAGATCAGGTCAGCCTCTTCGAGCCGGTCCAGGCCGTACGAGGGCGCGATGGCGAAGCCGACGTCGGCCATGGTCAAGGTGCCCTCCTCGGCCGCGCACACGGCGAAGTCGTACACCGGCAGGCCCTGCGAGCTGCGGTCGATCCCGAAGACCTCGCAGAAGATCCCGAACTCGAAGGGGGCCACTCCGTCGACGAGGGCCACCGCCACGTTTGTCAGCATGCCTACAGTGTGGCAGTAATTCGATGATCCATGACAGTCCTGCCACTGTCCGGTTTTCGCCGCTCTCGCGAGAGTGGACCCATGACCACCTTCCTGAACTACCTCGTCGTCCTCGCCGTCGCCGCCCTGCTCCTCGCGCCGCCCCTGTACGGAATGGCCCGGGAACGCAGAATCGACCGGCAGCTGCGCAAGGCGGCTGCCGGCCGATCAACGGTTCACGCGACCCCGGTGACCCGGTCGACTCAGAAGTCCTCGTCCAGGTCGACCGTGCCCTCGACCGCGACCTGATAGGCCGACGGGCGGCGCTCGAAGAAGTTCGTCAGCTCCTGGACGCCCTGGAGCTCCATGAACGAGAACGGGTTCTGCGAGCCGTACACCGGCGGGAAGCCGAGGCGCACCAGGCGCTGGTCCGCGACGCACTCCAGGTACTCGCGCATCGACTCGGTGTTCATACCCGGCAGGCCGTCACCGCACAGGTCGCGGCCGAACTGCAGCTCCGCCTCCACGGCCTCCTTCAGCATGTCGGTGACCTGCTGCTGGAGGGCGTCGTCGAAGAGCTCCGGCTCCTCCTTGCGGACCGTGTCCACGACCTCGAAGGCGAAGTTCATGTGCATGGTCTCGTCGCGGAACACCCAGTTGGTGCCCGTCGCCAGGCCGTGCAGCAGACCCCGCGAGCGGAACCAGTAGACGTACGCGAAGGCGCCGTAGAAGAACAGGCCCTCGATGCACGCGGCGAAGCAGATCAGGTTCAGCAGGAAGCGGCGCCGGTCAGCGGCCGTCTCCAGCTGATCGATCTTCTCGACCGAGTCCATCCACTTGAAGCAGAACTGCGCCTTCTCGCGGATGGAGGGGATCTCCTCGACCGCGTCGAAGGCGGCCGACCGGTCGTCCGGGTCGGGCAGGTAGGTGTCCAGCAGCGTCAGGTAGAACTGGACGTGCACGGCCTCCTCGAACAGCTGGCGCGACAGGTACAGGCGCGCCTCCGGGGAGTTGATGTGCTTGTACAGGGTCAGCACGAGGTTGTTGGAGACGATCGAGTCGCCCGTCGCGAAGAACGCGACCAGCCGGCCGATCATGTGCTGCTCAGCGGGCGTCAGCTTCGCGAGGTCGGCCACGTCCGAGTGGAGGTCGACCTCCTCGACCGTCCACGTGTTCTTGATCGCGTCCCGGTAGCGCTCGTAGAAGTCCGGGTAGCGCATCGGGCGGAGCGTGAGCTCGAAGCCCGGGTCCAGGAGGTTCTTCTTGTCGGTGGAGCTCATTACTGGCAGGCCTCGCAGGACTCGGGGTTCTCAAGGGAGCAGGCGAGCGCTTCCGCGGCCGCGGCCTCGGCGGCGGCGTCGGCCAGCGGGAGCGCCGCGGGGGTGGCGGCCTGCGCGGCGCGGGCGATCTTCGTCGCCGGGCGCGAGCGCAGGTAGTACGTGGTCTTCAGGCCCTGCTTCCAGGCGTACGCGTACATCGAGGACAGCTTCCCGATGGTCGGCGTCTCCAGGAACAGGTTCAGCGACTGCGACTGGTCGAGGAACGGCGTACGGGCCGCCGCCATGTCGATCAGGCCGCGCTGCGGGATCTCCCACGCCGTGCGGTACAGCTCGCGCACCTCGGCCGGGATCCAGCCGAAGCCCTGGACGGAGCCGCTGGACTCGCGCAGCGCCTCGCGGGTCTGCGCGTCCCAGACGCCGAGCTCCTTCAGCTCCTCCACCAGGTAGCCGTTGACCTGGAGGAACTCACCGCTGAGCGTCTCGCGCTTGAAGAGGTTGGAGACCTGCGGCTCGATGCACTCATACACGCCGGCGATCGAGGCGATCGTCGCCGTCGGGGCGATGGCGAGGAGCAGCGAGTTGCGCATCCCGGTCTTCGCGACGCGGGCGCGCAGCGCGTCCCAGCGCTCGGGCCAGTTCAGCTCGATGCCCGCGTAGTGGTCCGGGTGCAGGACACCGCGGGCGGTACGGGTCTGCTCCCAGGCCGGCAGCGGGCCGCTGCGCTCGGCGAGGTCGCAGGAGGCCTCGTACGCGGCGAGCATGATGCGCTCGGAGAGCTTCGTGGACAGCGCCTTCGCCTCGGGGGAGTCGAAGGGCAGCTTCAGCTTGAAGAAGACGTCCTGGAGGCCCATCGCGCCCAGGCCCACCGGGCGCCAGCGGGAGTTGGAGCGGCCGGCCTGCTCGGTCGGGTAGAAGTTGATGTCCACCACGCGGTCGAGGAAGGTCACCGCGGTGCGGACGGTCTCGTCCAGGCGCTCCCAGTCGATCCCGCCGTCCACCACGAAGGCACCCATGTTGACCGAGCCGAGGTTGCAGACGGCCGTCTCGCCGTCGTTGGTGACCTCGATGATCTCGGTGCACAGGTTGGAGGAGTGGACGACCGAGCCCGGCTCGGCGGTCTGGTTCGCCGTGCGGTTGGAGGCGTCCTTGAAGGTCATCCAGCCCTGGCCGGTCTGCGCGAGGGTGCGCATCATCCGGCCGTACAGGTCGCGGGCGGGCATGGTCTTGCGGGCCAGGCCGTCCGCCTCGGCCTTGCGGTAGGCGGCGTCGAACTCGTCGCCCCACAGGTCCACCAGCTCCGGGACGTCGGCCGGGGAGAACAGCGACCAGTCGGCGTCGGCGTTCACGCGGCGCATGAACTCGTCCGGCACCCAGTGGGCGAGGTTCAGGTTGTGGGTGCGGCGCTGGTCCTCACCGGTGTTGTCGCGGAGCTCCAGGAACTCCTCGATGTCCGCGTGCCAGGTCTCCAGGTACACGGCGGCGGCGCCCTTGCGGCGGCCGCCCTGGTTCACGGCGGCGACGGAGGCGTCGAGGGTCTTCAGGAACGGCACGATGCCGTTGGAGTGGCCGTTCGTCCCGCGGATCAGCGAACCGCGGGCGCGGATGCGGGAGTACGAGAGGCCGATGCCGCCGGCGTGCTTGGAGAGGCGCGCGACCTGGTGGTAGCGGTCGTAGATCGAGTCGAGCTCGTCCAGCGGGGAGTCCAGCAGGTAGCAGGAGGACATCTGCGGGTGCCGGGTGCCGGAGTTGAAGAGCGTGGGGGAGGACGGCAGGTAGTCGAGGCGGCTCATCAGCCGGTACAGCGAGGCCACTTCCTCGACGGCGCGCAGGCTCTCGTCCTCGGCCAGGCCGCAGGCCACGCGCAGCATGAAGTACTGCGGGGTCTCGATGACCTGGCGGGTGATCGGGTGGCGCAGCAGGTAGCGGCTGTGCAGGGTGCGCAGGCCGAAGAAGCCGAAGCGGTCGTCCGCGCCCTCGGCGAGCGCGTGCTCGACCAGCGCGTCGAGGCGCTTCGCGTGGGTGCGTACGAACTCGGCCGTGCGGTCGGCGATCAGGCCCTCGCGGTGGCCGACCTCGACGGAGGCGGAGAAGGAGGTGGCCCCCTGGCCCGCGGCCTCGTCGGCGACGGCGAACGTCAGCAGGCGCGCGGCCAGTCGGGAGTACGCGGGGTCCTCGGAGATCAGACCGGCGGCGGCCTCGGTGGCGAGCCCCCGCAGCTCGGCCTCGTCCGCGGTGGAGCTGCGCCCGCGCAGCGCGGCGGCGGCGACCCGGCCGGGGTCGGTGTCGGGGAGGTCGGCCGTCAGCTCGGTGAGGGTCCGCAGCAACGCGGTCCCGGGACCCTCGGCTGCGGGCTGGTCGGACTCGGCGCGCGGCGCGGCAGGCGCGATGGTCACGGGGGGAGCTCTCCCTCGCTCGGCCCGGTCATCGGCGGGGCGGGGCGCGAGCGGGCGCATGCGGGCGTGGCAGGATCGCGTCCCCCGCATGGCGTCCACCGGCCCAACCGCGAGGCCCGGACGTATCGGCACCCGGTTCGGTCGAGCCGGGCGCGCTGTCGGCAGGTCCTCGGACTTGGCGTCCGGTAGACGGACACTTCATACCGTTGCGGGACAGTTCCGGATTCGCACCGGATTCCCCTGCGGCGACAGCAGCCTTGAGCATACATGTGGGGGCACCGCGTTGCGTGACCCACCACATGTTGTGTCGTCCACGACGCGCCGTCCCCGAGTCGTACCTCTCCGCTACCGCCGAAAGGCCCCGCCGGAGCGTCCGGCGGGGCCTTCGTGGGTACGGCAGGGCTCAGCAGCAGCGGAACCCCTCGCGCGGGTCGGCCTCGCGGGCGTCCGTACGGGCGCGTTCGAAGGCCCGCCGGGTCATCAGCGGGGCCTGCGGGTCGTGCGAGCGGGCGTGGGCCGCGTAGCGGTCGTACGCCGCCTCGCCCGAGAACTCCCGTACGTAGTACCGGACCCTCGCGAGCACGCTGCGCAGGCTCATGACGCCGCCGGCTCCTTGACCCGGCCGCCGCCCGAGTCGAGCCCGGCCGCGGCGAGCTCCGCCCGCTCCTCGGCGGTGGGGATCAGCCCGGCCGGGGCGACGATCTTCGACTCGGTCCACGGGACCTCGGAGAGCTCGACCGCCGCGGGGTTGCGGACGGCGGCCAGGCAGGTGCGCGCGGCGTCCAGCAGCACGATGACGATCAGCACCGCGAAGAGCACCGACAGGACCCCGTCCACGGTGGCGTTGGTGACCACGGTGTGCATCTCGTCCATGTTCTTGGCGGGCTTGAGGACCTTCCCGGCGTCGATGGCGTCCTGGTACTGGTCGCGCCGGGCGAAGAAGCCGACGGCCACGTCCGAGGAGAAGATCTTCTGCCAGCTCGCGGTGAGCGTCACGGCCACGTCCCAGGCCAGCGGCACGCCCGTCACCCAGGCCCACTTGAGCCGGCCGGACTTGACCAGCAGCGTGGTGCAGACGGCCAGCGCGACCGCCGCGAGGAGCTGGTTCGCGATGCCGAACAGCGGGAAGAGCTGGTTGATGCCGCCCAGCGGGTCCTTGACGCCGACCCACAGGAAGTAGCCCCAGCCGCCGACGACGATCGCGCTCGCGAACCAGACGCCGGGCTTCCAGCTGACGTCCTTGAAGGACTTGTGCACGTTGCCGAGGGTGTCCTGGAGCATGAACCGGCCGACGCGGGTGCCGGCGTCCACGGTGGTCAGGATGAAGAGGGCCTCGAACATGATGGCGAAGTGGTACCAGAACGCCTTCAGCGAGGCGCCGCCGATCACGGACGAGAAGATCTCCGACATCCCGAGCGCGAAGGTCGGCGCACCGCCCGTACGGGAGAGCAGGCTCGTCTCCTCCACGTCCTTCGCGGCCTGGGCGAGGGCCTCGGGGGAGATGGCGAAGCCGAAGTTGCCCACCGCCTGCGATGCCGCCTCGACGGTGGTGCCGACGACGCCGCCGGGGGAGTTGACCGCGAAGAACAGGCCCGGCTCGATGATGCAGGCCGCGATGACCGCCATGACGGCGACGAAGGACTCGGTCAGCATGGCGCCGTAGCCGATGACCCGGACCTGGGTCTCCTTCTGGATCATCTTCGGGGTGGTGCCCGAGGAGACCAGCGAGTGGAAGCCGGACAGCGCGCCGCAGGCGATGGTGATGAAGACGAACGGGAACATCGAGCCGGCGAAGACCGGGCCGTTGCCGCCGGAGGCGAAGTCGGTGACCGCGGGCATCTTCAGCGTCGGCATGGCGATGACCACGCCGAGCGCGAGCAGGGCGATGGTGCCGATCTTCATGAAGGTGGAGAGGTAGTCGCGCGGCGCCAGCAGCATCCACACCGGCAGCACCGAGGCCAGGAAGCCGTACCCGATCATCCAGAGGACCAGGGTCTCCTTCTCCAGCGTGAAGACGTCGGCGAAGGAGGACTCCGCGACCCAGCCGCCCGAGACGATGGCGAGCAGCAGCAGCGCGACGCCGATCGCCGAAACCTCGGTGATCCGGCCCGGCCGCAGGACGCGCAGGTAGAAGCCCATGAAGAGGGCGATCGGGATGGTCATGCCGATGGAGAAGACGCCCCAGGGCGAGTCGGCCAGTGCGTTGACGATGACGAGCGCCAGCACCGCCAGCAGGATGATCATGATGGCGAACACGGCGACCAGCGCGGCGGCGCCGCCGACCGGGCCGATCTCGTCACGGGCCATCTGCCCGAGCGAGCGGCCGTTGCGCCGGGTCGAGAAGAACAGCGTGACCATGTCCTGGACCGCGCCCGCGAAGATCACGCCCGCGACGATCCAGATGGTGCCCGGCAGGTAGCCCATCTGGGAGGCCAGCACCGGGCCGACCAGGGGGCCCGCGCCCGCGACGGCGGCGAAGTGGTGGCCGAAGAGCACCCGCCGGTCGGTCGGGTGGAAGTCGACACCGTTGTCAAGGCGTTCGGCGGGGGTGGCCCTGGTCTTGTCCACCTTCAGGACGCGGTTCGCGATGAAGCGCGCGTAGAACCGGTAGCCGATGGCGTACGAGCCCAGCGCGGCGGCGAGCAGCCAGGCGGCCGAGATCTCCTCGCCGCGCGAGAGCGCCAGTACGCCCCACCCGATGGCTCCGATGAGTGCGACCAGCACCCACGCGGCCACCGACTTCGGCGACGGGCTCCCCGACGCAGAAGGCGAGTCCGGAGTGGTACCCGGACTCGCCGTGTTCCGCTCTGTACCTGTTGATCCCGGTTCCGCCATGTCCTCGTCCCCTCGTCGATCACCTGCGTGAGCACAGGGAATCTAGGGGGAGGCATGTGCTGAACGTAAGACCCCGTCCGTATATCGGTACGAGATTCCGGTACGGGGACTTCCGCCGCGGCGGGGCGGGTGGGTCAGACGGCGGGGCGCTGGAGCCGCGCGACGAACTTGTAGCGGTCGCCGCGGTAGACCGAGCGGACCCACTCCACGGGCTCCCCGTCGGCGTCCAGCGAGTGGCGGGAGAGCATCAGCATCGGCAGGCCGACGTCGGTGCCGAGCAGTCCGGCCTCGCGGGGGGTCGCCAGGGAGGTCTCGATGGTCTCCTCCGCCTCGGCGAGGCGGACGTCGTACACCTCGGCGAGTGCGGTGTAGAGGGAGGTGTACTTCGCCAGCGAGCGGCGCAGCGCGGGGAAGCGCTTGGCCGAAAGGTGGGTGGTCTCGATGGCCATGGGCTCGCCGCTGGCCAGCCGCAGCCGCTCGATGCGCAGGACCCGTCCGCCGGTGGCGATCTTGAGCAGTCCGGCGAGGGTGTCGTCGGCCGTCACGTAGCCGATGTCCAGGAGCTGGGACGTGGGTTCCAGTCCTTGGGCCCTCATGTCCTCGGTGTACGAGGAGAGTTGGAGCGGCTGGGAGACCTTGGGCTTGGCCACGAAGGTGCCCTTGCCCTGGATGCGCTCCAGCCGGCCCTCGACGACGAGCTCCTGCAGGGCCTGCCGGACGGTGGTCCGGGATGTGTCGAATTCGGCCGCGAGCGTGCGCTCCGGCGGGACCGGGGTGCCGGGGGGCAGGGTTTCGGTCATGTCGAGCAAGTGCCGCTTGAGTCGGTAGTACTTGGGCACACGCGCCGTGCGAGTGGCTGCCCCGCCTTCCGGCTCCGTGGTCGCCCCTTCGGTGGCCATCGCCGCCCGCCTTCCCGACTCCAGTTTCGCTGCCGTCACCGGCTCCTCCGATATGTGCGGTCACATCGTGACACGGGTGGGAGGACAGGCCTCCTCCCTCCCCCAGGTGTCGGTCCGGTAACGGACCGATCACCCGCTCATTAGACCCTTGACACCCCCAAAGGTCTAGGCCAAGCTCCGGTTACTGGTCTAAACCAATATGGATCAGATCCCGGCCCCACGGGCAGTACTTGAGTACTTATGTCACCGCGGCGGGCGAGGGAAGTTGCAGGCAGCATCCCTGAGGAGGGTGGCGTGAAGCGCAAGCTCATTGCGGCGGTCGGTGTCGTGGGAATGATGGTCGGAGTCGCGGCGTGCGGCAACGGCGACGACAAGCCGAAGGCCGACGCGTCGGGTGGCGCGGCCAAGGAGATCACCGTCTGGGTGATGGACGGCTCCGCACCGAAGGCGTGGATCGAAGAGGTCAACAAGGAGTTCTCGGCCAAGCACCCCGGTGTCACGGTCAAGGTCGAGGAGCAGAAGTGGACCGGCATCCAGGAGAAGGTCACCACGGCCCTCTCCGAGAACACCCCGCCGGACGTCCTTGAGCTCGGCAACACCCAGACCGCCGGCTACGCGGTCACCGGCGGCCTCGCCGACCTGACCAAGGACAAGGCCAAGCTCGGCGCCGACGCCTGGCAGAAGAGCATGCTCGCCTCGGCCGAGATCGACGGCAAGCTCTACTCCGCCCCGTGGTACGCCGCCAACCGCGTCGTCATCTACGACAAGAAGGCCTACGAGAAGGCCGGCGTCACCCCGCCGAAGACCCGCGACGAGTGGGTCGCCGGCCTGGAGAAGCTGAAGGCGTCCGACCCGGCCTCGCAGCCGATCTACCTCCCCGGCCAGAGCTGGTACGTCCTCGCCGGCTTCGTGTGGGACGAGGGCGGCGACCTCGCCGTCAAGGACGGCGCCAAGTGGAAGGGCCAGCTCGGCACCCCGCAGGCCGCCTCCGCCATGGAGTTCTACAAGAAGCTCCAGTCCTTCTCCAGCGCCCCCAAGGACAAGGACGAGGCCACCCCGCAGCAGTCCACCGACATCGTTCCCAAGGGTGGCGTCTCCTCCTGGATCGGTCTCGGCTGGGAGGCCGGCGGCGCCGCGAAGGCCCTGAAGGACGCGGGCAAGGAGGCCGACTTCGGCTTCTTCCCGATCCCGGGCAAGACGGCCGACAAGCCGGGCACCGTGTTCCTCGGCGGCTCGAACCTCGCCGTGGCCGAGCGCTCCAAGAACAAGGAGCTCGCCAAGGAGTGGCTGGCCCTCGCCGCAGGCAAGGACCAGATGACCAAGTACGCCGCCGCCACCGAGGGCGCGCTGCTCCCGAACCAGGCCGCTGCGAACTTCGCGGCCCCTGCGGGCTCCTTCGCCGAGGCGATGGGCAAGGCCGGCCTCAACGGCAAGATCACCCCGGTCACCCCGGGCTGGGCGAACGTCGAGACCGAGCCCAACCCGATCAAGGAGTTCATGACCAAGGTCCTGAAGGGTGAGGACGCCGCCAAGGCGGGCGCGGACGCGGACAAGGAAATCGCGAACCGCATCAACAAGTAGTCCCACCCGGCAGTACCCGCTCCACCCGCAGTACCCGCAGGACCCAGCAGTGTGAACGCACCGGGGGGTGCGGCGGGCGCCACGCGCCCGTCGTGCCCCCGGTCGCGCAATTGACTCCACAGTCAACCGCGAGGAAGCCAAGACATGACCGTGCACTCCCAGGGGGCGGCGACCAGCGCTCCACAGGACGCACCACCGAAGTCCGCCGGACAGCCGCCGAAGGCGCCCGCCACGGAAGCCGGCACCGGCCGCACGTCTCCTCGCGGGGGCAGGAAGTCGCTCCCCTCGGGGTGGCTGCCCTACCTGCTGGTCGGGCCCGCAGTCCTGAGCCTGGCGACCCTCCTGCTGTACCCGCTGATCAAGAACGTGATCCTGTCCTTCCAGGACATCAACAAGATCGAGTTCATCCAGCGGAAGTACCCCTTCGCGGGGTTCGAGAACTACACCGAGCTGCTGGGCGATACGAAGTTCTGGACCGTCGTGGTCCGGTCCTTCGCCTTCACCGCGGCCAACGTCGTACTGATCATGGTGCTCGGCAGCCTCATCGGCATCCTGCTGAACAAGCTCGGCAAGAAGATGCGCCTGGTCCTGTCGATGGCCCTGGTGATGGCCTGGGCCATGCCGATCGTCGCCTCCGTACAGGTCTTCAAGTGGCTGTTCGACGAGCAGTTCGGCGTCATGAACTGGGTGATGCGCTCCGCCGGCTTCTCCGGCTACGAGCAGCACAACTGGATGGAGACCGGCCTCTCCACCCTGGTGATCGTCACGATCCTGGTGGTCTGGGGCTCCATCCCCTTCGTCGCCCTCAACATGTACGCCGGCCTCACCACCGTCGGCGCCGAGCTGTACGAGGCCGCCCGGATGGACGGGGCCAACGGCTGGCAGACCTTCTGGAAGATCGTCTTCCCGAACCTCAAGCCGTTCTTCCTCATCACCACGTTCCTTGAGGTGATCTGGGTCTTCAAGGCCTTCACCCAGGTCTACGCGATGAACAAGGGCGGCCCGGACCGCGCCTCCGAGATCCTCCCGGTCTTCGCCTACGTCGAGGGCCAGAGCCAGGCCCACTACGGCCTCGCCGCCGCGATCTCCGTCCTGACGATCCTGATCCTCGTGATCGTCATGTCCTTCTACTTCCGCCTGATCCTGAAGCAGGAGGAGGAGCAGTGAGCACGACCACCGCCCCGAAGCCCGCGCCGGCCGCCGAGCCCGCACAGCAGCTCCGCAAGCGCCGCCCGGTCCGCCCCGGAGCCGTCTTCAAGAACCTCGGCGCGCTCCTGCTGGCCCTCGTCTTCGTCTTCCCGGTCTACTGGATGTTCGCGTCGGCCCTCAAGCCCGCCGACCAGATGCTCACCAAGGACCCGGTCTTCTTCTTCACCCCGACGCTGGACAACTTCACCAAGGCCACCGGCGTCGAGAACTTCTGGACGTACGTCACCAACAGCGTCCTGGTCACCGTCGGCGCCGTCGTGCTGGCCCTGCTCGTCGCCCTCGCCGCGAGCTTCGCCATCGCCCGGATGAAGTTCAAGGGCCGCAAGGGCCTGGTCCTCACCGTGATGATGGCCCAGATGGCGCCCTGGGAGGTCATGGTCATCGCGATGTACATGATCGCCCGCGACAGCGAGCTGCTGAACAGCCTCCCGCTGCTGACCGCGATCTACTTCGTGATGATCCTCCCCTTCACCATCTGGACCCTGCGCGGCTTCATCGCCGCGGTCCCGGTGACGCTGGAGGAGGCCGCCCAGATCGACGGCTGCACCCGCGGCCAGGCCTTCCGCAAGGTGATCTTCCCGCTGCTGGCCCCCGGCCTGATGTCCACCTCGCTCTTCGGCTTCATCACCGCCTGGAACGAGTTCGCGATGGTCCTGATCCTGAACAAGGACAAGACCGCGCAGACCCTGCCCCTGTGGCTGACCGAGTTCATGACCGCCTTCGGCAACGACTGGGGCGCCACCATGGCCGCCTCCTCGCTGTTCGCGGTCCCGGTCCTGCTCATCTTCGTCTTCCTCCAGCGCAAGGCCGTCGGCGGGATGACCGCCGGCGCCGTGAAGGGATAACGGCCCCCATGACTGTCCTTGCGCACCGCACAGACACCTTGACGAGGGACGCACTCGCCGTCCTCCAGCCCGGCTTCGAGGGCACCACCGCCCCCGCCTGGCTGCTGCGCCAGGTCGGCGAGGGCCTCACCGCCGTCGGCCTGTTCGGCCGCAACATCACCTCGCCCGAACAGCTCGCCGCGCTGACCGCGCAGCTGCGTACCGAGCGGGAGGACGTACTCGTCGCCATCGACGAGGAGGGCGGCGACGTCACGCGCCTGGAGGTACGGGGCGGCTCGTCCTTCCCCGGCAACCTGGCCCTCGGCGCCGTCGACGACACCGGCCTCACCCGGGCCGTCGCCCGCGAGCTGGGCCGCCGGCTCGCCGAGTGCGGGGTCAACCTCAACTGGGCCCCCTCCGCGGACGTCAACTCCAACCCGGACAACCCGGTCATCGGCGTACGGTCCTTCGGCGCCGACACCCACCTCGCCGCCCGGCACACCGCCGCGTACGTCGAAGGCCTCCAGGCCGCCGGCGTCGCCGCGTGCACCAAGCACTTCCCGGGCCACGGCGACACGAACGTCGACTCGCACCACGCGCTGCCGCGCATCGACGCGGACATCGACACCCTGGTCGCGCGGGAACTCGTACCGTTCAAGGCGGCCATCGAGGCCGGCACCAAGGCCGTCATGAGCGCGCACATCCTGGTGCCCGCCCTCGACCCGACCCGCCCGGCCACGCTCAGCCCGCAGATCCTGACCGGTCTGCTGCGCAAGGAGCTCGGATACGAGGGCCTCATCGTCACCGACGGCATGGAGATGAACGCCATCGCCGGGACGTACGGCATCGAGCGCGGCTCGGTCCTGGCCATCGCGGCCGGCGCCGATGCGATCTGCGTCGGCGGCGGTCTCGCCGACGAGGCGACCGTGCTGCGGCTGCGCGACGCGCTGGTCGCCGCGGTACGCGAGGGCTCGCTCCCGGAGGAGCGGCTCGCCGAGGCGGCCGCGCGGGTGCGGGCGCTGGCCGAGTGGACCCTGCGGACCCGGACGGACGCGCGGCCGGAGGGGAGCCGCGCGTCCGACATCGGCCTGGAGGCGGCCCGCCGCGCCGTGGTCGTACGGGGCAGCGCCCCGGCGGTGGCCGACCCGTACGTCGCCACGCTCGCACCCGTCGCGAACATCGCGGTGGGGGACGAGACCCCGTGGGGCGTGGCCGCCGAACTCGCGGTCCTGGTTCCCGGCACCGCGGCGGGCGTGTACCCGGAAGGCGCCTCGGCGGCGGAGATCCTGGCCGCGGCGGGGGACCGGACCGTGGTCGCGGTGGTGCGCGACGCGCACCGGCACCCGTGGATGACGCGGGCCCTGGACGAGCTGGTCGCCGCGCGCCCGGACACGGTGGTCGTGGAGATGGGCCTGCCCCGGGCGGAGCCCCGCGGCGCGCTCTACGTCGCGACGCACGGCGCGTCCCGCGTCTGCGGCCGCGCGGCGGCGGAGGTCATCGCGGGCCGGTAGCCGCGCGCCGGTAGCCGCGCGCGGGCCGCCGGCCCCGCGCGGCGGCTGCCGCACATGACGAAGGGCCGGGCTCCTCGGGGGGAGCCCGGCCCTTCGTCGTCGCAGCGCTTAGAGACCCTGCCAGGCCGGCTTGTTGGCCAGGGTGTGGCGGAAGTAGTCCGCCAGCTTGAGCTTGGACGCGGCGGCCTCGTCCACCACGACCGTGGCGTGCCGGTGCAGCTGGAGCGCGGAGGCCGGGACCAGGGCCGACAGCGGGCCCTCGACGGTCTGCGCGACGGCCTCGGCCTTGCCCTCGCCCGTGGCCAGCAGGACCAGGTGGCGGGCGTCGAGGATGGTGCCGATGCCCTGGGTGATGACGTGGTGCGGCACCTGGTCTATGTCGTTGTCGAAGAAGCGCGCGTTGTCCACGCGGGTCTGCTCCGTCAGCGTCTTGATGCGGGTGCGGGAGGCGAGCGAGGAGCACGGCTCGTTGAAGCCGATGTGCCCGTCCGTACCGATGCCCAGCAGCTGGAGGTCGACGCCTCCGGCCTCGGCGAGGGCGCGGTCGTACGCGTCGCACGCGCCGACGATGTCCTCGGCGGAGCCGTCGGGGCCCATGAAGGAGGCCTCGGACAGGCCCAGCGGCTCCACGACCTCGCGCAGCACGACGGCGCGGTACGACTCGGGGTGTCCGGCCGGCAGGCCGACGTACTCGTCGAGCTGGCAGATCCGGGCCTTGGAGGCGTCGACCTGACCGGCCTTGACCTTGGCGGCGAGGGCCTCGTAGATGGGCAGCGGGGTCGAGCCGGTCGCCACGCCGAGCAGGGCGTCGGGCTTGCGGCGGACCAAGGCGGCCATGGCCTCCGCGATGAGCTCGCCGCCTGCCTTGGCGTCCGGGACGATGACAACTTCCACGCGGGGCCTGCCGATCTGGAGAGGTTATGTGGTATAGACCAATCTAGCAGAGCCCGGGCGCCCGCGCCGGGACTTCACCAAGTCCATCGTGATCCCCGCCGCGCGGCCCTGCTACAGCAGCGCGAGCTGGAGCCCGCCCGTCGCGTCCAGGTGCTGGCCCGTGACCCAGCGGGAGTCCGGCGAGGCCAGGAAGGCCACCACGTCGGCGACCTCCTCGGTGGTGCCCACCCGGTGGAAGACGGAGCGGGCGGCGACGTGGGCCCGGGCCGCCGGGTCCGCGAGCAGGGCCGCGTTCAGATCGGTCTCGGTGATGCCCGGGCCCACCGAGTTCACCGTGATCCCGCGCGGCGCGAGCTCCGCGGCCAGCGACCGGGTCAGGGCGTTGACCGCGCCCTTCGCCATGACCGTGGCGAGGATCGCCGGCAGGGCGATGTCCGGGGTGCCGGTCACGTTCACGATCCGGCCCCCGTCGCGCAGCCGCGCCAGCCCGTGCTTGATCACGAAGAACGGCGCCCTGGCGTTGAGCGCGTGCGTCCGGTCGTACGCCTCCTCGTCCGTCCCCTCGATCCCCGCGAAGACCGCGCCGCCGGCGTTGTTCACCAGGACGTCGACCTCCTCGGTGGCCAGCGGATGGGCCGCGTACGCCGCCCACAGGGCCTCGGCGTCCCCGGCCACCCCGAGCTCCGCCCCGATGGCGAAGGCCCTGCCCCCGGCCGCCTCGATCGCCGCCACGACGTCCTTGGCCGCCGCCTCGTTGGACCCGTAGTGCACGGCGACCAGCGCCCCGTCCCGCGCCAGCCGCAGCGAGATCGCCCGGCCGATGCCCCGGCTGCCGCCCGTGACCAGTGCCGTCTTCCCCTTGAGCACGCCCATGACGCGCCCCCCTTCAACATTCGATAGTGGTCGCTACAGAAAGGACCGTATCTCAGATTCCGTAATGCGCGCTATAGAATGTGGGGATGGTGACCGGACAGCGCGGCAGGCCCCGCTCCTTCGACCGCGACGAGGCCCTCGACAAGGCGATGTTCGCCTTCTGGGAGCGCGGCTACGAGGCGACGTCGATCGCCGACCTGACCGCCACGCTCGGCATCAGCGCCCCCAGCCTGTACGCGGCCTTCGGGGACAAGCGCAAGCTCTTCGGCGAGGTCGTGGTGGTCTACGGCGGCCGGTACGGGGACTTCGCGGCCGTGGCGCTCACCGAGGAGCCGACCGCCCGCGCGGCCATGGAGCGGATCCTGCGCGAGGCCGCCGAGGTGTACACCGACCCGGCCCACCCGCCCGGCTGCATGGTGCTCTGCGCGGCCGTCAACACCACCTCGGAAGAGGTCGCCGAGGCCCTGCGCGAGCGGCGCGAGGCCAACCTGGTGATGTTCGAGAGCCGGATCCGCGCCGACATGGCCGCCGGCACGCTGCCCGCGGACACGGACGCGCGGGCGCTGGCCCGCTATTCGGGGGCCGTGCTTCAGGGGATGTCCCAGCAGTCGCGCGACGGCGCGGGCCGGGAGGAGCTGGAGGCGGTGGCCGCACTCGCGATGCAGGCCTGGCCGGCCGAGGCGGATTGCGCGGCGCTGGATTCCGCGGCGCCGGATTCCTCTGGGCCACGGTGCCTGACGGGACCCTCAGCCCGCCCGGCACCGTAGCCCGGAGTACTTACGGCCGGCGGGTGTGCGGTTCCCAGCGGCCGGTGAGAGGAGCCTGCGCGGTCAGGGCAGAGCGCGCCGCTTACCTCGATCCGTCCTCCTGTGCGGGGAGGGCGGAAGCTTGAGCCAATTGTGGACTAGACCAATCTGTTCTGTCCATCCAATGACAGGGCCATCGGACCCGTCACTTCCTCCAACAGTACGCGGAGTACGGGGCTCCTGGATACTCCTGAGTAGTCCAGGTGCGGAAAGTCATCCGCCGTACCCGGGGTACGCTCGCAACGTGCCCTCCATGAACGACCTCGTACGCCAGCACACCGCTCTCAGTGAAACCGACCTGGAGTGGCTCCACCTGCTGGTCTCGGAGTGGCAGCTGCTCTCCGACCTGTCCTTCGCCGACCTCGTGCTGTGGGTCCCCACCCTCGACGGCAGCCGGTACGTATCGGTCGCGCAGATGCGCCCGAACACCGGCCCCACCTCGTACCAGGACGACATGGTCGGCCACCTGGTTCCGCGCGGCCGCCGCCCGCTGCTCGACGCCGCTCTCGACGAGGGCCGCATCGTGCGCGAGGGGGACCCGGAGTGGCGCGAGGAGGTGCCCGTCCGCGTCGAGTCGATCCCCGTCCGTCGCGAGGGCCGGGTGCTGGGCGTCATCGCACGCAACACCAACCTGCTCACTGTGCGTACACCGAGCCGGCTGGAGCTGACCTACCTCCAGTCCGCCTCCGACCTGGCGCAGATGATCGCGGCGGGCTCCTTCCCGTTCCCCGGGCAGCAGGTCGACATGGACGCCTCCCCGCGCGTCGGCGACGGGCTGATACGGCTCGACGCGGACGGCGTGGTGACCTACGCGTCCCCGAACGCGCTCTCCGCGTACCACCGGCTCGGCCTCGCCTCCGACCTGGTCGGCCAGCACCTGGGCGACACCACGGCCGAACTCGCGCCCTCCCGGGGGCCGGTGGACGAGGCGCTCGTGAAACTCGCCAGCGGCTGGGCCCCGCGCGAGACCGAGGTCGAGGGCAACGGCGGGGTCATCCAGCTGCGCGCCATCCCGCTCAAGCCCAAGGGCACCCGGATCGGCTCCCTCGTCCTGTGCCGCGACGTCACGGAACTGCGCCGTCGCGAACGTGAATTGATCACCAAGGACGCGACCATCCGGGAGATCCACCACCGGGTGAAGAACAATCTGCAGACCGTGGCCGCGCTGCTGCGGCTCCAGGCCCGCCGGATGGATTCGGAGAACGGCCGCGAGGCCCTCAACGAGGCGGTCCGCCGCGTCGGTTCGATCGCGATCGTGCATGAGACGCTGTCTCAGAACCTGGACGAGCGGGTCGAGTTCGACGAGATCGCCGACCGTGTGATCGCGATGGTCGCGGAGATCTCCCCGGGCAACGTGGCCTGCCGGCGCACCGGCCGCTTCGGGATCCTGGACGCCGAGGTCGCCACGCCGCTGTCGATGGTGCTGACCGAGATCCTGCAGAACGCGCTGGAGCACGCATTCGTCCAGGGGGAGGGCGGCACCGTCGAGGTGTGCGCCGCCCGTTCCGGAATCGGCCGCGACGACGCCCGGCTGCTGATCACGGTGCTCGACGACGGCTGTGGTCTGCCCGAAGGCTTCGACGCCCAGCGGGCCGGGAACCTCGGGCTGCAGATCGTACGGACCCTCGTCGAGGGCGAGCTCGGCGGCACTTTCGACATGGTCCCGGCCGAGCCGCGCGGCACCAAGGTCGTCCTCGACATACCGGCCAGCCCGCAGAAGTGAGCAGGCGCTCCGTCACCCAGCGTGACGGAGCGCGGCCCGGACAGCACTGAGCCCCGGACCGAATGGTGATCGGTCCGGGGCTCAAGAGCACGTTGCTGAGCGCTGATACGGGGTACTACGCGCTGCGGCTCGAGGCTCGAAAGTCGATATCAGGCGCTGGCGTTGCGCGCCCGGTTGCGAGCGGCGCGGCGCTTCATCGCGCGGCGCTCGTCCTCGCTGAGACCGCCCCAGACGCCGGAGTCCTGACCGGACTCGAGCGCCCACTGCAGGCACTGCTCCATGACGGGGCAGCGGCGGCAGACGGCCTTGGCTTCCTCGATCTGCAGCAGCGCAGGACCGGTGTTGCCGATGGGGAAGAAGAGTTCCGGGTCTTCCTCGCGGCAAACGGCGTTGTGACGCCAGTCCATGGCTGCTCCATCTCCTTGTATTGCGGGCAGGTTGCTTGTGAATGTGAACGCTTTCACGAATCCCTTCGCGAGGGAAGGGTGACCGCCCAGTTTCCCGGGTGAGTCGGAGATTCGTGGAGGGGTTCTGGCGGTCTGTGTGGGTGCCGGGTTCTGCGGGCTGTCCCGATCGCCATGTAGAGATTCGCAAACCTCGGACGGGGATACAACCCCTTCCGGAAAGTTTTTTTTGATTCGTCGGTGTCTACTAGGTCACAGCCCTACATCGTGAGGGTGGACCGGCGTGTAAACGTTCGAGTGAAAGGACTTTGGGCCCTTCCACTCACACAATCACACGCAGTGCACGGCGTACGCCTGTGAACCGAACGCTGGTGCGCAGACCGAGGTGGTCACCGTCCATCTGGAAGGGAAGCGGGACCTTCGAATGCAAGGTGAAGTCGGTCAGATCGTGGAGAGACACCGCGTGCTTGCCGTGCGGACCGCGCTCAGGAGTCGAGGTCAGGAGCTGTGTCGCGTACCGAGCGACCGCCGGAGTTGACAAACGATTGAGTGCCAATACGTCAAGCGCTGTATCGAACGACGCCTCCGGGGAGGCGTAAAGCGGACGATTGCCCAGATATGTCCAGGGCGAGGTGTTGCAGACTATCGAGAGGACCAGATCCGTCACCGGATCCGCGCCGGGCCGCTCCAGCGTGACTGTGCCGTGCCTGCGGTTGGGCTCCTCCAGGAACTGGCGCACCAGCTGTCGTACGTACAGGGCATGCGTCGAACGCTTGCCGCGCTCCCGCTGCTGCTCGACCCGGCCCACCACGCCCGCGTCGAAGCCGAAGCCCGCGCAGAAGGTGAACCAGCGGGCCGGGACCGATTCGTCCTCCGTGCCCGGGCTGCCGGCGGCGAGGCCCAGGCCCACCGTCCGCTCGCGCTGCTCGCGCAGCGCGTCCAGCAGGGCGCCGGTCGCCTCGACCGCGTCGTTGGGCAGGCCGAGCGCACGGGCGAAGACATTGGTGGAGCCGCCGGGGACCACCGCGAGGCCCGGCAGCCGCTCGGGATCGGGTCCGTTGTGCAGCAGTCCGTTGACCACTTCGTTGACGGTGCCGTCGCCGCCGAGCGCCACCACGAGGTCGATGCCGGTCTCGGCCGCCCTGCGCCCCAGATCCCTGGCGTGCCCGCGGTACTCGGTCGTCACCGCCTCCAGCTTCATCTCGCTGGCCAAGGCGTGGGTGAGGACATCGCGCGTACGCGCACTGGTGGTCGTCGCTGCTGGGTTGGCCACGAGAAGTGCACGCATGAACGCCAGCCTACCCACCCCTCCATACGGCGCCCATACTGCCCGTCCCCTCCGGGGGTGCGCGGGGCGCGGCTACCCTGCTGGGGTGAGTACGAAGCCCACCCCCAGCCCTGCCGCCGCCGATGCCCGGCCGACCGCCCCGCTGCCCCGCCGGCTGACCGCGGCGGCCGCGCTCACCGCGCTGGAGGGGCTGGCGCTGGCCGGCCTCGGCATCTACATGCTGTTCGTCGGCATCGCCGGCGACCCCGACTCCCCGCAGCAGGCCGAGACGGGCGGGGTCACCCTGCTCGTCCTCGCCGCACTGCCGCTGATCGCGGCGCGCGGGCTGCGGCTGGGCCGCCGCTGGAGCCGCGGCCCGGCGCTCATCACGCAGCTGATGTCGCTGCCGGTGGCGTGGACGCTGTGGACCGGGGGCGGCGCCGTGATGGTCGCCGCCGCCGTGGCCCTGGCGGTGGCCGCGGTGGCCGTCGTAGGACTGCTGGTGAACCCGACGGCGACCGAGGCCCTTGGGATCGGGCCCGCGGAGCAGGCCCGCTGACCCGTACGACCCATCACTCCTCGACGAGGAGCTTCTCGCGGAGCTGGGCCAGGGTGCGGGCCAGCAGCCGGGAGACGTGCATCTGGGAGATGCCGACCTCCTGGGCGATCTGCGACTGCGTCATGTTGCCGAAGAAGCGAAGGAGCAGGATCCGCTTCTCCCGCGGGGGCAGGCCCTCCAGCAGCGGCTTGAGGGACTCGCGGTACTCGACGCCCTCCAGGGCCTCGTCCTCCGCGCCCAGGGTGTCCGCGACCGCCGGCGACTCGTCGTCGGTGTCCGGGACGTCCAGCGAGAGCGTGCTGTAGGCATTGGCCGATTCCAGCCCCTCCAGCACCTCCTCCTCGGAGATCCCCAGCCGCTCCGCCAGCTCGTGCACCGTGGGGGAGCGGCCGTGCTGCTGGGACAGCTCGGCCGTCGCCGTGGTCAGGGAGAGCCGCAGCTCCTGGAGGCGCCGCGGGACGCGTACCGCCCAGCCCTTGTCGCGGAAGTGGCGCTTGATCTCGCCGACCACCGTGGGCGTGGCGTAGGTGGAGAACTCGACCCCGCGGTCCGGGTCGAAGCGGTCCACCGACTTGATCAGACCGATCGTGGCGACCTGGGTCAGGTCGTCCAGCGGCTCGCCGCGGTTGCGGAACCGCCGTGCCAGGTGCTCGACCAGCGGCAGGTGCATCCGTACGAGCCGGTTGCGCAGCTCGGCCTTCTCCACCGAACCGTCGGGCAGCGCCCGCAGCTCGATGAACAGGGCCCGCGCGCCGCTGCGGTCGCGCGGATCCGGCAGTGCCGGGGTCGCCTGGAAGGCGGGCACGGCCGGTCCGGCCGGTGTCTCCGGGAGGCCCGGGACGGCCAGTGCCTCCGGGGCCGTGGCAGCGGCCACCGGTGGCCGTGCCGGCTGTGGTGGCTGTGGTTCTTCGTGCTGGTTCTCGCTCACAGGGCCCGCCCGTCGCTCCGCCGAGTCCAAAAAGCCGTCTTCCGCATCCGCGTCAGCCGGGTGCGGTCGGGCGTGCTGCTGTTCCGGGATGCCGCCGTCGACCTCGTGCCGTACCCGGGGCCGATCCCCGCCCCGCACCGGGATCTCCCCGCCGCTCACGCCGGGCCTGGTCCCGCGCCGCGTTGTTTGTAGAGGCTGATGCTCACCGTCTTGTTCTCCTCGACCGTGGCCTCGACCTTGCCGGCCAGGGCCGACAGCACCGTCCAGGCGAACGTGTCGCGCTCCGGCGCACGCCCGTCAGTCGTCGGCGCCGAGACGGTCACCTCCAGCGAGTCGTCGACCAGCCGGAAGACGCAGCTGAGGACGGAGCCGGGCACGGCCTGCTGGAGCAGGATCGCGCAGGCCTCGTCCACCGCGATGCGGAGGTCCTCGATCTCGTCGAGGGTGAAGTCCAAACGTGCCGCGAGGCCGGCCGTGGCCGTCCGCAGCACCGACAGGTAGGCACCCTCAGCGGGCAGCCGGACTTCTACGAAGTCCTGGGTCCCGGGCTCGCCTGCGATCTGGGACACCCTCACCTCCAAGGTGGTACGAGCTCTGTTCGCCGGTGACGCTATCGCGATCCGGGCGATCGTGTCGCGGCACCCCTCGTGGCACCCGCTCCGGAGCACCCCGGGCCGACCGTGCCTCTGCCCGGTGACTGATGGTAAGCCCTCGGGTACGCACAGTGGCTAGGGGTCTGCGGGCCCAAATCAGGGGAACCGGCGGAGGGTTGACCTACCCCGCCTCAGACGATCGAACCGTCGACAAAACACCATCGCCAGGTCTCGCCCGGTTCGTAGCTCCGCATGACCGGATGGCCCGTCGACTGGTGGTGCGCCGTGGCGTGACGGTACGGGGAGGAATCGCAGCAGGCAACGTGGCCACACCAGAGGCACATCCGCAACTGCACGGGATGGCTGCCCAGCTCCAGACATTCAGGGCACGTCTGGGCAAGAGGGATGGGTTCGGGGCGCGGCAGTTCGGGAACGTGGGTGCACTCGCTCATGATGGCCAGCGTACTGAGGTGCGGGCGCGCGAAGCCGGATCGACCGAGCGAGGATGATCTTCGATGGAGGTATTGCCCCTGGTGGCACTGGTCGCGGGATGCGCGGTCGTCGCGGGGTTGGCCCGCCGGACGCCGGTGCCCGCACCGCTGCTCCTGGTAGCCGCCGGTCTCGGGGCGTCGTACGTCCCGGGCGTCCCCTCGTACGCCCTCGACCCGCACATCGTGCTGCCGCTGCTGCTCCCGCCGCTGCTGCACACGGCCGCGGTCGACAGCTCGTACCTGGACCTGCGGGCGAACGCGCGGCCCATCGCGCTGCTGTCGGTGGGCTACGTGCTGTTCGCGACGCTCGCCGTCGGGTACGTCGCCTACCTGGTGGTGCCGGGGCTGTCGCTGCCGGTGGCGCTGGTGCTGGGCGCGGTGATCGCGCCGCCGGACGCGGTGGCGGCGACGGCCATCGCCCGGCAGCTGGGGCTGCCGCACCGGATCACGACCATCCTGCAGGGCGAGTCGCTGGTCAACGACGCCACCGCGATCACGGCCTACAAGGTGGCGCTGGCCGCGGCGGTCGGGGCGAGCTCCGGCTGGGCGGGCGGGATCACGGAGTTCCTGCTGGCGTCGGTGGGCGGCATCGGCATGGGCCTGGTGCTGATGGTGCCGATCCACCACCTGCGCAAGCGCCTGCGGGAACCGCTGCTGCAGAACACCCTGTCGCTGCTGATCCCGTTCGTGGCGTACGCGGCCGCCGAGCGGGTGCACGCCTCGGGCGTGCTGGCGGTGGTGGTGGTCGCGCTGTACCTCGGGCACCGCAACTGGCAGGTCGACTTCGCGACCCGGCTCCAGGAGGAGGCGGTGTGGAAGATGGTCGCCTTCCTGCTGGAGTCGGTGGTCTTCGCGCTGATCGGGCTCCAGCTGCCGGTGGTGCTGAAGGGGCTGGGGGAGTACGAGGGGCTGCACGCGGCCTGGTACGCCCTGGCGGTGTTCCTGATGGTGGTGGCGGCCCGGTTCGTGTGGGTGTTCCCCGCGACCTTCCTGCCGCGGGTGCTGTCGGAGCGGATCCGGGCGCGGGAGCCGGAGACGAACTGGAAGGCGCCGGTGATCGTGGGATGGGCCGGGATGCGCGGCGTGGTGTCGCTGGCGATCGCCTTCTCGGTGCCGATGGGCGTGCCGCACCGCAACCTGATCCTGTTCCTGACCTTCACGACCGTGATCGGCACGCTGGTGGTGCAGGGGCTGACCCTGCCGCCGCTGATCCGCCTGCTGCGGCTGCCGCCGCGGGACCTGCACGCCGAGACCCTGGCGGAGGCGCAGGCCCAGAGCGAGGCCTCGCGGGCCGCGGAGGAGCGGCTGGACGAGCTGCTCACGGCGCCGGCGAACAGCCTGCCCGGGCCGCTGGCGGACCGGCTGAGGACGGTGCTGGAGCGGCGGCGCAACGCGGTGTGGGAGCGGCTGGGCGAGGTCAACGCCGAGACGGGGGAGTCGGCGGACGACGTCTACCGGCGGCTGTCGCGGGAGATGATCGAGGCGGAGCGGGAGGTGTTCGTCTCCCTGCGCGACCGGCGCCGGATCGACGACGAGATGATGCGCGCCCTGCTGCGGCGCCTGGACCTGGAGGAGGCGGCGGCCTACCGCGAGGAGTCCGCCTGACGCCTGCGGCGCTGCTCCGGGTGAACGGCCCGGCCCGCCGGGGGTCGAGGCGTGGGGTCCGGGGGGCCGCCCCGGCCCCCGCCCCGGACCCCGCAGCGCCGGCTACGGCCGGCCCGTGACGACCGCCGTGACGGTGGAGCCGCGGGCGAATGTGCCGGACTCCGCGAGAGCGGTCACCGCCCAGAGGAGCTTCGCCACGTAGATCCGCTCGACCGGCAGGCCGTGGCGGGCCTCGAAGTCGGCGGCGAAGTCGTCCAGCTCGGCCGGGACGCGCGCGTATCCGCCGTGGGCGAAGCCCTCGGCCAGGGTCCAGTCGCCCGCCGGGCCGCCGAAGGCCGCCGCCTGGAGGGAACGTATCTCCGCCCCCAGGAAGCCGCCCGCGAGCACCGGTACGCCCAGGGCCCGCTGGCCGGGGGCGAGTCCGGCCGCCAGACCCGCCAGCGTGCCGCCCGTACCGCAGGCGACGGCCACCACGTCGCCCATGCCCCGCAGCTCGCGCCCCAGTTCCCGGCAGCCGTGGAGCGCGAGGGCGTTGCTGCCGCCCTCGGGGATCACGTACGCGTCGACCGCGCCGGCCTCGGCCAGCAGCCGGGCCAGGACCTCCGGGTCGGCCTTGCGGCGGTAGTCCCGCCGGGAGGTGAAGTGCAGCCGCATGCCGTCCGCCGCGCACCGGGCGAGGGACTCGTTCAGCGGGCGCCCCGCCAGCTCCTCGCCCCGTACCACCCCGACCGTCGGCAGGCCGAGCAGCCGGCCCGCCGCGGCCGTGGCGCGCAGGTGGTTCGAGTACGCCCCGCCGAAGGTCACCAGCGCCGGGCGCCCGGCGGCGACGGCGGCCCGCAGGTTCGGCGCGAGCTTGCGCCACTTGTTGCCCGGCAGCTCCGGATGCACGAGGTCGTCCCGCTTGAGCAGCAGCCGTACGCCGTGTGCGGCGAAGCGGGGGTCCGCCACCTCGATCAGCGGGGACGCCGGGCGGGGGAGCAGTACGTCGTTCATCCGGCCATTGTCCGCCGCGGGGCTACTTCAGGCGGTCGTGGACCCGGGCGCGGAAGGACTCCATCGTGAAGCCCTTGGGGTCGATCTTGCCCGGCTTCCACTCCAGGTGGCCGATCACCGAGCGCGAGGTCCAGCCGTGGACCCGGCAGACCGCGGCCGCCGCCCGGACCATCGCGTCGAGCTGGACCGCCGGCCACGGGTCCTCGCCGTCGCCGAGGTTCTCGCACTCGAAGCCGTAGAAGTGGCGGTTGCCGTCGGTGTTCGCGTGCAGGTCCGGCGGCAGCCGCTTCTCGGCGACCACGGCCGCGAGGACGTCGGAGTCGCCGGACCCCGCGTGGTTGGCGCGGCCGTAGCCGACCAGGTGGACGCGGCCGTCCTTGGTGATCACGCCGTGGCAGAGCGGACCGGGGAGGTCCTCGTCGCCCTCGCGGCAGAGCCCGACGGTGAAGGCGGTGCCGTTGCTGACGGTGTGGTGGATCATCACACCGTTGACCGGGCCCCACGGGCCCTTGTGGTTGCGGTTGTGGGTGCGCCAGGCGCCCACCTGGACAACGGTCAGGCCCTCGTCCCGCAGTGCGTCGATGAACCGGTCCGCGGACATGGGTGCGGCCATGGCCGCCTCCTTCGTTGCGGTGCGCGACGAACACCCTTCGTGTTCGTCTGGTCACGCACCGGTTTAGTGGAGGCGGCCCTTCCGAGGCTAGGGCGTTCGTACGGCGAGCGAGCCGATCCGGACAGGGGGCCGTTACGCCGAGGCCAGCCACAGGTCGGGGCCGAACACCTCGTAGTTGATGTCCGAGGCCGGCAGGCCCTTGGCGATCAGCTGCTCGCGCACGGACCGCATGAAGGGGAGCGGTCCGCAGAGGTACGCCTTGGTGCCCGGGGCGACGGTGACACCGGCCAGGTCGATCCGGCCCTCGCCGTCGCCGGGCCCGGCCGACCGCTCGTACCAGAACCGCGCCGAGGCGTCGGCGAGCTTGGAGGCCAGCGCCCGGTGGTCGTTGCCCAGGGCGTGGTCGGCGGGGGACCGGTCGGCGTGCAGGACGGTCACCGGCGCCGTGTGCCCGGTGTCGGCCAGGTGCTCCAGCATCGAGAGCATCGGGGTGCAGCCGATGCCCGCCGAGGCGAGCAGCACCGGCGCGCCGGAGTCCTGGAGCACGAGGTCGCCGTACGGGGCGGAGACGCGCAGGGTGTCGCCGGTGCGGATCTCGGCGTGCAGGTGGTTGGAGACCTCGCCGTCGGGGCCCGCTGCGGCCGGGCCGTGGACCCGCTTGACGGTGATCGCGCGGACCGGTGAGCCGGGCGCCGACGAGAGGCTGTACTGGCGGATCTGGCGGGCGCCGTCCGAGAGCTCGACCTGTACGGAGACGTACTGGCCCGGCTTGAAGCCGGGCGCGGGCGCGCCGTCGGCCGGGACGAGGTGGAAGGTGGTGCAGTCCGCGGTCTCCTCGACGCGGGCGGCGACCGTCCACGTCCGCCAGACGTCGCCGGCGAGCACCTGCTGCTCGGCGTACAGGCGCTCCTCGATGGTGGCGAGGGCGTTCGCCATCAGCCAGTAGACCTCGTCCCAGGCCTCGGCGACCTCGGGGGTGACGGCCTCGCCGAGGATCTCGGCGATCGCCTCGAAGAGGTGCTTGTGGACGACCGGGTACTGCGCGCGGGTGACGCCGAGGGAGGCGTGCTTGTGGGCGATGCGGTTCAGCATCACGTCCGGGCGGGTGTCCGGGTGGGCCACGAGGTGGGTCGCGAAGGCGGCTATGGAGCCGGCGAGGGCCTGCTTCTGGAGGCCGGCGTTCTGGTTGCCGCGGTTGAAGAGGTCGCGGATCAGCTCCGGGTGGGCCGTGAACAGCTTCGTGTAGAAGAGCTCCGTGATGTCGCCGATCGCCGCGCCGACGGCGGGCAGGGTTGCGCGTACGGTCTCGGTCGACTTCTCGGAAAGCATCGGGGCTCCTCGCGTAATTGGCATCTGAGATGCATGTTTTGTTGGTGAAAAAACGGCCCGACAGGGCTCCGCCGCGGTGCGGACTTCTGTTCGAACGGCCGGTTCGGGTTCAGCCTAGACGGGGCGCCGGCCGGTGCCTATCGGCCATCCGGCCCCCCGGTTCAGGGCCTTTCGGCCCCGCTCCGCGCGCCCGGCCCGCCGCCCGAAATGCCCAGCAGGAGCGGGCCGGTCGGCGCCGCGACCAGGTCGTTGACCGTCAGCGGGTCCAGCGCGGCGAAAAAGGCCTCCTGTGCCCGGCGCAGCGCGCCGCGCAGGACGCAGGCGCCGCGCAGCGGGCACGGGGTGGTGCCGTCGCAGTCCACGACGTCGCCCGCCCCCTCCAGGTCCCGCACCACCCCGCCCACCGAGGCGGCGCGCCCGGCGGAGGTCAGGGCGAGGCCGCCGCCGCGCCCGCGGCGCGCCTCGACCAGGCCGAGGTGTTGCAGCCTGGCGACCACTTTGGCGGTGTGGGTGTACGGGACCTGCATGGTCGCCGCCACGTCGCGCGTGGTCGGGAGGTCCGTCTCCGTGACGGCCAGGCGCATCAGGACGCGCAGTGCCAGGTCGGTGAATCGGGTCAGGCGCATGGGTCCACCGTAGAAAACTGGCATCCGCGATGCAAATTTAAGAGCCCCGGCTTCCGTCAGGTGGCTGGAACTCGCGGGGGTCGAGTGGCCGCCGGGGCGGGGGCGAGCTTCAAAGAGTGCCCACGCACGGTCGAAGTAGTCCCACCCTTTTGTGTAATGGTCCCACCACGTTGCGTACTGGAAGGCTTCCGTCCCGCAGACCCATGGAGTGATCGAGAGGGAAATACATGTCGGTCCAGGCAGGTTCCGAATCCGAGACCCAGGCACCGCAGCGCAGTCTCGGGACTTCGGCCGCGCGGAACTTGGCAACCACGACCAAGTCCGCGCCGCAGATGCAGGAGATCACCTCCCGGTGGCTCCTCAAGATGCTCCCGTGGGTCTCGGTCCAGGGCGGCACGTACCGCGTCAACCGCCGGCTGAGCTACTCGGTGGGCAACGGCATCGTCGAGTTCATCAAGACCGGAACCCAGATCCAGGTCATCCCCGCCGAACTCGGCGAGCTCCCGCTCCTGCGCGACTACGAGGACGAGGACGCCCTCGTCGAACTCGCCCAGCGCTGCCGGCAGGTCGACTTCGAGGCCGGCCAGGAGCTCACCTCCTTCGGCAGCGCCGCCGACCGGGTGTTCCTGCTCGCCCACGGCCGCATCGACCAGATCGGCCCCGGCCCCTACGGGGACGACGCCGTCCTCCAGACCGTCGCCGACGGTGCGTACTTCGGCGAGGACTCCCTCGTGGACGAGGAGGCGATCTGGGAGTACACCGCCCGCGCCGCCACCTCCGGCACCGCCCTCGTGCTCTCCCGGCAGGACTTCCAACTCCTCGCCGACCGGGTCGAGTCGCTGCGGGCCCACCTGGACCAGGTCCGCGCCATGCCCGCCCAGCGCACCAACAACTACGGCGAGGCCGCGATCGACCTCTCCGCCGGCCACGCGGGCGAGGCCGTCCTGCCCGGCACCTTCGTGGACTACGAGGCCCGGCCGCGCGAGTACGAACTCTCCATTGCACAAACGGTCCTGCGGGTCCACACGCGCGTCGCGGACCTTTACAACCAGCCGATGAACCAGACCGAGCAGCAGTTGCGGCTCACGGTCGAGGCGCTGCGCGAGCGCCAGGAGCACGAGATGCTCAACAACCACGACTTCGGGCTGCTCCACAACGCCGACTACGACCAGCGCATCCAGCCCCACGACGGCGCGCCCAGCCCCGACGACATGGACCAGCTGCTCAGCATGCGGCGCGGCTCCAAGCTCTTCCTGGCCCACCCCAAGGCCATCGCCGCCTTCGGGCGCGAGTGCAACAAGCGCGGCCTCTACCCGGAGACCGTCGACATCGGCGGCACCCGGGTCCCGGCCTGGCGCGGCGTGCCGATCTTCCCGAGCAACAAGATCCCGATCAGCGACGCCCGCACCACCTCGATCCTGTGCATGCGCACCGGCGAGGACGAGCAGGGCGTGATCGGCCTGCACCAGCCCGGCATCCCCGACGAGATCGAGCCGAGCCTGTCGGTCCGCTTCATGGGCATCAGCGAGCAGGCGATCATCTCGTACCTGGTCACCGCCTACTTCTCCACCGCCGTGCTGGTGCCGGACGCCCTGGGCGTACTGGAGAACGTCGAGATCGGCCGGTGGCGCTGAGCCGGCCGGCCGCGGAGCCCCGGGGAGCGGCCGCGCCATGACGACCACAGAGACGACCACCACCGGCGAGGGCCAGGAAGCCGCTGCCCTGCTGGAGAGAACCAGAGAAACGGTCAACCCGGAACTGCGCCGGGCCGTCGAGGGCCTGCCCGGCTCGATGCGGCGCGTGGCGATGTACCACTTCGGCTGGGAGCACGCGGACGGCACGCCGGCCGCGGGCCATACGGGCAAGGCCATCCGGCCTGCCCTGGTGCTCGCCTCGGCCCAGGCCTTCCAGGGGCCCGGGTGCGGGGTCCAGGACGTCGTACGGGCGGCCGTGGCGGTGGAGCTGGCGCACAACTTCACGCTGCTGCACGACGACGTCATCGACCGGGACGTCCGGCGGCGCGGGCGGGAGACCGCCTGGACCGTCTTCGGGATACCGGACGCGATCATCACCGGCGACGCCATGATGTCGCTCGCGCTGAACCTGCTCGCCGAGGACCCGCACCCGGCCTCGGCGGAGGCCTCGGCCCGGCTCACGGCCTGCGTCATCGAGCTGTGCGGGGGCCAGCAGGCGGACTGCGCCTTCGAGCAGCGCGAGGACGTCTCCCTCGACGAGTGCCTGACCATGGCCACGGCCAAGACCGGAGCCCTGCTCGGCTGCGCGTGCGCGCTCGGCGCGCTGTACGCCGGGGCCGGGCCGGACGAGGTCGACGCCATGGACGCCTTCGGGCGGGAGGCCGGGCTGGCCTTCCAGCTCATCGACGACCTGATCGGCATCTGGGGGGATCCGGGGCACACCGGCAAGCCCGCCGGGGCCGATCTGCTCGTCCGCAAGAAGTCCCTCCCGGTCGTGGCCGCCCTCACCTCGGGCACCGCGGCGGGGAAGGAGCTGGCCGCCCTGTACGCGGGCCCCATGACCGGGGACGACGTGCGCCGGGCCGCCGAGGCGGTGGACCGGGCCGGCGGGCGCGACTGGGCGCAGGCCCACGCCGCGGACCGGATGGGCCGGGCGGTGCAGCAGCTCTCGCGGGCCGTGCCGGACCTCGGGGCGGCGGGCGGGCTGCTGGCCCTGGCGGAGTTCGTCACGCGCCGTACGAAGTGAGGGCGTAGCCGCGCTCACATGGACAGGGAGGCCTGTTCCGGCACCGCGGGGTGCCGGAACGGGTCTTTCTGCGTTCCCGGGTCAACTCTAGGATCACTCACGGTTGTTGACGTGTGAGTGAAGTGAAGGGTGTGACCCATGGCGCTGGAGATACGTCAGGCGGATCAGTCGGACCGGGACGCGGTGGCAGGCCTGCTCGACCAGGCCTTCCGCACCGACCCGGTGAGCAGCTGGGTCTTCCCGGACCCGGAGCACCGGGCTGCGGTGCACGGGAAGTTCCTCGGCGTGTTCGTGGACGTCGCGCTCGCCGAGGGCCGGATCGACTACGCCGTGGACGGCTCGGCGGCCGCGCTGTGGCTGCGCATCCCCGCGGGCGATCCGGAGGGGGAGGACGTCGAGGACGACGTCCCGGCGAAGATGCGCGCGGTGGCCGACCCCGGCAACGAGCGGTGCGAGCTGGTCGGCAGGCTGACCGGCGCCGTGCACCCGACGGCCGAGGAGCACGAGTACCTGCTGATGATCGCGGTCGAGCCGGGCCGGCAGGGCGAGGGCCTGGGCGGGGAGCTGATCCGGCCGGTGCTGGAGCGCTGCGACCGCGAGGGCGTGCCGGCGTACCTGGAGGCGAGCAGCGAGCGCAGCGGCCGGCTGTACGAGCGGCTGGGGTTCGAGCACACGGGGACGCCGGTGCAGCTGCCGGACGGGCCGCTGATGTGGCCGATGTGGCGCAAGCCGCGGGGCTGACCGGGGTGCTTACTGGTGAACCCTTGCGGAACCACTTCGCCTGAAGTACTTTGACTGGCGTGCTCCGGTGCGGGGCGCTGCCTAACGGAAGAGATCAGCTTGCGCAAGCTCACGTACTTCGTCGCCACGACCATCGACGGCTTCATCGGGGCCCCGGACGGCGACGGCGACTTCTTCTACACGTTCCTCGACCCCGAGTTCATCGACCACCTCAAGGCCGAGTACCCGGAGACCGTCTCCTCCCAGGGCCGCCAGCAGCTCGGGATCGAGGACGCGCCGCCCAAGCGCTTCGACGCGGTCCTCATGGGGCGCGCCACCTATGAGCCGGGCGTCAAGGCGGGCTCCACCAGCCCCTACGGCCACATGCGCCAGCAGTACGTCGTCTCGCGCTCCCTCACCGTCGCGCCCGACCCGGAGGTGGAGCTGATCAGCGGGGACCTCGTGGCCAAGGTCCGCGAGCTCAAGGCCCAGGACGGGCTCGGCATCTGGCTGTGCGGCGGGGCCGACCTCGCGGGCCAGCTGGTCGACGAGATCGACGAGTTCATCGTCAAGACCTACCCGGTCTTCGCCGGCACCGGCATGCCGATGTCGCGGGCCGGCTTCGGGGTCCGCCGGCTGGAGCTGACCGGGACCAAGACCCTCGGCGGCGGCCAGGTCGTCACCTCGTACGACGTCCTGCGCTGACCCGCACACCCCGCCGGATGCGCGGAACCGGCCTACCGTGGAGGCATGACCGGTAAAGAGCAGCACGCGACGGAACACGCGACGGTCGCCCCGCGGGCCGGGCACGAGCAGCAGACGTGCCCGGCCTGCGGGCGCCCCGTCGACACGCTGGTCAGGCGCCGCAAGTCGCTGGGGATCTTCGTGCCGGAGTGGAGCCCGGGTCCCTGCCGGAACCCGGACTGCACGGCGTACGTACCTCCGGAGGGCTAGCCCTCCAGGAGTCCCTACCTAGCCCTTCGAGCCCAGGCCCGAGGCGACGAGGCCGTTCGCCCAGAGCTGGTTCACGCGTGAGCGCTCGGCCGAGTTCGGGGTGGCGTTCGTGCACGAGGTGCCCGGCCCGCCGCCCGACATGAGCTCGCTGCACGGCCCGGAGTAGTGGTCCGGCAGCCCCAGCACGTGGCCGGTCTCGTGCGAGGTCACGCGGGTCGAGTTGTACTGCTGGTTCTGCCGGTAGTCGAGGAAGATGTAGCCCCGGCCGTGACCGTCCGTGCTCGCGTACGAACCGCGCGAGTCGTTGCCCTCCCGGTACGAGAAGTTCCCGCCCGAGGACACCTCCTGCAGCTTGACGTTGGACACCGAGCTGTTCCAGATCTGCGTGGAACGGGCTATCACGGTGCGGAAGCTGGGCGCGTTGCGGGTGTTGTAGGTGACGGTCACGGCGAGGGCGCCCGGGTTCGCGGCGCGCTGCTCGGCTACCGAGCGCTGGACGGCCTCGAAGAAGGCCCGGTTGGCGGCCTGGTTCTCCTGCGAGCCCTCGTACGCGGCGTAGCTCGCGGCGTCGCCGACGGGGGCGGGCGCGGCCGCGGCGGGGACGGTGCCCGCGAGGGCGGCGGCGAGGCCGAGACCGACAGTGGTGGCCAGTAAGGCCTTTCGGGAGTGGCGCATGTGGGGGAGCTCCTACTCGTCCGGTGCGGTGGGGGGTGGTGGTTCGGTACCGGAGTCTGCGGGACCACGAGCGTCCGGCGGATGATGTCAGCCCTCGATAACGCGGAGCTATCGGGGAGTTTTCGGCAGGGCAACTACCGTGAGAATGGCGGGATTCGGGGGGATACCAGTGGCTGGTGCGGTCCGCCGGGCCCGGCCTACCCTCGGGACATGGAGCTTGAGGTCAGGCACCTGCGCGCCCTGTGCGCCATCGCCGACGCCGGGAGTCTGCACAAGGCTGCCCGGCAGCTCGGCGTGAGCCAGCCCTCGCTGACCACCCAGCTGCGCCGCATCGAACGGGCCCTGGACGGCGAACTGTTCCTGCGCGAGCGCACCGGCTGCCGGCCCACCCCCTTCGGCCGCACCGTCCTCGGCCGGGCCCGGCCGCTGTTGGCCGAGATGGCCGCCCTCGTCGCGGAGGCCCGGGCGCTGGCCCGCGGGCCCCGGCTGCGGATCGGCTCGACGGCCAGCCGGGCCCTGCCGGGCTGGCTGCGGCGGCTGCACCGCCGGCTGCCCGACACGGAGACCTCGCTGGTCGTGGACGTCTCGGCCAACGCCCTGCTGCGGATGGTGGCTTCGGGGCAGCTCGACGTCGCCTTCGTGCACGAGGTGGAAGGCAGCCCGCTGCGGGTCCCGGCCGGGCTGCAACTGCACGTACTCATGGAGCGCGAACCGCAGTTCGTGTCGATGTCCCGGGACCATCCGGCCGCGGCCCGGCCCGTGGTGGAGCTGCGGGACCTCGCCGCCGACCGCTGGGCCGTCGACCCGTCGGTGGACGGGGAGTGGGCCGGCCTGCGCCGGGTGTTCGCCGGAGCCGGGCTCGACCCGCCCGTACTGCACGCCGACTACCACACAGCGACCTCGCTGATCGTCTCCGGCGAGGCGGTCGCCCCCTGCCAGCCCACCTCCGGCCCGCGCGACGACATGGCGATCCGGCCGCTCTCCGGCGACCCGCTCGCGGTACGGCTGCTGCTGGCGACCCGGCCCGGCGCGCACGCGGAGGTGTACGAGGACCTCCGCGCGGCCTACCGCGAAGCCGCCCTCGGGACCCCGCCGTACCGGGCCTGGCTGCACCGGCACGCGCGGGAACCCGCGGCGGCGCGCCTAGGGCTCGTCGTCGGTGGCCCCCGGGGCGAGGGCGGGGGCCGGGAAGGCGTACCGGGCCTCGGCGCCCTGCCACCACACGCCGATGGCGAAGACGGCGGCGGCCTCCAGGAGCGCCGCCCGGTCGAGGCCGCCGCAGGGCAGCGGGGTGCAGCCCATGCCGGTGACGAGCGCGGTGGTGACCCGTACGGCCTCGGCGGAGTCGGCGCAGAAGGGCACGGCGAGCGGGGCGCCGTCGAAGACGGGCTCCTCCATGGTCCAGATGCTCTCGTGGACGAGGCCGAACACCTTGACCAGGTGGGCGCCGGGAGCGGCCGCGGCCAGCCGCAGCGCGCTGCTGCCGGCCAGTACCGGGCCGCCGGGCCCCATCGCCATGGGGACGGTGCAGTCGAGCAGGACCCGCCCGGCCAGGTCGAGCGGCCGGACCACGTCGGCCGCCGCGTCGGCGGGCACGGCGACCAGTACGGCCTCGCCGTGCGCGGCGGCCCCGGCCGGCGTCCCGTGGCCGCGGGCCCCGATCCGCCCGGCGGTCCGGGCGGCCGCGGCGGTGTCCCGGCCGCCGACGTACACGTCGTGTCCGGCGCGCACCCAGGCGCCGCCGAGTGAGGTGGCCATCTGGCCGGTGCCGAGAATTCCGATGCGCATGCTGCGCCTCCAGTCCTTGGGGTGTCGGTCCCGCCGAAGCTAGGCGCGCCGATAGGCACCGCACGGTGTGCATCGGCCGGGGCAGGATGACCCCATGGAGCCAAGCGATCTGGGAGGCGGCGACTTCGCGGCGGACTGCCGGGCGCGGGTCGCCTTCGAGGTGCTCGCGAACCGATGGGACAGCGTGATCGTCTTCGCCCTCGGCGAGGGCGGCCCGACCCGGCCGCGGGACCTGCTGACGCGGATCGGGGGGATCAGCCCCAAGGTGCTGAACCAGGCGCTCAGGCGGCTGGAGTCCAACGGCCTGGTCGAGCGCCGCGCCTACGCGCAGGCCCCGCCGCGGGTGGATTACGCCCTGACCCCGGCCGGCACCGCGCTGCTCGCCCCGATCCGCGCGATGGGCGCCTGGGCCGCCCGCTGGGCGGACGAGGTCCTGGCCGCCCAGGACCGCTCCGCGACGGACCGGTAGCCCCGCCCGTTCGCGCCGATGCGGTGGCGCACGGTCGCACGCATGACGCGGCACCGGGAAACGCGGGCCTGGGCGTACGACAACGGCCCGGCCGCTCGGGGCGGTCGGGCCGTTGTCGTGTGCGCTCTGAACAGCAGCGCGGGGAGTTTCCTCGGGCGCCCGGATCAGGCGGCCTTGGTCTCCCAGAAGATGCGGTCGATCTCGGCGATGAGCTCCAGGGCCTTCGCGCCGGTCGCCGGGTCGTTGGACGCCTTGGCGGCCGAGAGGGCCTTCAGGGTGTCGTTGACCAGGGTGTGCAGCTGCGGGTACTTCTCAAAGTGCGGCGGCTTGAAGTAGTCGCTCCAGAGCACCGAGACGTGGTGCTTCGCGAGCTCGGCGCGCTGCTCCTTGATGGTGATGGCGCGCGCGCGGAAGTCGGCGTCGTCGTTGGCCTGGTACTTCTCCTGCACGGCCTTGACGGACTCGGCCTCGATGCGGGCCTGGGCAGGGTCGTACACGCCGCACGGAAGATCGCAGTGGGCGGAGACCTTCGCCTTGGGGGCGAAGAGGCGGGAAAGCATGGAGTTTGTCCTCCTCGTGATCGTCTTCTCAAGGGGGAGATTACTCCGTGAGAAAGACGATTTCGCGGCCGCCCCATGGGCTTAGGGCAAAAGTCCAGGGTCGTGTCGGGAGCGGTGAGCGAATGTACGGGCGCGTGCGGCAGCATGCGGGGGGAGAGGAGGAGGTCGGATGGTGGAGAACAGGCGCTCGCGCCCACGGTTCGAGGTGCTGGAGGTGACGGGTCCCTCCATGGTGCCCACGCTGCTCCACGGGGACCGGCTGCTGGTCCGCTACGGCGCCCCCGTGCGGGCGGGTGACGTGGTCGTGCTGCGCCATCCGTTCCAGCAGGACCTGCTCGTGGTCAAACGGGCGGCGGAGCGCCGGCCGGGCGGCTGGTGGGTGCTGGGCGACAACCCGTACAACGAGACCGGCGACAGCACCGTCTACGGGGCGGTCCCCGAGGAACTGGTGTTGGCGACGGCGGTGCTGCGCTTCCGGCCGCGCGCGGCGGATCAGCGCTCGCTCAGGGCCCGGGTCTCCTGGGCGGCGTCGGCGCTGCGGCCGCTGTGGGCGGACGCCTCGGCCTCCAGCCGCTTGCGGGCGCGGTAGGCGGCGACGTTGGCGCGGGTGGCGCAGCGGTCGGAGCAGTAGCGCCGGGAGCGGTTGGTGGAGGTGTCGAGGTAGGCGTTGCGGCAGGGCGGCGCCTGGCAGAGGCCGAGCCGGTCGGGGCCGTGCTCGGTGAGGTGGAAGGCCAGCCCCATGGAGGCGATCGCGGCGTAGCCGGCGGAGGCGTTGGAGGGGTGGTCGGCGAGGTGGATGTGCCAGTTGGGGCCGCCGCGCTCGCCGAGGGTCTCGTGGCCGGAGACCTGTGGGCTGACCGGGAACTCCATGAGCAGGGAGTTCAGCAGGTCGACGGCCAGGACGTGGTCGCCGCCGTCGGCGGCCTCGAAGATGGAGCGCAGCCGGCCCCGGACGTTGCGGAAGCGGGTGACGTCCGTGTCGGTGACGCGGCGGGCCATCTGCACGCTGGCGCCGAACAGGGAGCGGACGGCGTCCACCGAGGTGAGCGAGTCCTTGTTGCGGGCCGGCTCCTCGGTGTTGACCAGGCGTACGGCGTAGTCCGAGTAATGGGCCAGTTCCACCTTTAGTCCTTACGGCTGCGGATTGCTGTCGCGGTAACGGCTGAGATGTATTCGAGGGTATTACGCATCGAGGGGCGCGGCGCCTGCGCCTGCGCGCCGGCACCGGCAGGCGGTACGGGAAGTATTGCGGACCGGCTCCTGCGACGGTTCCCGCAATCCACCGGTACGAGAGCCGATCTCGTCCCCGCGCCGTTGACCGGGGGCCGCCGGGGCAGACGTGAGGGGCGGTACGGGAGTCCCGTACCGCCCCTCAGCCGTGTCACCCGGTTACAGCACCTTGGACAGGAACGCCTTCGTGCGGTCGTGCTGCGGGTTGCCCAGCACGTCGCGCGGGTTGCCGGACTCGACGACGACGCCGCCGTCCATGAAGACGAGGTTGTCGCCGACCTCGCGGGCGAAGCCCATCTCGTGCGTGACCACGATCATGGTCATGCCCGACTCGGCGAGGTCCCGCATGACGTCCAGGACGTCACCCACCAGCTCCGGGTCGAGCGCCGAGGTGGGCTCGTCGAAGAGCATCAGCTTCGGCTCCATGGCGAGCGCGCGGGCGATCGCCACGCGCTGCTGCTGGCCGCCGGAGAGCTGGGTGGGGTAGTTCCCGCCCTTGTCGCCGAGGCCGACGCGGTCCAGGAGGCGTACGGCGCGCTCGCGCGCCACCGCCTTGGACTCGCCCTTGACCATGACGGGGGCTTCCATGACGTTCTCTATGGCCGTCATGTGCGGGAAGAGGTTGAAGCGCTGGAAGACCATGCCGATGTCCCGGCGCTGGGCCGCGACCTCGCTGTCCTTCAGCTCGTAGAGCTTGTCGCCCTTCTGCTTGTAGCCCACCAGCTGGCCGTCGACCGAGAGCCGGCCGGCGTTGATGCGCTCCAGGTGGTTGATGCACCGCAGGAAGGTCGACTTGCCGGAGCCGGACGGGCCGACCAGGCAGAAGACCTCTCGGGGGGCGACCTCCAGGTCGATGCCCCGGAGGATGTGGGCGGCGCCGTACGACTTGTGGACGCCTTCTGCCTTGACCATCGGCTGGGCGGTCACTTCGCCACCTCCGTACGGCGGAACATGTTCAGGTTTGCCTTCAGCCGCTGGAACGGCGTGGGCGGCAGGCTGCGCAGCGAACCGCGGGCGTAGCGGCGCTCCAGGTAGTACTGGCCGACGCTGAAGACGCTGGTCAGTGCCAGGTACCAGATGGAGGCCACGAAGTACATCTCGATGATCGCGCCGGCCGTGGAGCCGATGTTGGAGCTGGCCCGCAGGAGTTCGGTGTACTGCACCGCCGAGACCAGGGAGGAGGTCTTCAGCATGTTGATGAACTCGTTGCCGGTCGGCGGGATGATCACGCGCATCGCCTGCGGCAGCACCACGCGGCGCATGGTCTGCGTCCGGGTCATGCCCAGTGCGTGCGAGGCCTCGCTCTGGCCCTCGTCGACGGACTGGATGCCGGCCCGGACGATCTCCGCCATGTAGGCGCCCTCGTTCAGGCCGAGGCCCAGCAGGGCGACCATGAACGGCGTCATGACGTCGACGGTCTCGTTCTTGTAGATCGGACCCAGGTTGATGTACTGGAAGATCAGCGGGAGGCTGAACCAGACCAGCAGCTGGACGTACACCGGGGTGCCGCGGAAGAACCAGATGTAGAGCCAGGACACGAAGCTCGTGACCGGGTTGTTCGAGAGCCGCATCACCGCGAAGAGGATGCCGAGCACGAGGCCCAGCGCCATCGCGGTGACGCTGATGACCACGGTGTTGCCGAGACCGGCGATCACCGAGGAGTCGAACAGCTTGTCGCCCACCGTCGCCCAGATGACCTTGCCCTGCGAGAAGGCGTAGACCAGCCAGCCGAGCAGTGCGGCGACGACCACGGCGCTGATCCAGCGGCCGTAGTGGCGTACGGGGATTGCCTTGATGGCCTCGTAGGGGGTACCCGAGGCGCCGGGTCCGGCCGGCGGAGTCGCGGCCGGACCCTTGTCGATCTTGTCAGTCACAATGACTGCCCTTCAGTGGAGCGCTCGGACTTCTATCCTGCGTTGACCGTGGCGGACGGCACGGCGCTGTCCTTCACGTTCCACTTCTCCAGGACCTTGGCGTAGGAGCCGTCCTTGATGATGGCGTCGAGCGCTTCCTTGATGGCGTCGCGCAGCTGGGTGTTCTCCTTGGAGAGCGCGATGCCGAAGAGGCCCTTGTCGGCCTGCTCGCCGGCGACCTCGAAGTCGTTGCCGCCGCCCGAGGTCTTCGCGGCGTACGCGGTGACCGGGTAGTCGTTCAGGTCGGCGACGGCGCCGCCCGCCTTGACGCGGGTCTGGGCCTCGGCGTCGGTGTCGAAGGCCTCGATGGTGAGCTTCTTGTCACCGCACTTCTCGGCCTGGGCCTTGAAGGTGTCCTCGTACGTGGTGCCGCGCTGGACGGCGACCGTCTTGCCGCACAGGTCGTCGAGGGACTTGACGTTCTGCGGGTTGCCCTTCTTGACCAGGAGGGAGACGCCGGAGTTGAAGTAGTCGACGAAGTCGACGCCCTTGCCGACCTTCTTGCCTTCCTTGTCCAGACCCTCCTGGCGCGCCTTGTTGTCGGTGATCGACGACATGGCGACGTCCTGGCGGCCGGTCTCCAGGGAGGTGAGCAGGCCGTCGAAGGTGCCGGAGGTGAACTTGAACTCCACGCCGAGCTGCTTCTCGAGCGCCTTGGCGATGTCGGGGTCGACGCCGATGATCTTGCCGCCCTCGATGTACTCCATCGGGGGGTAGGCGGTGTCGGAGCCGACCTTGATGACGCCCGCGTCCTGGATCTTCTTGGGCAGCTTGGCGAACAGCGGAGCGTCGCTGGTCTTGCCCTTCGTCTCCGAGCCGCCGTCGGTCTGGTCGCCGCAGCCGGTGAGGATCAGGGCGCCGGCGACCGCGATCGCGCCGACCGCGGCGATCCGGGACCGGGCGGCGGTCGTACGACGGGTGGTGCTTGCGGTCATGAGCTGGTTCCTCCGGCTGGTGGAAAAGCATCCGAGAAGGGTCGGGCACGCACCATCGAGTGTCGCGACCTTGTGTGATTACGGCATCTTGCCATTCGGACTGACGCATTCAGGCTGCCCATCAGGTCAAAATCAGATAACGGACACCCCCGGCCACCCAACAGGACTGCGGACAAGGCCCCTCCAGACCGCACAAACCCCCGTGACCAGCCCTTTTGGGCTCACTATTTGCGGCGCGTCTCGCCCATTGGACACAGAGGTTTGGACTTTTAGCCAAAACCGGGACAAGCGGCCTATGGTCGAGCAGGAATCGACTCGTCTGGGTGAGCGTTCTTCAGGTAGAACAGATCCTTACACCCCTCATCCGGGGCTCAGGGCGCGCGTGCGGCGCGCCCGCGCGTACGAACCTCCCCTTCGCGGAGACGGGCCAACCGTCGATGCGGAGTACGGACGCGGTGCCCGCCCACCCCTTAACCAGGAGTGGCCACCCTCAATGATTCAAAGGACTTAAGGGGTCACACAAAGTGGCAGCGGAGATCGTCAACCCTCGCAGCGACAGCGTTACGGACAACAACCCGGACGCGGTGTTCGCGCTGCACCGGGGCGGCAAGATGGCAATCCAGGCCACTGTGCCGGTCAACAACTCGGACGACCTGTCCCTGGCGTACACGCCCGGCGTGGCGAAGGTGTGCACCGCCATTGCGGAGCAGCCGGAGCTCGTCAACGAGTACACCTGGAAGTCCAACGTGGTCGCCGTCGTCACCGACGGCACGGCCGTGCTCGGACTCGGTGACATCGGACCCGAAGCCTCCCTCCCCGTGATGGAGGGCAAGGCCATTCTGTTCAAGCAGTTCGGCGGCGTGGACGCGGTGCCCATCGCGCTCGCCACCAAGGACACGGACGAGATCGTCGAGACGGTCATCCGTCTCGCGCCGTCCTTCGGCGGGGTCAACCTGGAGGACATCTCCGCCCCCCGCTGCTTCGAGATCGAGCGTCGGCTCCAGGAAGCCCTGGACATCCCGATCTTCCACGACGACCAGCACGGCACGGCGATCGTGACGCTGGCCGCCCTGCGCAACGCCGCGAAGCTCACCGGGCGCACGCTCGGCGACCTGCGCGCCGTCATCTCGGGCGCCGGCGCCGCGGGCATCGCCATCGCCAAGATCCTCGTGGACGCGGGCATCGGCGACGTCTGCGTCACCGACCGCAAGGGCGTCGTGTCGGCCGACCGCTCGGACCTGACGGACGTCAAGGCCGAGATCGCGGGCCTGACGAACAAGACCGGCCAGACCGGTTCGCTGGAGCGGGCCCTCGCGGGCGCGGACGTCTTCATCGGCGTCTCCGGCGGAACGGTCCCGGAGGAGGCGGTGGCCTCGATGGCGAAGGACGCGTTCGTCTTCGCCATGGCCAACCCGAACCCGGAGGTCCACCCGGACGTCGCGCACAAGTACGCGGCGGTCGTGGCCACGGGCCGCTCGGACTTCCCGAACCAGATCAACAACGTGCTGGCCTTCCCGGGCATCTTCGCGGGTGCGCTGAAGGTCCGCGCCACGCGGATCACCGAGGGCATGAAGATCGCCGCCGCCGACGCCATCGCCGGTGTCGTGGGTGACGAGCTCGCCGCCGACTACGTGATCCCGTCGCCCTTCGACGCGCGCGTGGCCGAGGCGGTCGCGGCGGCCGTCGCCGCGGCGGCGAAGGCGGACGGTGTGGCCCGCCTGGCCTGAGCGCCTGGCTGAGCAGCTGTACGGGTGGAGGTCCGGCCGGAGCGATCCGGCCGGGCCTCCTTCGCATTCGGACGGTTGGCGCACCCTCCCCGCCCCCGAGCGGGGAGGGGTCGCGCCGTCCGGAACCATGGGCCGGGCTGAAGCCGGCGGCCATCGCGGAGGAATGCGGAAAAGCGGGAAAAGGCAAATGCGGCAAAAGGTGGAATGCCGAAAAGATGACAGGCTCATGACGAGCGCGTCGCATGGCTTGAATATTACCCTCGATCGTGGACGGTTCTCGACGTTCCGTTTGTGACTCAGGAGTAGGCAAACCGACTGGTACGACAGGTGGTTGAGGGTCGAACAAGAAGTTCCGCTCGGTCGTCCCGTCGGGCCGGCGCCTCTGGCCGATCAGGGCTACTGGGCGGTAGCCTCTGGCCGCATGTTCGCTGCCTATGCCGCCCGAATCGACCGTGACCAGCCGCTGCGCGGCCTTGAGCTGGGCGAGCGCCCGGCCCCCGAGGCCCGACCCGGCTGGGTGACCGTGAACGTCAAGGCCGCCTCGCTCAACCACCACGACCTGTGGTCGCTGCGCGGAGTCGGCCTCGGCGAGGAGAAACTCCCGATGATCCTCGGCTGCGACGCCGCCGGGATCGACCAGGACGGCAACGAGGTCGTCCTGCACTCGGTGATCGGCCAGAGCGGTCACGGGGTCGGCCCCGACGAGCCCCGCTCGATCCTCACCGAGCGCTACCAGGGCACCTTCGCCGAACAGGTGACCGTGCCCGCCTGGAACGTCCTGCGCAAGCCCGCCGAGCTGTCGTTCGAGCAGGCGGCCTGCCTGCCGACCGCCTGGCTGACGGCGTATCGGATGCTCTTCACCAACGCGGGCGTCCGCCCCGGCGACTCCGTGCTCGTCCAGGGCGCGGGCGGCGGCGTCGCGACCGCCGCGATCGTCCTGGGCAAGGCGGCCGGCCTGCGGGTCTTCGCCACCAGCCGGGACGGGGCCAAGCGCAAGCGGGCGGTGGAGCTGGGCGCCGTGGAGGCGTACGAGCCGGGCGCGCGGCTGCCGCAGCGGGTCGACGCGGTGATCGAGACGGTCGGCGCCGCCACCTGGTCGCACTCGGTCAAGTCCCTGCGGCCGGGCGGCACCCTGGTCATCTCGGGCGCCACCAGCGGCGACCGCCCGGCGCACGCCGAGCTGACCCGGATCTTCTTCCTGGAGCTCAAGGTGGTCGGATCGACGATGGGTTCGAAGGATGAGCTGGAGGACCTGCTGTCCTTCTGTGCCGCGACGGGTGTGCGGCCGGTGATCGACGAGGTGCTGCCCCTGGACCGGGCCCGGGAGGGCTTCGAGAAGCTGGAGTCGGGCGACCTGTTCGGCAAGGTGGTCCTGACCGTCTGACGATTCCCGTTCCGCGGATCCGTATGTCAACTGGGGTTGACGCCCTCCCGTGCGTCAACCTACATTGACATGCATGACGGAAGCCACCGATCTCGCAGAACGGGCCGGTGATCGCGACCCGCGCGTGGGCCTGCGTGCCGTGGCCGCCCTCCGCAGACTGCTGGAGCAGTTGGAGGGCGTTCAGGTACGCAGTGCCCGCGCGCAGGGGTGGTCCTGGCAGGACATCGCGGCCGAGCTGGGCGTAAGCCGGCAGGCCGTACACAAGAAGCACGGGAGGCTTTGATGTTCGAGCGCTTCACCGCCGCTGCCCGCGACGCCGTGACGGGCGCGGTCACCGAGGCCCGCCGGGCCGGGGCCGCCACGGTCACCGAGGAACACCTGCTCCTCGCCCTGCTCGACTCGGGCGCGCTGGACCCGCTCGGCGTCGACCGGGCCGCGGTGAGCGCGGACCTGGCCGCAGCCCGCCGCCGGGGCGGCATGTCCAAGGCGGACGAGGCGGCGCTGGCCGGCCTCGGCATCGACGTCACGGAGATCGTCTCCAGGGTCGAGGAGACCCATGGCGAGGGCGCCCTGGCCTCGGCGGCCACGCGCCGGCGCACCCTCGGCTCCTCGCTCCGCTCGGCCCTCGGCCGTCCGGAGCCGGACAGCCGCCACCTCCCCTTCACGCAGGGCGCCAAGAAGGTGCTGGAGCAGTCCCTGCGCATCGCGCTGGGCCGGGGCGACCGGCACATCGCGTCCCTGCACCTGCTGCTGGCGCTGCTGGCCCGGCCGGGCACCCCCTCCGAGGTCCTGTCGGACCACGGAGTCACCTACGCGGCGGCGGAGTCGGGCCTGGCGGCCTGACGGCCGGGTCCGCGGCTACCGCGTGCGGAGCGCGGCGGTGAGGGCGGCCGCCGCCGCGGCCAGGTGGGCGCGGGCCTCGGCCAGCCGGTCCGGGGTCACGCCGTGGTCGCGGGCCGCGTCGCGCACCTCGTCGCGGAAGCGGTCCAGCAGCCGGTCCAGGTCCCGCGCCGGATCCCCGGTCGGGACCAGGTCCTCGGCCCAGTCGGCGGCCCAGTCGGCGGCGGGAGCCGCGGCGGACGCGGCCGGGGGCGCGGATTGGGCCCCGGACCCCGATCTGGATTCGGCTCCGGAGGTGCCCGCGCCGCCGAGCCAGGCTCCGGCCAGGCTGCCCAGGACCCCGCCCGACTTGGCGAACTGCTCCTGCAACTGGCCGGCTATGCGCTGGACCTCCTCACGGGCCCGCTCCTGCGCCTCCTTGGCCTGGCGGCGGGCCTGTTGGGCCTCCTCGCGGGCCCGGCGGCTCTCGTCCTTCGCCCGCCGCGCCTGCTCCTTCCACTCGGCCCTGGCCTTGCGGAGCTCCTCCTTGGCCGCCTTCCAGGACTCGTCCTCCACCCGCGTCGCCGACGCGGAGGCCGCGGCCCGCATCTCGCGCCGCAGGTCGCCCGCCGCGCCGCGCACGTCGGCGCGGATCTCGGCGGCCAGTTCGGACACCGAGTCGCGGATCTCCAGCTCCAGGTCCGCCAGTTCGCCGCTGCGGTCGGCCAGTTCGGCGCGGCCCGCCTCGGTGATGGAGTACACCTTGCGCCCGCCCTCGGTGGCGTACGTGACCAGCCCCTCGGCCTCCAGCTTGGCCAGGCGCGGGTACACGGTGCCCGCGGAGGGTGCGTACAGGCCCTGGAAGCGCTCCTCCAGCAGGCGGATCACCTCGTACCCGTGGCGCGGGGCCTCGTCCAGCAGCTTGAGGAGGTAGAGGCGGAGGCGGCCGTGGGCGAAGACGGGCGGCATGTCAGAGCACCTTCTTGTCGAGCGCGAGCGGGACTTCGGCGGTCGGGGCGTCGGACTGCGGCCGGCGCAGCAGGGCGATCGCGCCGGAGATGGTGGTGGCGCGCAGCGTGCCGGTGCCGGCCCCCAGCGTGCCGGTGATGCGCTTGGCGCCCAGCTGGCCGGAGACCCGCAGGTCCTCGAAGGCGTTGGAGACCCCGCCGGTGGCGGTGTTGGCCTCGACGCGGGCGTCGGCGGGGTGCGGCAGGCGGATGGCGACCTGGCCGGAGACGGAGTTCAGGAAGATGTCCACCGGCCGCGGCTCGGCGGTGCCCGGGGCCAGGTCGATGAGCATGTCGCCGCTGACCGAGTCGGCCCGTACGCTGCCGCCCGCGCCGTCGACCACGGTCAGGCCGCCGGAGACGGAGTGGAAGCCGAGCCCACCGGTCACGGACTGCGCCTCGACGCCGCCGGAGACGGTGTGCGTCCTGACCCGGCCGGACAGGCCGACCAGCGTGGCGTCGCCGGAGACCCCGTTGACGTCGGTGTCGCCGCTGATGCCGGAGGCGAAGACGGTCGCGCTGACGGTGGCCAGCTGCACGCGGGTGGCGGCGGGGACGGTGAGGGTGACGGTGGCGCTGCGCTCCCAGGCCTTGCGGCCGGAGTCGGAGGGGGACCAGGCCTTCCAGGGCTTGCCCTCGAACCACTTCTTGAAGCCCTGGGCGCCGTTCCAGGGAAGGTCCTCGTAGGAGACGGTGAGGACTCCGCCCTCCTGCACGACGTGCAGGGGAGGTCCGTCGACCTCGGCCACCTCCAGGCGGGCCGCTCCCCGGTCGGCGCCGGCCGCCGCGACGACATTGACCGTGCCGGCGACCACGCGGACGCGGACCTCGGTCACCGGCTCCTCGAAGGTGAGCTCCTGCGGTTCGGCGACCGACCACGTCTTCTGCTCAGCCATGGTGCTGATCCTCCTCGGCGTAAGGTCTCGACGCACGCAACATATCGCGTCTTCTCATCAACACGATATATCGCGGTTGAGGGAAGTCAAGTGCGCTGATGAGATCTGGTTTGGGTGGCTTGGGATGATTTGCCTTAGCGTGTGGGCATGTCGATCTCCCAGACCACGGCGGGCGGGCTGCTCCTCTGCCGCACCGAGCCGCTCGTCGCCCGCCCCGCCGCGCACATGCTGCGCGAACGCCTGCTCCTCGCCCCCGCCGGCGAGTGGAGCGTGCTGGTCCCGGAGGGCAAGCCGTGGCTCGGCGGCGAGGAGTCCGTGGACGAGGTGCTGTCGGGCTGGGGCTCGGCGGTCGCGATCGGCGTCAACTGGCCGGTACTGAGCCTGTGGTGGGAGTCGGGCCACACCGGTTTCGCGCTGTCCTCCGGGTTCCGGCGGCCCGCGGCCTACGCGTGGGACCCCGCGGGCCGCCCGGTCGGCGACGCGGACGCCATGCGGGTGCTGGCGGCGCGGCTCGGGCTGGACCCCGTACTGGACCTGGAGGAACTGGAGCGGCTCACGCGCCCCGACGAAGCGGCCGACGGCGCCGCCCGGCTGCTCGGGCTGATCGCCCTGCTGGCCCGGGCCGGACTGGCGCTGCCCGCAGGGCTGGCCCCCGGCGAGCCCGCCGACCGGCTGCGGGAGGCGGCCCGGGTCGCGCCGGGCGCGGAGACCGTGGAGTGGTCGGGCTGGCGCGACGCGGTACGGGCCGAGCTCGACGTGGTGGAGGGCGGGCCGCTCGGCCCGTGGGTCCGCGGCCCGAAGGCCCGCCGCCTGGGCGCCGCCCAGCTCGCGGCGGGCGCCCCCCTGATGCTCTGGGCGGCCCGCCGGCGCAGCCCGGGCTGGCTGGCGGCGGCCGGATTGCTGGTCACGCACGGCGCGCTGTCCCTGGCGTACGACCGGGCCCGTACGGGGCACTAGGGGGTGTCTGGCGGGTGTCCGTGGGGAAGGAGCGGCGTCCGGTGCGGCGAGAGCGCGTGCCGGGCGTCGCGACGCCGCGGACATCCGTCAGACACCCCCTGGCGCCGCCTCAGGCGTACGACGCAGGGGCCCGGCCGCGTGCTGCGGTCGGGCCCCTGCGTCGTGCCGGGCGGGGGCGGGCCCCCTCAGCGTCGTCGGCTACTCGTCGTCCTCTTCCTCGTCGTCGAGGCGGGCCAGCCAGGTGGCCAGGCGTTCCACCGGAACCTCGAAGTCCGGGTTCAGGTCGACGAAAGTGCGCAGCTGCTCGGCGAGCCACTCGAAAGTGACCTCCTCCTCGCCGCGCCGCTTCTCCAGCTCCTCGATGCCGCGATCGGTGAAGTACAAGTCGGGCTCCGTGCCGTACAGGCGGTCGTGATGGGGTGTTTCCCGCCAGGATAATCCGCCTGCCGAAGACACCTCCCGCGCTCCGGCACCCGGCGCTAGCCTTGATGGCCTCAAAGGGCGAGCGGGGGGCGGGCCAGCGGATGCCGGACGGGCGCTCGGAGGGCCCCGCGCGCGCCTACGAGCTTCTGGAGCCCCTCGTCCGTGCGGCGACCGTACGCGTCCACGCCCCCTCCGGCGGGTATGAAGGCTCTGGCAGCGGCTGGTCCGGCCCCACGTGGGGGAGCGGCTTCTTCATCGCCCCCGGCTGGGTCCTGACGTGCGCACACGTGGTCGGCGAAGGGGGTGCTGCGGTGCGTCTGGTCGGGCGCGAGGTCGGCATCACCTTCCAGTCCGGGAGCCCCGCCGGGAACGGTGCGCCCACCGGGACCGTCGCCGGGCGCGTGGACTGCGTACTGCCCGAGCGGCTGGAGGGCCACCGCCCCGGCCGGCGGGCCCTGTGGGACCTGCCCGACCTGGCGCTGGTCCGGGTGCTGGCGCCCGTCTCGCACGCCTGCGCATGGCTGACCGACCGGCCCCGGCCCCGGCTGGCCGAGGTCGCCTACTTCGGCGTCACCGAGGACCTCGGCACCCCCGAGATCACCGGCCGGATCACCCGGCTGCGCGGCTCCGCCGGCAACGGCGCGGCGATCCGGCTCGGCGGCGAGGACGAGATCGAGCCGGGCATGTCCGGCGGCCCGGTGGTGGACCTGGCCACCGGCGAGGTCGTCGGAGTGGTCAAGGCCCGCCGCCACACCGGCGGCGGCGGACTCGCCGTGTCGGTCGTGCAGTTGCGGACGCTGCCGCTGGTTCCGGCGACCGGGCAGGTGGGGACGTACCGCCGGGTCATGCAGGCGCACGACCTGTACCACTACGACCAGCACCGCAGCGACCTCAACAGCCGCCGCACCTGGACCGACGTGCAGGGCGAGTTGCCGTCGCCCGACGCCGACCCGTACGGCGCGCGCGGGCGGCTCACCGCGGGGGAGCGGACCACGCTGTGCGGGCTGCTCGCCGAACTGCCCGCGCCGGGCTCCTCGGAGGCCGTACGGGCCCTGGTCGAGGCGGCGCGCGGGGACGAGCCGGACCCGTCGGCGGCGGCCCCGCTGAGCTGGCGCGACGGGCTGGGCCTGCTGCGCGACCCGCCCGGCGGCGCCGGTGAGGCCGCGGCGATGCTCCGGTACGCGACCGAGGTGAGCGTGGCGGCCCACCGCGAGCCGCCCTCCCCGGGCGCCGACGAGGAGCTGTGGGACTGGGTACGGGCGACGGCGGAGCGGCTGTGGCGCCCGTTGCGCCGGGAGCTGGCCGAGCGCCGCGACCGCGGCCTGGCGGAGCGGGAGCACCGCCGGCGCGCCCCGGCCGCGCTCGCCGTCCACGGCCACCGCGGCGGCAACGGGGCCGCGCCCCGGCCGGACGGCCCCTCGGCGCTGCTGGAGGCGTGGGCGCACGGCTGGGAGGACGTGTACGACTGGCGGGTCTCGGTGCTGTCGGGGCCCGGCCGGGTGACACCGGTGGACTCGGGCGTACGGGCCACCCTGGCGGCCCTGCCGGAGGCGCTGCGGGCGCCGCTGGCCGAGGCGTTCCGGCGCTGCGACACGCACGAGGCGGCGGCCCGGCTCGAAGTGGCCGTGGCGACCGAGCTGTTCGGGCTGGCGGTGGACGAGTGGACGGTGGCCGGAGGGCTGCCGCTGGGCGTACAGCGGCCGGTGGTGTTCCGCTACCCGGCGGACGGCCCGGACCCGCCGGCGGCGGCCCGGCGCTGGGAGCGGGTCCAGGCGGGCCCGCTGCCGGACGAGCGGGCCGACTGCGCGGGCGGGCGGCCGCGCGGCCCCTCGCCGCGGTGGCTGGCGGGGCTCGCGGACAACACCGTGCCGGTGCACTGCCGGGCGCCCGGGCTGGAGCCCACGCTGGGGGCGCTGGCGGCGGTACGGGCCGCCGGGTACGCGGTGGCGGTGTGCCGCCGGCCGCCGCCGGATCCGGGGGTGTCGTGCGAGCCGTACCACCGGGGGCTGCGCGAGGAGTTCGCGGACGCCGGCCGGGGCCCGGTGCTGCCGCAGCGGTTCCAGGCCCTGCGGGGCCGGGTGCACGGGGCGGACCCGGACGCCTACTGGGCGGCGGGCGTGGCGCTGATCTGGAACGACCCGGGGCGGCCGCTGCCGGAGGACGAACCGCTCCAGGGGGACCTGTGACCGCCCGCACCCCGGGCGCCGTGGGCGGTATGGGCGGGAGAGGGACGCGAGGGAAGGGGTACGCGTGAACGAGGAATGGCTCATCTACCGCGGGGTCGGCGAGCCCCACGACGGGATCGCCGCGCTGCCAGACCCGCCGCCCTGGCGGGACTTCGACGGCGGACCCGTGGCGCAGGCCGGTACGGTAGCCGCGCAGCCCGACGGGAACGTGGCGCGCCGCCTCGGGGCGCACCGGCAGGCCGCCGAGCTGCACCGGCCCGAGCCGGAGGAGCTGGAGGCCATCAACGCCGCGCTCTACCTGCGCAGGCCGCTGCTGGTGACCGGTTACCCGGGAACGGGGAAGTCCACCCTCGCGCACGCCGTCGCCCACGAGTTGAAGCTCGGACGGGTGCTGCGCTGGCCCGTGGTCTCGCGGACCGTGCTCCAGGAGGGCCTGTACCGGTACGACGCCATCGGCCGGCTCCAGGACGTGCAGCTCGCGGCCAGCGGCGGCGGCGCCGCGGGGCGGGCCGACCCGCCGGGGATCGGGAAGTACATCCGGCTCGGGCCGCTGGGCACGGCCCTGCTGCCGGCCGAGCGGCCGCGCGTCCTGCTCATCGACGAGCTGGACAAGAGCGACATCGACCTGCCCAACGACCTCCTGAACGTGCTGGAGGAAGGGGAGTTCGCCCTCCCCGAGCTGGAGCGGGTCGCCGACAGCGAGCCCGAGGTGCAGGTGCTCACCGACGACGGGGCGAAAGTGACCGTCCGCGACGGGCGGGTGCGGTGCCGGGCCTTCCCCTTCATCATCCTGACCAGCAACGGCGAGCGGGACTTCCCGGCCGCCCTGCTGCGCCGCTGCATCCAGCTCAAGCTCGGACAGCCCGGGGAGAAGCGGCTCGCCACCATGGTGCGGGCGCACCTCGGCGAGGAGGCGGCCCGGCTGGGGGCCGATCTGATCCGCGAGTTCCTCAGCCGCTCGCAGTCCGAGCTGGTCGCCGCCGACCAACTGCTCAACGCCATCTACCTCACCCACCACGCCGCGCCGCCCACCCGCGAGGACCTCGCGGACCTGCTCATCCAGCGCCTCGACCGCCCGAGGTGACGGGCCGTGCCACCACCCGCCGGGTCCGGCATCCGCGAGCTGGCCGCCCTGCTCAGGGCCGCCGGGCTCGACCCGTCCACCGAGGAGATGGCCGACGCGCTCTGGCTCGCCGGCCACATCGGCCCGCCCGGCGGTCCGCCGCCGGGAACGGACGCGCCCGGACGGGAGCCGGCCCACGAGGGGGAGGACGCGGCGCCCGGGCGGGAGCCCGTACGCCCGCCACGGCCGCAGACCGAGGACCCGGTCGGCCTGTACGCACCCGAGGCCGGCCCGGGCCCCGGGACCGGTTCCGATCCCGGGAGCGGGCCGCAGGGCCCCGGCGCGCCGGACGCCCTGGACGGCGTGCCCGTACGGGTCCCCGCGGCCGCCGGGCTGCCCCGGATCCTCGACGTCCAGCGGGCCCTGCGCGCCCTCCAGCGGCACCGGCCGCCCTCCCTGCCCGGCCGCAGGGTGCTCGACGAGCCCGCCACCGCCGAGGCCAGCGCCCGGGCGCTCGGGCTCGTCATCCCCGTCTTCCGGCGCGAGAGCCGGCGCGAGGCGACCGTACGGCTGGTGATGGACGCGTCGCCGTCGATGGCGGTGTGGCAGGACATGTTCGAGGAACTGCGCGCCGTGTGCGAGCGGTTGGGCGCCTTCCGGGACGTGCAGGTGTACTACCTGCACCGGCTCGCGGACGGGAGCGCGGCCGTGGGGCGCCGGCCGCTGCCCGGACCCGGGACGGCCTCCGGGGACCAGCTGCGCGACCCCACCGGGCGGGCGCTGACCATGGTGGTGTCCGACTGCGCCGGGCCGGTGTGGCGCGAGGGCGAGGCGCAGCGGCTGCTGCACCGGTGGGCCGAGTGCACCCCCTGCGTGGTCGTCCAGCCCCTGCCGCAGCGACTCTGGAGCCGCAGCTGGCTGCCGACCGAGCGGGGCACGCTCGCGCGGGTCGAGGGCGGCGGCGGGAAGCTGCGGTTCTGCCCGGACCGGCCGCCGCGGCCCGGGCGGCCCACCGGAGGGCTGACCGTACCCGTGCTGCCCCCGAGCGCCACCGCGCTCGGCGCCTGGGCCCGGCTCGTCGCCGGGCTCGGCACCGGACCCGTCCCCGCCGAGGTGGGCCGGGTCCTGGCCCGCCACCCGGCCGCGCCCCCGCCGCCGCCGCGGGCCGCCCGGCCGCCGCGCGAACTCGTGCGGCGCTTTCGCGCCTCGGCCGCGCCCCGGGCCGTGCAACTCGCGGTGTACCTGTCCGCGGCGCCGCTGACCCTGCCCGTGATGCGGCTGGTGCAGCGCACGATGCTGCCCGACTCGGAACCCTCCGACCTGGCGGAGGTCCTGCTGAGCGGGCTGCTCCGGCGCACCTCCGAGGCCGGCTGGTACGCCTTCGTGCCCGGGGTGCAGGACGTACTGCTGGGGCCGCTGGGGCGGGACGAGGCCGCGCTGGTCCTCAAGCACTGCTCGGAGTACGTGCTGGCGCACTTCGGGCGGGGCGTACGCAACTTCCCCGCGCTCGCCGTCACGCAGCTGACCGGGGCGCCCGCGCCGGCCGGGGGCGCCGCCGACGAGCGGGTCCCGGCGGGCCGGCTGCCGCAGGCCTTCGCACAGGTCTCCGCCAAGGTCGTACGGCGCTACCTGCCCGGCCCGCCCCCCGACGGCCCGGCCGCGGAGCCCAGCGGCCCGCCACCGCCCGGCCGGGACGGGGCACTGCGGACCGCGCGACAACGGCTCGCGGAGCACGACCGCAGCGGGGACGCGCGCGGCCAGCGCACGCTGCACGAGGCGGTGACGGTACTGCGGCGGGCGGTGGCGATCCCCGCCGGACCCGGGGACCTGCCGGGCGAGGCCGAGACCGAGCTGGCGGGGGCGCTGCTGCGGCTGTGGGCGCTCCAGCGAGACCCCGGCCTCCTGGCGGAGGCCGAGCACGCCCTGGCCGGGCTGCGCACCCCCGGGGCGCGGGCGGTGCTGGGCCGGGTGCTGTACGAGCGGGCCCTGGCGGCCGAACCGGACGCCGCTCTGCTGGCCGCGGCGGAACGGGAGTTCGCCGCCGCCGGGGCCGCGGCGGACCTGGACCCGGCGCTGCGGGTGGACTGCGCGGTACGGCGGGCGCGGGCCCTGACCGAGCTGAGCGCGCTACGGGCGGACCCGGCGGCCCTGCTGGAGGCGCGGGCCGCGCTGGAGGCCCTGACCGGATCGGACCGCGATCCCGATCCTGGCTCCGGCTCCGGCCCCGACGCGGACGGGCCGGCGGGCCGCGACCCTGCCGCCGACGCCGCCGACGCCCCCGACCCGGCGCTGCGGCTCGCCCTCGGGCGGGTACTGCTGGCGCTGCTGCCGTACACCCCCGACCCGGGGGCGCGCACCGCCCTGGCCGCCCGGGCCGCCGACCGCCTGGCCGTGGACCCGGCGGCCGGGCAGGAGGCGCGGGCCCGGGTCCGCGTCGAACTGGCCACCGCGCTGCGGTACCTGCCCGGGCGGCTGGAGGAGGCCGCCGGGCAGCTGGAGGCCGCGCTCGCCGAGGCCGCCGAAGACCCCGAACTGCGCGTGTCGGCACTGCTCTGCCTGGCGCGGGTGCACCGGGCCCGCCACGAACGGGACGCCGACCCCACCGCCCTGGAGGACGCGGCCGGCGCCTACGGCCGGGCCCGGCGGCTGATCCCCCGGGACGGGGACTCGTTCGGCGAACTGCTGCCCGAGTGGGGCGAGGTGCTCCTGGCCCGCGCCGGGACCACCGAGGCCGACGGGCGCGCCTTCGCCTCCACCGCGGTACGGGTACTGCGCGAGAGCCGGGCCGCGGTGCCGCAGTCCGACCCCCGGGCCGCGCACCGGCTGATCCGGCTGGCGGCGGGGCTGCGCCTGCGGCACACGTACGAGGGCGACCTGGTGGACCTGCGCGAGGCGGAGTACCTGCTGGAGCTGGCCGTCCGGCAGAGCCGCAGCCCCCTGGAGCAGGCCGGCGCCTGGCGCGACCACGGGGACGTGCAGCAGCAGATCCACGCCCAGACCCGGGCGCTGGACCGGCTCGACCGGGCGGCGGACTCCTACCGGCGGGCGTGGCGCACGGCCCTGGAAGCCGAGCGGGGGGAGCGGCGGGACACCGCCCTCGGGCTGGCCGCGCGGGTGCAGGAGCTGCGCGGGGAGGTACTGGAGCGCCTCGCGCGGCCCCGCGCGGCGCTCGACGCGTACCGCTCGGCGCTGGAGTCGTGGACGCGGCTCGGCGCCGATGACCGCGCCGCGGCCGTGCGGGCCCGTATCCACGCCCTGGAGCCGCCCCTGTGACCGCCCGGGTGCGGCGCCGCTGCCCGGGGGCCGGCCCCCGGAACTCCGCGCCTCAAACGCCGGCGGGGCCGGATGCGGGCTCATCTGCCGCGCAGGGGCAGATCCGGCCCCGGAGCCCCGGCAGGGGGCGAGGCCGTTTCCGTCGACCCCCCGGAGGGAAAGGGCAGTGGACCATCGAACGCTACGCAACAGGGGGACGTGCGGCCCATGGTGACCCAACATCAGCAAGCGGCGGTGGCGGCGGCCCCCGAGTGCCCCGGGCGGTTGCCGGACCTCTCCGGTCTGGACCTGGCCGCATTGCGGGGGATCGAGCATCCGGTGCTCGCCCAGGTGATCGAGGGCATGGTCGAGCGGGTGACGCACCCGGCCGAGATCCTGAACGCCTTCGACTCCGGATTGGCCTGATCGGACACCGTATGTGACGGACTGTGACGTACCGGCCGTCCGCTGACCGGGAGTTGACCACTTTCCGCCGTTAGCCCGGGCCCTGTGAAGGGCAGGGATGGACCGTCCGCAGGGGCACCTCCCCGGGGGTGCGCACGGGCGGAGTCCGGGTGCGGCAGCCGGGGGGCGGGAGGTACGGGCGATGAGGCACACCAACACGAGCGACGCCCTGCTGCCCGCGCACCGCGAGCAGTCCCTCCGGGCGAGTCACGCACGGCACGCGCGCCACGCCCCCTGGCCGTACACCCGGCTCGACGTGCCCGCCGCCCGCGCCGGCGGCCACCGGCCCCACCCCATACGCCAGTTCGTCCTCAAGACCCGCAGCCGCTGCAACCTCGCCTGCACCTACTGCTACGTCTACGCCATGGAGGACCAGGGCTGGCGCGCCCAGCCCACCGCCATGACCCCGGCCACCGCGGCCCGCGCCGCCCACCGCATCGCCGAGCACGCCGCAGCCCACGACCTGCCCCGCGTCGACCTCGTCCTGCACGGCGGAGAGCCCCTGCTCACCGCACCCGCCGAACTCGCCGCACCCGTGGACGCCGTACGCGACGCCCTGCGCGCGGCCTCCCCGCGCACCCGGGTCACCGCCACCGTCCAGACCAATGGCGTCCTGCTCACCCGGGGCCGGCTCGCCGCGCTGGCCGCCGCCGGGATCCGCGTCGGCGTCAGCCTCGACGGCGGGCTGCCCGCGCACAACGCCCGCCGCGTGGACCACGCCGGGCGGCCCGGGTTCACCGCCGCCGCCCGAGGCCTGCGGCTCCTGGCCCGCCACCCCGAGAGCTACGCCGGAGTGCTCTGCGTCGTGGACCTCGCCCAGGACCCGGTGGAGACGTACGAGTCCCTGCTCGCCTTCAAGCCGCCCGGCATCGGCCTGCTGCTGCCCCTGGCCAACTGGAGCGCCCCGCCGCCCGGCCGGCGCCCCCACGAGACCCCGTACGCCGACTGGCTCCTCGCCGTCTTCGAACGCTGGTGGCACGACGGCCAGCGGCGCACCCGGATCCGGATCTTCGAGGAGGTCATCGCCCTGCTGCTCGGCCTGCCCGGCGCCACCGAGACCCTCGGCCTCGCCCCCGCCGCCACCGCGGTCGTCGAGACCGACGGCACCATCGAGCAGGCCGACTCGCTGAAGTCCGCCTACGAGGGCGCCGCCGGCACCGGAATGGACCTCGCCACGCACAGCTTCGACGAACTGCTGGAACACCCCGGGCTCGTCGCCCGCCAGCTGGGCCGCGACGCGCTCGCCGCCGACTGCCGCTCCTGCGAACTCGTGGAGGTGTGCGGCGGCGGCCACTACCCCCACCGCTACCTCGCCGGCGAGGGGTTCCGTCAGCCGTCCGTGTACTGCGCCGACCTCCAGGCCCTGATCCGGCACATCGCCCACGCCCTGCGCGACGCCACCCGGCAGGCCGCGTCGTGAAGCCCTTCACCGTCACCTCCGCCACCCTGCGCGCCCTCGCCTCCACCGAACCCTCGGCCGACGGCACCCGCCTCGTGCGCGACGTACGCCGCTCCAAGCGCCTGGTCCTGCTGCGCGCCGTGCTCGACGCCGCCCCCGGCGGGCGCGCCGGGGAGGCCGCCGAGCACTGGGCCCTGCTGGAGGAGGCCGAACGGCACGACCCCGACGCCGTCCGCGACGTCCTGCACTATCCGGCCACCGGGGTGTGGGCCGAGGAGACCCTGCGCCGGCTGCACGCCCCGTACGGGCCCCCGGCCGACCTCGCCCACCTCGGGGCGCTCGCCGTCGCCGCCGCCCTGCGCTCCGGGATCGCCTTCAAGGCCACCCTGCGGCCCGTGCACGGCCGCCTCGTCCTGCCCACCCTCGGACTGCTGCGCCCGGCCCGCCCCGGCCCGCTCGCCCTCACCGAATGCTCCTGGGACCCCGAGGACCCGGCCACGCTGGCCCTGCACACCCTGCCCGGCGGCCGTACCGCCCTCGACGACCTCGACCCCTACCGGGCCCCCGGCGCGGACCGGCCGGCGCCCGTGCGGCCGGCCCGCCGGCTCACCCCCAAGGGCCACAAGCGGTGGGACATCCAGTGGTGCGGCGCCCTCACCCTGCTCCAGCGCTACGACACCGCCCGCGCGGAGGAGACCGGCCTGCTGCTGCGCTCCGTCGTCCCCCTCGGCGGCGGCTCCCGCTCCAACGGCGCGACCCTGCCCGCCGCCGCGGGCTCCCTGCTGGCCCGGGCGCAGGCCCCGCCGGCGCTCGCCGCGACCCTCGTGCACGAGGTGCAGCACGGCAAACTGACCGCCCTGGCCGACGTGGTCACCCTGCACACCGCCGACCGCACGCCCCGGTACTGGGCCCCCTGGCGCGCGGACCCCCGCCCGCTGGACGGGCTGCTGCACGGCGCGTACGCCCACCTGGCGCTGGCCGGTTACTGGCAGCGGGCCGCCCTCTACGGGGCCCGCGGCGCGTGGGCCCAGCACGCCAGGATCCGCGCGCAGGTGGCCGCCGTACTGCCCGCCATCCGCGCCCATGGCCAACTGACCGGTGCCGGGCGGGAGTTCACCGACGCGATGGCCGCCGCCGAGCGGGCCATGGACGAGTTGGCGCCGCCCGGGGACCAGCACGCGGCCGCCCGCCGCGCCGTGGACCGCGAACGCCTCGACTGGTGCCGGGCGCACCCCGAACTCGCCCCTTTCGCACACGGCTGAGGGGGCCCTGCGCGAGCACCGCTGCGGTACCTTTTCAACCCCGTCCACCGCCCGCATCCAGGGAGACGGCAGCATGACCACCGGCACTCGGCAGGACCGTGACGGAATGCTCCAGCCGCAGCGATTCGTCATCAGCTTCGCGGGCTTCAACCGCCCCTGGGCCGTGTGGATCGCCCACCGCCTGGAGGAGTACGGCCACCGCGTCACCCTTCAGCGCTGGGACCCGCAGAACAGCCCCGGCGTCGGCGAGGCCCTCGACGACCTCGCCCGCGGCGGCGGCCGGGTCCTGCTGATCCTCAGCGAACGCTACTTCTCCGCCGGTACCCGCACGGACGAGGAGTGGAACACCGCCCTGCGCGAGGTCACCGACCGCCACCCCGACCGGTTCGCGGCCGTCTGCCTCACCGACGCCCCGCTGCCCAGCGCCGTCGCCGTACTGGAGAAGACCGACCTGTGGGGCCTGGACTCGTACGAGGCCGAGTACCGCGTGCTGCGCCGCCTGGACCTGCCCACCGACCGGGTCGGCGCCGAGACCGGCCGCCGCGGCCCGCGCTTCCCCAACGACCCGCCCGAGATCTGGGGCCGCGTCCCGCGCCGCAACCCCCGCTTCACCGGCCGCAACGACGTCATCGGCAACCTCCGCGAAGCCCTGTCGCAGGCCCCGCCCGGCGCCTCCACCGTGACCCTGCTCGGGCTCTCCGGCGTCGGCAAGACCCAGGTCGCCACCGAGTACGCCTACCGCTTCGCCTCCGAGTACGACGTCGTGTGGTGGGTACCGGCCGAGGACCGGCCCACCCTGCGCGAACGCCTCGCCGACCTGGCCCCCGCGTTGGGCCTGCCGCGCGGCGCCGGCAGCTACGGCGAGCAGATCCGGGCCGTCCTCGAAGCCCTGCGCCGGGGCGCCCCGTACAGCCGCTGGCTGATGGTCTTCGACGGCTGCGACAACCCCGACGACCTCACCGACCTGCTGCCGTCGGGCGCGGGCGACGTCATCATCACCTCCCGCAACCGGGAATGGGCCTCCCGGCACACCAGCCTGGTCGAAGTGCCCCTCTACGCACGGCCCGAGTCCGTCACCTTCATCCGCCGCCGGGCCCTGCGCCTCACCGGCGAGGAGGCCGACCAGCTCGCCGAGGCCCTGGACGACTACCCGCTCGCCCTCGACCAGACCGCCGGCTGGCTCGCCGACTCCCCGCTCCCCGTCGGCGACTACCTGGCCCTGCTCAAGCGCCGCCTGGACTCCCACGAAGCCGTCACCATCTCCGACGACTACCCGCTGCCCTTCCCCACCGCCCTCGCCATACTGCTCAACAACATCCGCGAGAACTTCCCCGACGCCCTCGCCCTGCTCCGGCTGTTCGTGTTCTTCGCACCCGGCCGGGTCCCGCTGCGGCTGCTGCGCGAGTTCCCCGCAGACGACGTGCCCGAGGACCTCGCGGGCCTCATCAACGACCAGATCCGCTGGAACGCCGCCCTCAACAAGCTCGTCCAGTTCTCCGTGGTCCGCCTGGAGTACTCCGACCTCCCCGTCGAGGAGGGCGGCGGCCTGGAGACCGTCCAACTCCACCGCATGGTCCACAACATCGTCCGCGAGGACCTCGGCGAGGACGAGGCCGAGCCCCTCTCCCGCGCCGTCCGCCAGGTCCTCGCCGCCGCCGACCCCGGACGGCCCGCCGACTCCAGGCTCTGGCCCCGCTACGCCGAACTCATCCCGCACCTGGACTCCTCCGGCGTCCTGACCAGCACCAACCCCCGCATCCAGAACTTCCTGCTGCACTGCCTGCGCTACCTGATGCTCGCCGGGGAGTACCGCACCTGCCTGCGGCTCGCCGAACAGACCGACGCCATCTGGCGCGCCATGCTCGGTGACGACCACGACCAGGTGCGCGAGCTCAGCTACCACCACAGCGGCGCCCTGCGCATGCTCGGCCACTTCCGCCGGGCCGAGACCCTCGCCCGCTCCCGCGCCGACCGCCTCCTCGCCGAACGGGGCGACCGCGACCTGGAGACCCTGCGCGCCACCAGCACCTACGCCGGGGTCCTGCTCAGCACCGCCAAGTTCGAGGAGGCCCGGGAACTGCTGGAGCACTCCTTCGCCACCTACCGCGAACTGCTCGGCGAGGACGACTCCACCACCCTCAACGCCCAGAACAACGTCGCCGTCGTCCTGCGCCTCCTCGGCCGCTACCAGGAGGCGTACGACACCGACCTTGACACCCTGCGCCGCCGCGAACGCGTCCTGCGCGTACGGCACATCGCCACCCTCTCCTCCGGCATCGGCTGCGCCATGGGACTGCGCCTGATGGGCCGCTACCGGGAGGCGCTCGCCCGCCAGGAACAGGGCCTCAAGATCCACATCCAGGTCCTGGGCACCAACCACCCCCAGACCCTGCGCGCCGAGCACAACCTCGGGATGTGCCTGCGCCGCTCCGGGGACATCGCCGGAGCCGGCGCCCGGCTGCGCAGCGTCCTGGAGCGCTCCACGCGCGTCTTCGGCGCCGAGTTCCCCTGGACGCTGATGGTCGCCTCGGACTACGCGACGTACCTGCGCGAGTACGGGGACGTCGGCGAGGCCCGCCGCATCTCCGAGGACGTCGTACGGGGCTACCAGTCCCAGCTGGGGCTCGCCCACCCCTACAGCATCGGCACCGTCGGCAACCTCGGCCTCGTACTGCGCGCCCAGGGCGAGCGCACCGAGGCCCTCTCGCTCGCGGAACAGGCGCTGGTGGGGATGCGGGGCGCGCTCGGCGACCAGCACCCCTGGACGCTGGGCTGCGCCCTGAACGCCACCGGGCACCGCAACATCACCGGACGGCTCGACTCCGCGGTGGACCTGAGCCGGGAGACCCTGCGCACCGCCGAGCAGGTGCTGGGCCCGGACCATCCGATGGCGCTCAGCGCCCAGATCGCGCTGGCCGCCGACCTCCGCTCGGTCCGCGAGGACACGGAGGCCGGAAAGCACGAGGACGCGGGCATCAAGGGCCTGATCCGCACCCTCGGCCCCCAGCACGTCCACACGGTCTCCGCCCGCCAGCAGGCACGCCCGTACTGGGACTTCGAGCCCCAGCCGTAGGGCCCGCCCGCAGCGGCCCGGTACGCCGGAAGGCCCGGCGCCCCCGAGGGGGTGCCGGGCCTTCCGGTGGTCACGGGGCTCAGGCCTCGAAGACCTCGTTCAGCAGGAGCTGCTGCTCCGCCTGGTGGCGCTTCGCGGAGCCCACCGCCGGGGACGAGCCGTGCGGGCGCGAGATGCGCCGCAGGCGCTCGCCCGCCGGGATGTCCGCGCCGACCGCCAGGTCGAGGTGGTCGATCAGGTTCAGCGCGATGAACGGCCACGCACCCTGGTTCGCCGGCTCCTCCTGCGCCCAGATGTACTTCGCCGCGTTCGGGAACTTGGCGATCTCGGCCTGGAGCTCGGCACCCGGCAGCGGGTACAGCCGCTCGATGCGGATGATCGCCGTGTCCGTGATGCCGCGCTTCTCCCGCTCGGCCTCCAGGTCGTAGTAGACCTTGCCGGCGCAGAAGACGACCTTGCGGACCGCGTTCGGGTCCACGGTGGAGTCGCCGATGACCGGGCGGAACGAACCGTTCGTGAACTCCTCGGCCTTCGACGCCGCAGCCTTCAGACGCAACATCGACTTCGGGGTGAAGACGATGAGCGGCTTGTGGTGCGGGTTGTGGACCTGCCAGCGCAGCAGGTGGAAGTAGTTCGACGGCAGGGTGGGCATGGCCACCGTCATGTTGTTCTGCGCGCAGAGCTGCAGGAAGCGCTCGGGACGCGCGGACGAGTGGTCCGGGCCCTGGCCCTCGTAGCCGTGCGGCAGCAGCAGCGTGACGCCGGAGGTCTGGCCCCACTTCTGCTCGGCCGAGGAGATGAACTCGTCGACGACGGTCTGCGCGCCGTTGACGAAGTCACCGAACTGGGCCTCCCAGAGGACCAGCGACTCCGGGCGGGCCAGCGAGTAGCCGTACTCGAAGCCCATGGCCGCGTACTCGGAGAGCAGCGAGTCGTAGACGTTGTACCGGGCCTGGTCGTCCGAGAGGTACAGCAGCGGGGTGTAGTCCTCGCCGGTCTCCCGGTCGATGAGGACCGCGTGGCGCTGGCCGAAGGTGCCGCGGCGGGAGTCCTGGCCGGACAGCCGGACCGGGGTGCCCTCCATCAGCAGCGAGCCGAAGGCCAGGGTCTCGCCCATGCCCCAGTCGATGGTGCCCTCGTCGATCATCGCCGCGCGGCGCTGCAGCTGCGGCAGCAGACGCGGGTGGACGGTGACCCCGTCGGGGATGTTGACCTGGGACTCGGCGATCCGCTTGACGACCTCCGGGGAGACCGCGGTGTTCACCGCGACCGGGAAGTCGGCCTGGGCGACCGGGGCCGGCGCGGCGACCGCGGGCTGCGTGGCGGCCTCGCGGACCTCCGCGAAGACCTTCTCCAGCTGGCCCTGGAAGTCCTGGAGCGCCTGCTCGGCCTCTTCCAGCGTGATGTCGCCGCGACCGATGAGGGACTCGGTGTAGAGCTTGCGCACCGAGCGCTTCTTGTCGATCAGGTCGTACATCAGCGGCTGCGTGAAGGCCGGGTTGTCGGACTCGTTGTGCCCGCGGCGGCGGTAGCAGATGAGGTCGATGACCACGTCCTTGTTGAACGCCTGACGGAACTCGAAGGCGAGCCGCGCGATGCGGACCACGGCCTCCGGGTCGTCGCCGTTCACGTGGAAGATCGGCGCCTCGATCATGCGGGCCACGTCGGTCGCGTACATCGAGGAACGCGAGGACTCCGGGGCGGCGGTGAAGCCGACCTGGTTGTTGATCACGACGTGGACGGTGCCGCCGGTGCGGTAGCCGCGCAGCTGCGACATGTTCAGCGTCTCGGCGACGACGCCCTGGCCCGCGAAGGCCGCGTCACCGTGCAGGGCGACGGGCAGGACGGTGAAGTCCGTGCCGCCCTTGTTGATGATGTCCTGCTTGGCGCGGACGACGCCCTCCAGGACCGGGTCCACCGCCTCCAGGTGCGAGGGGTTCGCGACGAGCGAGACCTTGATCTGCTCGCCGTCCAGGCCCGTGAAGGTGCCCTCGGCGCCCAGGTGGTACTTGACGTCGCCGGAGCCGTGCATGGACTTCGGGTCGAGGTTGCCCTCGAACTCGCGGAAGATCTGCGCGTACGACTTGCCGACGATGTTCGCCAGGACGTTCAGGCGGCCGCGGTGGGCCATGCCGATGGCGACCTCTTCGAGGCGGGCCTCGGCGGCCGAGTCGATGACGGCGTCGAGCAGCGGGATGACGGACTCGCCGCCCTCCAGGGAGAAGCGCTTCTGGCCGACGTACTTCGTCTGCAGGAAGGTCTCGAAGGCCTCCGCCGCGTTCAGGCGGCGCAGGATGCGCAGCTGCTCCTCGCGCTCCGGCTTGGAGTGCGGGCGCTCGATGCGGTCCTGGATCCAGCGGCGCTGCTTCGGGTCCTGGATGTGCATGAACTCGACGCCGGTGGTGCGGCAGTACGAGTCGCGCAGCACGCCGAGGATGTCGCGGAGCTTCATCATCGACTTGCCGGAGAAGCCGCCGACCGCGAACTCGCGCTCCAGGTCCCACAGGGTGAGGCCGTGCTCGGTGATGTCGAGGTCGGGGTGCTTGCGCTGCTTGTACTCCAGCGGGTCGGTGTCGGCCATGACGTGGCCGCGGACCCGGTAGGAGTGGATCAGCTCGAAGACGCGGGCGGCCTTCGTGACGTCGTCGTCGTGCGAGGCGTCGATGTCCCGGAGCCAGCGGACCGGCTCGTACGGGATGCGCAGCGCCTCGAAGACGTCGTCGTAGAAGCCGCTCTCGCCGAGCAGCATGTTCGCGACGATGCGCAGGAACTCGCCGGAGGCCGCGCCCTGGATGACCCGGTGGTCGTAGGTCGAGGTCAGGGTCATGACCTTGGAGATGCCCAGCTTGTTCAGCGTGTCCTGGGAGGTGCCCTGGAACTCGGCCGGGTAGTCCATCGAGCCGACGCCCATGATGACCGACTGTCCGGGCATCAGGCGGGGCACGGAGTGGACGGTGCCCAGGCCGCCGGGGTTGGTCAGCGAGACGGTGACGCCGGTGAAGTCGTCCATCGTCAGCTTGCCGACGCGGGCCCGGCGGACGATGTCCTCGTAGGCCTGCCAGAACTCGAAGAAGTTGAGGGTCTCGGCCTTCTTGATGCCGGCGACGACGAGCTGGCGGTCGCCGTTGGGCTTCACCAGGTCGATCGCGAGGCCGAAGTTGATGTGCTCCGGCTTGACCAGGGTCGGCTTGCCGTCCTTCTCCGCGAAGGAGTAGTTCATCGACGGCATGGCCTTGATGGCCTGCACCATCGCGTAGCCGATGAGGTGGGTGAAGGAGATCTTCCCGCCCCGGGCGCGCTTCAGGTGGTTGTTGATGACGATGCGGTTGTCGAACAGCAGCTTCACCGGGACGGCGCGGACGGACGTGGCCGTCGGCACCTCCAGCGAGGCGTTCATGTTCTTGACCACGGCAGCCGCCGGGCCGCGGAGCGTCACCAGCTCGGGGCCCGCGGGGGCCTCGGTGGCGGGCGCGGCCGACTGGGAGGGCGCTGCGGCAGCAGCTCCAGTGGAGCCGCTGCTTGCAGCGGAGGGAGACGGAGCGGGAGCGGCGGCGGCCGGTGCGGCGGCCGGGGCCTGGGAGGTGACAGTCACAGCAGGGGCACCAGAGGGGGTGGCAGGAGCAGGGGCAGGAGCTGACACAGGCGTGGGCGCGGTCGCGGAGGGCGCGGCGGCAGTGGCGCTCGCCGCCCCCGTGGCGGCGGCGTCGGAGGCCTGGGGGGCCGCGGCGGCGGCGGAGACGGCGGCCTGTGCGGAGGCGCCCTCCGTCGTCGGCGCGGAGGGTACGGACTTCTCGGCCTTCACCGGAGCGGCAGTGCCCCCCGGCTTGTAGTCGGCGAAGAAGTCCCACCAGGCCCGGTCGACCGAATTCGGGTCCTGGAGGTACTGCTGGTAGATCTCGTCGACGAGCCACTCATTGGCGCCGAAGCCTGAGGCGGGGTTCTTCCCGCCCTCTGCTGCTTCGGTCGTGGTGCTCGAGTTACTGGGGGACTGTGGCGACACGGCGGCAACCGCCCTCTTCCGCTTCACAAGGTATGGACAGCGGGAATAAAGGCTACGCCTCCCCGGGCGTCAGATGCAGACCGGGCGGGACTTCCGTCGTGCAGGTCACATCGAACGGCGGGTTTCATTGCCTGGAATGGCGGGAAACAAGCGTGGTTCGGGCAGGAGCCACCGTGGTTGCGGCCCCCTTGGCTTCGCACCCCTGACGGACCTCGGGACGTGTGGCCGAGATCATGTCCTTCCCACAGGAACCCTACGTCAACCCGGCACCTGTGAGCTGCCCGGAAGCGTGACAAGGATGCGGCATCCCCGTGACGATTCGGCCACTCCGATGTGCCCGCCGTGCAGTCCGACGGCCCAGCGGGCGATGGCCAGCCCCAGTCCGGTGCCTCCGTCCCCGCCGTGGGCGCTGCCCCGGTTGAACCGCTCGAAGACCCGGTGGCGCTCGGCCTCCGGGATCCCGGGACCCTCGTCCAGCACCTCCAGTGCCAGGCTCCCGGGCGCGTCGCCCGCTCGCGCGCGGACCGTGACCCGGCCGTGGGGGGGACTGTGCTTGAGCGCGTTGTCGATCAGGTTGGCCACGACCTGGTGCAGCCGCTCGGCGTCCGCGTACGCCGACAGCTCGGAGGGGAAGACGTCCAGGTGCAGGTGCACGTCGTTGCGGGTGTGCCCGCCCGAGCCGGTGGTGAGCCCCGGGCGGCCGGCGGCCGCCAGACCGGACTCCTTCAGCACCCCCGACAGGTAGGGCCACACCTCGAAGCGGCGGGCCCGCAGCGGTACCACCCCGTTGTCCACGCGGGACAGGTCCAGCAGGGTCTCCACCAGCCGGCCGAGGCGCTCGGTCTGCTTCAGCGCCGTCCGCATGGTCTCCGGATCGGGGTCCGAGACCCCGTCCACCACGTTCTCCAGCACCGCCCGCAGCGCCGCGATCGGCGTGCGCAGCTCGTGCGAGACGTTGGCGACGAGCTCCTTGCGGTGCCGGTCCACCGCCTCCAGGTCGTCCGCCATCAGGTTGATCGTGGAGGCCAGGTCGCCCAGCTCGTCACGGCGCCCCGCCCCGCGCACCCGGCGCGTGTAGTCCCCGTGGGATATCGCACGGGCCACCGTGGTCATGTCGTCCAGCGGCGCGGTCAGGCCGTGCGCCACGAACTGCGTGATCAGCATCGAGGCGATCACCGAGAACACCGTGATGAAGCGGAACTCGGTGTCCGTGCGCACGGCCACCATCAGCAGGCCCGTGGTGATGAAGACCGACACCACGACGAGCGTGCCCAGCTTGGTCTTGATCGAGAACGGCGAGAAGGGTCGCAGGCCCCCGCCGTGCGGCCGCCCGGAGCTCATGCCTGCGCCGGGGTCTCCAGGGCGTACCCGACGCCGTGGACCGTACGGATCCGCTCCGCGCCGATCTTCCGGCGCAGGGCCTTGATGTGGCTGTCGACGGTACGGGTCCCCGACGCGTCGGCCCAGTCCCACACCTCCGCCAGCAGCTGCTCCCGCGAGAGCACCGCCCGCGGCGTCCCCGCCAGGCACACCAGCAGGTCGAACTCGGTCGGCGTCAGGTGCACGTCCTCGGTCTGCACCCGGACCCGCCGCTGCGCGTGGTCGATCTCCAGGTCGCCGAGGCGCAGGGTGGCCCCGCGCGGTGCGTGCGCGGCGAGCGTGGCCCGCTCCACCCGCCGCAGCAGTACGTGGACCCGCGCGGCCAGCTCGCGCATCGAGAACGGCTTCGTCATGTAGTCGTCGGCCCCGACCCCGAGGCCGACGAGCAGGTCGGTCTCGTCGTCCCGCGCGGTGAGCATCAGCACCGGGACCGGCCGCTGGGCCTGGACGCGGCGGCAGACCTCCAGCCCGTCGAAGCCCGGCAGCATGACGTCGAGGACCAGCAGCTCGGGCTGCCAGCTCTCGGCCGCGGCCACCGCGGCCGGGCCGTCGTACGCCGTCTGCACCTGGAAGCCCTCGGCCCGCAGCCGGGCCGCGATGGCGTCGGCGATGGTGCGGTCGTCCTCGACCACGAGCACGCGCCGCTGGGCGCCGGGGGTGGCCGCGGCGCCGTTGTGGGTGGTGTGTGTCTGTTCCATGTCCCGCCCCTGAAGATCCCGCGTGATAGGGGTGCAGCGTAGAGGAGGCACCGGCCTGCGGCTATGCGTGGTTCCGACAGGGACGACTGCGGAGCGTGAGGGTGCCGGGCGCCGATCCCCCCACGGGAAAGGCGCCCGGCATATGCGGGGCCGTCAGGGGCCCCGCAGTATTCGGAATCAGATCTTCAGGCCGTGGCCGTGCGGGAAGACCGGGTTCTCGGTGTCGTTCGGGACGTCCGGGCGCGAGGCCTCGACCGCCGCCATCGAGCGCGGGAGCTCGAAGGGGAGCCGGCCCTCGGGGACGGCCCGGCCGAAGGCCACGTCCAGCAGCGCCGCGTCGCTCGCGCCGTAGTCGGCGATCAGCGCCGCCGCGCGCTCGGCGATCTCCGGGATGACGGCGGGGCGCTCCAGATTGATGCAGACCACCGTCGGGACGGCGTCGAGGAGGGCCAGGATCCGCGTCAGCTCCGGCTCGGCGAAGGCCAGCGAACCCGAGTGGAAGAAGGACTCGAAGATGTTCTCGCGCGGCTCGTGCGGGGTGCGCAGGCGCAGCACCGCCAGGTCCGCCGCGGCCGGCTCGGACACCGGTTCCCCGTATGCGGCGGCGACGGCCGCGTCCACGCCCTCGACGTACAGCTTCGGCCGGCCGGAGAGCGGGAGGGTGGCGCCGGTGTTGGTCAGGACGGTGAGGGAGCGCCGCTGGGCCGCGGCGCCGAGCGCGGCGAAGTCGGCCCGGCCGACCGTCTCCGCCGCCGCGTCCGGATCCACGTACGGGTTCTCGAACAGGCCGAGGGTGAACTTCTCGCGCAGCAGCCGGCGTACGGAGTCGTCGATGCGGGACTCGGCGACGCGGCCCGAGCGCACCAGCTCCACGACCACCTCCGGGCACTGCTCGCCGCCGAACTGGTCCGAGCCCGCGTCCAGGGCGCGGGCCGCGCGCTCGGCGGTGCCCAGGTGTTCCAGGCCCCAGGCCCGCGCCGGGTGCACCTCGCCGAAGATCGCGGCGTCGCTGAGCAGGCCCCAGTCGGTGCAGACGATGCCCTGGAAGCCGAGCTCCTCGCGCAGCAGACCGGTGACGACCCCCTTGTTGAAGCCGAAGCCGACCTCCTCCCAGTCGGTGCCGATGGGCTGGCCGTAGTACGGCATCATCTGCGCGCAGCCGGCCGCGACGGCCGCACGGAAGGGCTCCAGGTGGTGCTCGCGCATGCCGCCCGGATAGACCTGCTCCTTGCCGTGCGCGAAGTGCGGGTCCTCGCCGTCCTTCTGCGGGCCGCCGCCGGGGAAGTGCTTGACCATCGCGGAGACGGATCCGGTGCCGAGCACCTCGCCCTGCAGGCCCCGTACGTACGCCTGGACCAGCTCGCCCGTCAGTTCGGCGTCCGAGCCGAAGGTGCCCGACTGGCGGGCCCAGCGCGGCTCGGTCGCCAGGTCGATCTGCGGGTGCAGGGCGACGCGGAAGCCGACGGCGAGGTACTCGCGGCGGACCGTGTCGGCGAAGCGGTGCACGAGCTCGGGGTCGCCGATCGCGGCCAGGCCCAGGGCCTCGGGCCAGGCGGAGAAGGCGCCGGCGTTGAAGGAGGCGCCGATGTTGTCGGTGAAGGCGTGCCGGGGGTCGGTGGAGAGGGTGACGGGGATGCCGAGGCGGGTGCCCGCGGCCATCTCCTGGACGGCGTTCTGCCACAGGGCCATCTCGCGGGCGCCGTAGGTCCCGAGGAGGTTGAAGTGGGTGAGGGAGCGGCCCTCGATCAGCTCGGGGGTGGTGAAGGGGAGCATCGAGCCGTCGGTCTCGGTGACCGGGGTGCCGTCCGGGTTCATCATCAGCATCGAGTGGAAGAGCTGGCCGGCCTTCTCCTCCAGCGTCATGCGGGAGAGCAGGTCCTCCACGCGCTGCTCGACGGGGAGGGAGGCGTCCTTGTAGGCGGGGATGGCGTTCATGGCCGTACTCCTGAGGGCTGCGGGGAGCTCACCGTAAACGCGAAAACCATGCACCCACTAGGTTTTTGAAAGTGACCTGAATCACTCCCGTTCGGGGCGGAAAACCGCCGACGTCTAGGGGGTGTCTGGCGGGCGTCGCGACGCCGCGGACATCCGTCAGACACCCCCTAGGGTGGTCGGCATGGCACAGGACAAGAGGCGAACGGCTGCGAAGGCGGCGGGCCGGGGGACCTACGCGGTGGGCGACGCCCGCCGCCAGAAGATCCTCGACACCGCCGTCGAGCACTTCGCGCAGTGGGGCTACCACGCCTCCTCGCTCGCCCGGATCGCGAACGACTGCGGGATCACCCAGGGCGGACTGCTGCACCACTTCCGCAGTAAGGAGGACCTGCTGCTGTCCGTACTGGCCCAGAGCGAGCAGCACGACACGGAGCGGCTCTTCAGCGAGCCCGCCGAGTCGGTCGCCGCGCACTTCGCCACCGTCGTCGCCCTCGCCGCGGACAACACCCGCCGGCCCGGCATCGTACGGATGTACAACACGCTCGTCGGGGAGTCCGGGAATCCCGGGCATCCCGCGCACGAGTACTTCAAGCAGCGCTACGCGCGCGTCCTCGGCTACACCGTCGAACTGCTGGAGGCCGGGGTCGCGCGCGGCGAACTGCGGCCGGGGGCCGACTGCGAGGCGGTCGCCCGCGAGACCGTCGCCGTGATGGACGGGCTCCAGATCCAGTGGGTGCTGGACCCGCAGGGCGTGGACATGCCGGCCCGGCTGCGGGCCTTCCTGGACGGGCGGCTGCGGGAGATCTCGACGGCGGGCACGGGGCTCCCGACGGCGGGCTAGTGCTGCTGGTCGTGCTCGTCCTGCTCGTCCTGCTCCGCGGGGCCGCGCGGTCCGGCTATCCCTCGAACGCGGGCAGCGCCGCGATCACCTTCGCCAGGCCCGCCGGCACCGACCCCTCGGCGGCGGCCACCTCGTAGCCGCCGTGGACCACCGCGTAGGTGTACCCGTCGTAGACCGTCCCGCCCATGGAGACGCGGGGCAGGTGGGCGAAGTCCGCCTCCCGCAGCGCGGTGCGCAGCTTCGCCAGTTCGGCCGCCGACAGCTTGCCGGTGCCGGTCTGCTTCGCCTTCCCGTCGAGCCGCAGGAACGAGCCGTCGCCCTTGATCACCAGGCTGTGGGTCGTCCCGGCGAAGCCGCCGGTGCGCGTGACCCGCACCAGCATCTCGTCGGGGTCGGGCGCCTGGGGCGTGGGGCTCGCGCCCGGCGTCGCGGACCGGCTGGGAGCCGGGCTCCCGCCGTTGCTCCCGCTCGGCGTGGGCGTCGGTGTGGCCGTCGGCGTCGGAGATGCGCTGCCGGTGACACCGCCGTCGCCGGCAGGGCTCTGGTCCGACCCCTCCGAGGTGCACCCGCCCAGCACCAGTACGACTGGCAGGACGGCCGTGACCACGGCCGTTCGAAGCGCTCGCACACCCCACCCCCACAGGAAACCGGTCCGAACCCCGAGTATGGAGTCCGCACCACCCGCGCGGAAGCACCCGGAGGCCGACATCAGCCGTATTGCCCCCTGGCGTTGGCTGCCGCCGCTCGCCGCCGTCGCCCTCGGCCTCTGGGGCCTGGAGCGCGGCGGCAGCATGTGGCGCGACGAATCCGTCACCTGGCAGGCGGCGCACCGGCCGCTCGGCGGGCTCTGGGAGCTCCTCGGGCAGGTCGACGCCGTCCACGGCCTCTACTACCTGCTCATGCACGGGGTCTTCGCGGTGTGGGACACCGGCGTGGCGGACGGCGGCCTGTGGGCCCTGCGGCTCCCCTCCGTCGCCGCCACCGCCCTCGCCGCGGCCGGCGTGGCCGCCGTCGGGCACCGGCTGGCGGGGGAGCGGGCCGCGCTGCTCGCCGGCCTCGCCTACGCGGCGGCGCCGCCGGTGCAGATGTACGCCCAGGAGGGCCGCTCGTACGCCCTCGTCGCGGCGGCCGTGGCCTGGGCGACGTACCTGATGCTGCGCGAGCGCTGGGCCGCGTACGCCGCGGTGCTGCTGCTCGGCTGCTGGCTGCACGAGTTCGCCGTACTGGCCCTGCCCGCGCACGCCTTCGCGGCGTGGCGCTCGCGCGGCTGGCGGTGGAGCGCCGCGGCGGTCGTGGCCGGGGCGGCGCCGCTGGCCCTGGTCAGCGCCGGGCAGGCGCAGCAGCAGCTGGGCTGGCTCGGGCGGCCGAGCTGGCAGGACTGGACGGCGTACGGGGTGGCCGCGGGGGCCGCGCTGCTGCTCGCGCGGGGGGCCGCGCCGGCCCTGCGGCGGGTGGCCCTGCCGCTGGCGATGCTGCCGCCGGGGCTGCTGCTCGTGGTCTCGCTGGTCCACCCCTGGTACGTCGACCGGTACGTGCTCTACGCCCTGGCCGGGCTCGCCCTGCTGGCCGGTGCGCGGCTCGCGGACGCGCGCGGGCCGCTGCCGTGGCTGCTGGTGGCGGCGCTGCTGGTGTGGTTCGGCTGGTGGTCGGTGGGGCTGCGCACCCCGGAGAGCCGCAAGGACGACGTGCTCGCGGTGGCGGCGGCCGTCCGGGAGCAGGCCCGGCCGGGGGACGCGGTGCTGTTCCTGCCGTCGCGGCGGCGCGAGTGGCTGCTGTCCTCGCCCCAGCTGTACGGGTCCCTGCGCGACGTGGCGCTGGAACGCTCCCCGGCGGCCTCGCGCAGCCTCCAGGGCACGGAACTGCCCCCGGAGGAGATCCGGGCGGCGCTGCTGGGGGCCGACCGGGTGGTGGCGCTGCTGGACCCGGCGGGCCAGCCGCTGGACGGCTACCCGGCGGAGGCGGTCAAACGCCAGACCCTGGTCTCCTCCTTCGACCTGTGCTCGGTGACCCGGACCCGGGGCGCCCAAGTGGCCGTCTTCGCCCGCCCGGGAAGCTGCCGGTAGCCCTGCGGGGGCCGGGGCGCGCGGGGGCCCGCGCGGGCCGCACTGGAGGATGAGGGGGCGCCCCCGTCGGGTGGGCGACTGGTTCTGATGGAGGTGTCCATGCCGCTCCCGTACGAGAACGCCGTGTTCCGCGAGGCCGCGCTGCCCGGGCCGCTGCCCGGGCCGCTGGTCGGGGGCGACTGGCTGGCGGGGCGGCTCGGGGCCCCCGGCCTGGTCGTCCTCGACGCCTCCGTCGGCGCCCACCGCGGCGCGGACCACCGCATCCCGGGCGCGCGGCCCTTCGACCTGGACGGCGCCCTGTCCGCCCACGACGCCCCCGCGCCGCACGCCATGCCCGGCGCCGCCGAGTTCGCCGAGGCGATGCGGGACCTCGGCGTCGACGACACCGACACGGTGGTCGTCTACGACGGCGCCGGCGTCTACTCCAGCGCCCGCGCCTGGTGGATGCTGCGCGCCATGGGCTTCGACCGGGTCGCGGTCCTCGACGGCGGACTGCCCGCGTGGCGCGCCGCCGGGCGGGAGGTGGAGGCCCGCGGACCGGCGTACGAGGGACCGCGCGGCTCCTTCACCCCCCGCCCGCGCGACGGTCTGCTGGTGGACGCCGTCGCCGTCGCGGCAGCCCTCGTTGACCCGGCCGCGGCCGTACTGGACGCCCGTACCCGGGAGCGCTTCGCCGGCACCGCGCCCGAGCCGCGGCCGGGCCTGCGCGGCGGCCACATGCCCGGCGCGGCCAACCTCCCCTTCGGGGAGCTCCAGCGCGACGGCGGCCTGATGCTGTCGCCCGCGGAACTGCGCGCGGCGTTCGAACCGCTGGTCGGCGGGGTCGGCGACCGCGACCGGCTGCTGTTCAGCTGCGGTTCGGGCGTGACGGCGTGCGTCCTCGCCCTCGGCGCGACCCTCGCCGGGTACGGCGGGCTGGCGGTGTACGACGGCTCCTGGAGCGAGTGGGGCATGCCGTCCGACCGGCCGGTGGTGACGGGGGGTTGACCCGCCGGCGGTAACGGGGGGTAACCCCACTGCGTACCCGGGTACCGCCCCCATGGGCCGGGGGCGGCGCCGCGGCCAGGATCGGGGCATGCCCACTCGCCCCGCTCACGCCGCGTCATCCCGCCCCGCCCGTACGGCGATCGCCGCCCTCGGGGCCGGACTCCTGCTGGCCGGCTGCTGGTTCACGGACGACGGCCCGAAGAGGACCGCCACGGCCGACGCCACCGTCGGCGAGGCCGTCACGGCGGTCGAGGTCACCGGTGCCCGCGCCGGCTCCATCGAGGTCCGGCCCGGCACCGGCCCGGGTGTCACCATCCGCCGTACCGTCCACTACCGCGGCGACACCGTGCCCACGCCGGGGCAGCGGGTGGCCGACGGCGTGCTGACCTTCACCAACGGCTGTACGGGCACCGCCGGCTGCTACATCGACTACCGCCTGGAGGTCCCGGCCTCAGCCGCGGTCCGGCTCGACAGCAGCAGCGGCCACATCACGGTGACGGGTGTGGCGGCGGCCGATCTGTCCTCGGACTCCGGCGACGTGAAGGCCGACGGCATCGCCGGCCCGCTGAAGGTCCGTACCTCCTCGGGCCGGATCGCCGCCGCCGGCCTGTCCGGCCCGAGCGCGGACGTGCGCTCCGACTCGGGAGACGCCCGCCTGGACTTCGCGGCGGCCCCGAAGTCGGTGACCGCGGAGGCCTCTTCGGGCGACGTCACGCTGAAGGTCCCGGCGGCCCCGTACGAGATCGCGGTCTCCACCACCTCCGGCGACCGCGAGGTCACGCTCCCGACGACGCCCTCGGCCGCCTCCCGCCTCTCGGCGAAGACCACCTCGGGCGACGTCCACATCTCGGCGGCGGACTAGGGGGTGTCTGGCGGATGTCCGTGGCGACGCACCGGACGCCGCTCCCTCCCCACGGACACCCGCCAGACACCCCCTAGTCGGCGGTTCCCGCGCGCTCGGCGGCGCTCCGCTCGACGCAGAACTCGTTGCCCTCGGGGTCGGCCATGGTGACCCAGCCGGAACCGTCCGCCTTGCGGTGGTCGCCGACGACGGTGGCGCCCAGGGCGAGGATGCGCTCGACCTCCTCGTCGCGGGTCCGGTCCACGGGCTGAAGGTCCATGTGCACCCGGTTCTTCACGGTCTTGCCGTCGGGCACCGTGACGAACAGCAGAGCCGAGCCGGGCGCCGTGACCAGCGCCTCGGGGTCCCCGGGGAAGTCCTCGTCATCGAGCGAGCCGTCCAGGGCGCCGGCCCAGAACTGCCCCAGGCTGTAGGCGTCGGAGCAGTCAAAAGTGAGGTGTCGTACAAGAGAAGCCATGCGGCGCACTATCGGCGAGCCCCGCGGCCCATGTCCAGCGACTTAGGCAGCCACCGGCCCTGGACCGCCCGGAGGTGGTGTTCGCCCCGGGCGAACGGGGGTTGGGGAACATCCCGGGGCGCACATGCATTGAGTCGGCATAGCTCAACTTCACTGCCGGAGGGAAGATCATGGCTTCGACGTCCGTAACGCTCACTCTGCCCGTGCTGCCGCTTGACGACGAGGTCGTGCTGCCTGGGATGGTCGTTCCGCTGGACCTGTCCGACGCCGAAGTGCGCGGGGCCGTCGAGGCGGCCCAGGCCGCCGTCGGGAGCGGGAAGCCCCGGGTGCTGCTCGTGCCGCGGGTCGACGGGAAGTACGCGGGCACCGGGGTGCTGGGGACCGTCGAGCAGGTGGGGCGGCTCTCCGACGGGGATCCCGGCGCGCTGATCCGAGGCCGCGGGCGGGTCCGTATCGGCGCCGGGACCACCGGGCCGGGGGCCGCGCTCTGGGTCGAGGGCGAGACCGTCGAGGAGACCGTGCCGGACCCGCTACCGGGGGCCGTCACCGAGCTCGTCAAGGAGTACAAGGCGCTCGCCACCAGCTGGCTCAAGAAGCGCGGCGCCTGGCAGGTCGTGGACCGGGTCCAGCAGATCGAGGGGGTGTCGGCCCTGGCCGACAACTCCGGGTACTCGCCGTTCCTGAGCGTGGCCCAGAAGGTCGAGCTGCTGGAGACCGCCGACCCGGTCGCCCGGCTCAAGCTGGCGGTCAAGGCGCTCAGCGACCACCTCGCGGAGCAGGACGTCGCCGAGTCCATCGCCAAGGACGTACAGGACGGCGTCGACAAGCAGCAGCGCGAGTTCCTGCTCAAGCGGCAGCTGGAGGCCGTCCGCAAGGAACTGCGCGAGCTGAACGGCGAGAAGGACGGCGAGGAGTCCGACGACTACCGGGCCCGCGTCGAAGCGGCCGACCTGCCAGAGAAGGTACGGGAGGCCGCGCTCAAGGAGGTCGAGAAGCTGGAGCGCGCCAGCGACCAGTCGCCCGAGGGGTCCTGGATCCGCACCTGGCTGGACACCGTGCTCGAACTGCCCTGGAACGAGCGGACCGAGGACGAGTACGACATCCGCGGCGCCCGCGCCGTGCTCGACGCCGAGCACGCCGGGCTGAGCGACGTGAAGGACCGGATCACCGAGTACCTCGCCGTCCGCAAGCGACGCAGCGAGCGCGGGATGGGCGTGGTCGGCGGCCGCCGCGGCGGGGCCGTGCTGGCCCTCGTCGGCCCGCCCGGGGTGGGCAAGACCTCCCTCGGGGAGTCCGTGGCGCACGCGATGGGCCGCAAGTTCGTCCGCGTCGCCCTGGGCGGCGTACGGGACGAGGCCGAGGTCCGCGGCCACCGCCGCACCTACGTCGGCGCCCTGCCGGGCCGGATCGTACGGGCCATCAAGGAAGCCGGCTCGATGAACCCCGTGGTGCTGCTCGACGAGATCGACAAGGTGGGGTCCGACTTCCGGGGAGACCCGGCCGCGGCCCTGCTGGAGGTCCTGGACCCGGCGCAGAACCACACCTTCCGCGACCACTACCTGGAGGTCGAGCTCGACCTGAGCGACGTGGTCTTCCTGGCCACCGCCAACGTGCTGGAAGCCATCCCGGAGGCGCTCGCCGACCGCATGGAGCTGGTCCGGCTCGACGGCTACACCGAGGACGAGAAGGTCGTCATCGCCCGCGACCACCTGCTGCCGCGCCAACTGGAGCGCGCCGGGCTGGGCGTGGAGGAAGTCGTCCTGGAGGAGGAGGCGCTCAGGAAGCTGGCGGGCGAGTACACCCGCGAGGCGGGCGTGCGCACCCTGGAGCGGTCCATCGCGCGGCTGCTGCGCAAAGTCGCCTCGCAGCACGAGCTGGGCGAGCGGGAGCTGCCGCTGAGCATCGGCGCGGGCGACCTGCGGGCGCTGATCGGCCGGCCGCACCACGTGCCGGAGTCCGCGCAGGACCCGGCCGAGCGGCGCACCGCCGTGCCCGGCGTGGCCACCGGCCTCGCGGTGACCGGCGCGGGCGGCGACGTGCTCTTCGTCGAGGCCTCGCTGTCCGACCCCGAGACGGGCGCGGCCGGGCTCACGCTGACCGGACAGCTCGGCGACGTCATGAAGGAGTCGGCGCAGATCGCGCTGAGCTTCCTGCGCTCGCACGGCGCGGAGCTGGAGCTCCCGGTGGCCGACCTGAAGGACCGGGGCGTGCACATCCACTTCCCGGCGGGCGCGGTGCCCAAGGACGGCCCGAGCGCGGGCATCACCATGACGACGGCGCTGGCCTCGCTGCTGTCCGGGCGTCAGGTCCGCACGGACGTGGCCATGACCGGTGAGGTGTCGCTGACCGGGCGCGTCCTGCCGATCGGCGGCGTCAAGCAGAAGCTGCTCGCCGCGCACCGGGCCGGGCTGACCACCGTCATCATCCCGAAGCGGAACGAGGCCGACCTGGACGATGTCCCGGCCGAGGTGCTGGAGGGGCTGGAGGTGCACCCGGTGACGGACGTGCGCCAGGTCCTGGAGCTCGCGCTCGCCCGGCAGGAGGTCTCCTTCACCACGGCCGCCTGATCCGTCAGACACCCCCTGGACGACCCGGGCCCGGGAACCCGCTCCGGCGGGGTCCCGGGCCTCGGGCGCGCCCGTTGCGAAATACTGGGGGCCGACGCGGCGGAGCGCCGCACCCCACCGAAGGAGCAGGACGTGCACGGGAGCGAAGACCAGGAGTTCCTTGCCCTGGAGCGGGAGCTGTCCGTCTTCCTCCGGCGCGCCCGGGCCTCCTCCGGCGAGATGGCCCGTGCCCTGCACCCCGAGCTGGAGCCGGCCGCGTACGGGCTCCTGACGCGTCTGGAGGCCGCGGGCCGCCAGCGGGCCACCGAACTCGCCGCGTACTTCGGGGTCGGCAAGGCCACCATGAGCCGCCAGCTGCGCGCCCTGGAGGTGCTGGGCCTGGTGGCCCGCGAGCCGGACCCGGCGGACGGCCGGGCCTTCCTCGTCGGGCTCACGGACGAGGGCCGCGAGCGCTTCTTGCGGGTACGGGACGCCCGGCGCGAGCAGTACATGCGCAAGCTCGCCGACTGGGACCGGGGCGAGGTCGCGGAACTGGCCCGGCTGCTGAACCAGTTGAACGCGGGCGTCGAGTAGCAGGGAGCCGGCCCGGGCCGCGTCCTCAGAGCTCCGCGTACACCGCCGAGGCGTCGTCGTGCCGCTTGCCGCGCGCGACCGGGCGGCCCGGGTCCGACTCCAGGGCCCGGACCCGGCCGATCAGTTCCTGCGCCCCCTCCTTGCGCAGCACCGCCAGGCACTCGGCCCAGCCGCCCTCCCCGAAGGTGTCCGTCCACCGGCTGGCCCCGTCCGTGAGCGCGGCCACCGCCCGGACCTGCGACCGCGGGGTGCGCCCGGTGACCGCCCGCGCGGCCACCGACGGGTCGGCGGCCGCGGTGAAGAAACCGCCCTCGGCGTTGCGCAGCGCGTCCGCCCGCTCCGCCGAACGCAGCGCCTCGCGCGGGATCCGGTCCAGCCGGTCGTCGAGGACGGCCGTCACCTCACCGCCGGGCGCCTGGAGCAGGAGTACGGAGTCCGAGAGCACCAGGTGCTCGACCCAGTCCTCGTCCCAGCGCACGACGACCACCGTCGCCTGCGGGGTGCGTACGTGAGAAAGGTCACAGGTGTCGCGGTGGGCCCCGGCGGTGGCGGTGATGGACTCCGCAAGGATCCGGCTCAGCGGCATGTCCCGCCGCGATCCGGACAGTTCGGTCAATCGGCCGCCGAGCCGGGTCGCGAACCAGGGCACCCCGTGCGCGCAGCCGACCTCGCCGCGCGGCGGGGTGACCCCGTCCAGGGTGACGAGCACGCCGCCGCCCGACGCGGGGATCGCGGCCGACACCCAGTCCTCATTGGGGCGTTCCGGGCTGCCGGGGACCGAGGCCAGGTCAATGCGCATACGGACATTCTGCCCGGCGGGGCCCCGCGGTGCGGCTCGGCCCGCCAAAAGTCCGTACCAATGCCGGGGCAGTTGGGGCCCATGAGGCGTGCGGAGCCGGGTGTGGCACAGGAGGCGCCGCCCGGAGATGTGGGCGGGCATACTGCCAAAAGCCGCATCGATCTTTCAACCGCCTGTCCACGGCCGCGCCCTGACACCCGATCTCCGAGTTGGTTGCCAACTCATCCGTGATGTTCACTCCTTCGAGTGGCCGGGTGGGCGATGGGCGGCTCTCTCCCCAACACACTGCGATGGTCTGTGGCGGTACGAGGGGGCAAGGAGCGTTTACTTGTTGACCGGCCGTTACCTCGGCCACACGAGTAGACGAGCAGCACGAGCAACACGTACAGGATTGCGAGCACCGGTGCAGAAGAAGCGGTCTCGGCAGAACGGCACCGCCCCCGACGGGCCGGCCCCCGCAGGACGCCGCGTCCGCGTGCGCAGCCGCCTGGTCATCGGCGTCGCCGTGGCCGGACTCACCGTCCTCGCGGCCGGCGCCCCCGCCGCCGTCTCCGCGTCGGCGGACCTGAACGACTCCCAGCGCCTGGTCACGCTCGCCGAGCAGACCCGGCAGACCCTCACCCTCTCCCACCTCCTCGGCGACGAGCGCGACGCCGTCATCGAGTACGTGGCCAAGGGCCGCCCCGGCGCCGCCGCCAAGGGCCCCGTCCAAGAGCGCTTCGCCCGCACCGACCGGCAGCTCGCCGAGGTCCAGGCGGACGCCGACGAGGAGCTCGCCCGCGCCATCGGCCGGGTCCGGGCCGTACGGACCGAGGCCGTCGACGGCAAGGGCACCGCCCTCGCCGCCCATCAGGCCTACGCCGGCGTCATCGCCGAACTCCTCGCCCCCGGAAACCGGCTCGCCGAGCTCACCCCTCCGCGCGCCGAGGCCGCCCTCGCCACCACCCGGCCGCTGGCCCCCCTGGGCCAGGCCGTGGAACAGGCCGCGGCCACCCGTGGACTGCTGCTCGCCGCGTTGGCCGTCCCCCGCGGCGAGCAGCTCCCCAACTCGGCCGTGGTGGACGAACTCACCACCGCCGCCCAGCGTGCCCGCGTACGGGAACAGGCCGCCCTGGACGACTTCGCCCGGGCCGCGCGCCCCGACGTACGCCAGACCCTCGCCGCGACCGTCACCGGACCCGAGGTCAAGACGGCCGACGACTACCTCAGACGCCTCACCGACCGGCCGACCCTCGCGCCCGCCGACCGCAGGCTCGACGGGCCCGCCGTCGGCTCCGCGCTCACCGCCCGCATCGACCGGATGCGCTCGGTGGAATCCACCCTCGCCGGCCAGCGGGCCACCGCGCTGGCCGCGCTGCGGGACGACGACGTCACCTCGCTGGAGGTGCTCGTCGCCTTCATCGGCCTGCTGTTCCTGGTCACCGTCGCCGTCTCCACGGCGGTCGCCCGCTCCCTGACCCGCCCGCTGTCGGTGCTCCGGCGCGGCGCGGCCCGGCTGGCGACCCCCGAGGGCTCGGTGGAACCGGTGCGGTTCACGGGCCGCAACGACGAGTTCGCCGAGGTCGTCCGCCACCTCAACGCGGTACGCGACCAGACGGTCTCCCTGCACACCCGGATCGCCGGGCTGGACGCGGACCGCCGCCGGATCATCGGCCGCAACGAGGCGCTGGCTTCGGGCCGCGAGGTGCTGGAGGACGAGCTCGCGCAGCTGCGGGCGGGGCTGGAGGAGCACCGCCGCATCATGTCGACGACCTCGGTCTCCCTCTCGCTGCGCACGCTCGGCCTGGTGGAGCGCCAGCTCGCCGTCATCGAGGAGCTGGAGTCCAAGGAGCAGGACCCGGACCGGCTGGCGACCCTGTTCAAGCTGGACCACCTGGCGACCGTGATGCGCCGCCACAACGAGAACCTGCTGGTCCTGGCCGGTCAGGAGCACGGCCACGGACAGGCCGCCGCGGTGCCGCTGGTGGACGTCATGCGGGCGGCGGTCAGCGAGATCGAGCGCTACGAGCGGGTCGACCTGGCCGCGCTGCCCTCGTACACGCAGGTGGCCGGCCACGCGGCCGACGACATCTCGCACGTGCTGGCGGAACTGCTAGAGAACGCGACCACCTTCTCGCCGCCGGACGCCAAGGTGAAGGTGTCCGGCCGGCTGCTGGACTCCGGTGACGTGGTGCTGTCCGTCCTGGACGCGGGCATCGGGGTCACCGGGGACCGGCTGGAGTCGCTGAACTCCCGGCTCGCCACGCCGGAGGCCTACGACGAGGAGCCCGAGTCGGAACACGGCCTGGGCCTCGGCCTGTACGTGGCCGGGCGGCTCGCGGCGCGGCACGGGGTGACGGCGGAGCTCCGCGCGGCGCAGTACGGCGGGACCGAGGCCCTGGTGGTCGTCCCGGCGGCGCTGCTGCCGGACACGCTGCCGGTCTCGCCGGTGCACACCCTGGCGGCTCCGGGGGCGCAGGCCCTGCACCTGCCGGGCGTGATCGCCGAGGCGAACCAGAACACCCTCCAGGGACGACTGCGGGACCTCACGGATCCCGAGCCGACCGCCGGGCCGGAGCCCATCGCCGAGCCCGAACCGATCGCCGAGCCCGAGCCGCAGACGGAGTTCCTCGCCGACCCCGAGCCCGAGCTCGCACCCGAGCCCGAGCCCGAGCTCGCACCCGAGCCGGAACCGGCCGCCGAGTCGGACCCCGAACCGCAGCCCGTGCCCGCGCCCGCGCGGTTCGCCGCCGAGGACGGGCAGTTGCCGCCCGCCGAGCAGGTGTTCACCGTTCCGGCCCAGGGGGACCCGGGCGAGGAACTGCTCGCGCGGGTCGTACCCGACCCGGCGCCCGAGCCGCACGGCCACGCCCCCGCCGCCGACGACGACTGGCTGCCCCGCCGGGGCAGCCACCCCGTGGCCGAGACCGTGGCCGATGCCGATGCGCACGCCGAGCCCGTCACCGACAAGGGCCTGCCCAAGCGGACCCCGCGGGTCGTGGCCGCCGGGCGCGGGGACGACGTACGGCCGCAGCCGCACCGGGTGGACGCCGACGAACTGCGCCGCCGGCTCGGCGGGTTCTACCGGGGCGCCCAGGACGGACGGCGCGTCGCCGCCGCGGAGATCGCGCAGGACCGGAGCCAGGACCGGAATCAGGGGCAGGACCAAGGGCAGGACCAAGGGCAGGACCAAAGGCAGACCGACCGGGGGGACACCGCACAGGAGGCACGCACATGACCGCGCCCAGTACGTACGGACTGAGCAGCCAGGCCCGCAACCTTCAGTGGCTGCTGACCGACCTGGTCGAGGAGGTGCCCGGCGTCGACTCCGTGGCCGTCGTGTCCTCGGACGGGCTGCTGCTGCTCTCCTCCGACCCCGTGGCGGAGCCGGACCAGCCACCCGCCGCGCGCCCCAAGGGCCCACGCGGCGCCTCCGCCGACCTGGCCACCATCGTCTCCGGCCTCGGCAGCCTCACCACCGGCGCAGCCGCCCTCATGGACGGCGGCGCGGTGAAGCAGACCATGGTGGCCATGGAGCACGGTTCCGTGTTCGTCATGGCCATCAGCGACGGCTCGCTCCTCGGCGTGCACGCCGCCCCCGACTGCGACATGAGCGTCGTCGCCTACCACATGGCCCTGTTCGTCGGCCGCGCCGGCCACGTCCTGACCCCCGAAGTCCGCAGTGAGCTGCGCCAGTCGATGGAGAGAACAGCGTGAGGAGTCCGGCCTCCGACCGGCTGCCGATACGCGGCGCCGACCGCCGCCCCGCCCGCGTCCGCCCGTACTCCCTCACGGGCGGCCGGACCCGCGTCGCGCACGTCCTGCTGGTGGAGACCTTCGTCGCCGCCCTGGACACCAAGGCGTCCCAGCCGCAGAAGCCCGACCGCATGCCCGAGATGCCCGCCATCGTCGAGGTCTGCCGCCGCATGCGCACGATCGCCGAGATCGCCGCGCTGCTGAAGCTGCCGCTCGGGGTGGTCCGCGTCCTGGTCAGCGACCTGGCCGACCAGGGAAGGCTGCGCGTCTACGGGACCGGGACCGGGCACGGCACCGGCCGCCCCGAACGCGCACTGCTCGAAAGGGTGCTCGGTGGTCTTCGCCGTCTCTGACTCCGCCGGCCGGGACGCGGGGACCGCCGACGATCCCGCACAGCCCTGGCAGTACGACCGCTCGCGCGCGCCCGTAGCCGTCAAGGTGCTGGTCGCGGGCGGGTTCGGCGTCGGCAAGACCACCTTCGTCTCCTCCGTCTCCGAGATCACCCCGCTGCGCACCGAGGCGGTGATGACCCAGGCCAGCGTCCCCACCGACGACCTGTCCGCGACCCCGGACAAGCACACCACCACCGTCGCGATGGACTTCGGGCGCGTCACGCTCGACGACGACCTCGTGCTGTACGTGTACGGGACGCCGGGGCAGGAACGTTTCTGGTTCATGTGGGACGACCTCGTCCGCGGAGCCATCGGCGGGATCGTGCTGGCCGACACGCGCAGGCTGCGCGACTGCTTCCCCGCCCTCGACTACTTCGAGAGCTGCGGGCTGCCGTACGCCGTCGCCGTCAACCACTTCGAGGGCACCCGCGCGTACGAGCCCGAGGACGTGCGCGAGGCGCTGACCATCCCGCCCCACGTGCCCGTCGTGATCATGGACGCACGGCGCCGGGCCACGGTCGTCGAGTCCCTGCTGACCCTGGTGGGCCACGCCCTCGACGCGACGCCCGAATAGCCCGTACAACCGAATCGAGAACGTGAAATGCGCAGGATACTCGTCGTCGGCGCCGGTCAGTCCGGTCTCCAGCTCGCCCTCGGACTCCAGTCCAAGGGGTACGAGGTCACCCTCATGTCCAACCGGACGGCGGACGAGATCCGCACCGGCCGGGTCATGTCCACGCAATGCATGTTCGACACCGCGCTCCAGCACGAGCGGGACCTCCAGCTGAACTTCTGGGAGCAGCAGGCACCGAGGATCCAGGGCCTGGGCGTCTCGGTCGCCGCCCCCGACTCCGGCCGCGCCGTCGACTGGCTCGGCCGGCTGAAGGGCTACGCGCAGTCCGTCGACCAGCGCGTGAAGATGGCGGGCTGGCTGGACACCTTCGCCCAGCGCGGCGGGCAGTTGGTCATCCACGGCGCGTCCGTCGCCGACCTGGACTACTTCTCCCGTACGTACGACCTCGTGCTGGTCGCCGCCGGCAAGGGCGAGCTGGTGCAGATGTTCGGGCGGGACGCCGCGCGCTCCCCGTACGACGCCCCGCAGCGGGCACTGGCGGTCAGCTACGTGCACGGGCTCGGGCCGCGCCCCGAGCACCCGGACACCGAGGCCGTGCGCTGCAACCTGGTGCCGGGCGTGGGCGAGCTGTTCACCATGCCGACGCTGACCACCTCGGGCCGGGCGGACATCCTGTTCTGGGAGGGCCTGCCGGGCGGACCGCTGGACGTGTTCAACGGGGTGCGGGACCCGGCGGAGCACCTGGCTCTGACGCTGGAGCTGATGGAGAAGTTCACGCCGTGGGAGTACGCGCGGGCGAAGAACGTGGAGCTGACGGACGCGGGCGCCACGCTCGCCGGCCGCTACGCGCCCGTCGTGCGCAACCCGATCGGCCGGCTCCCCGGCGGCGGCCTGGTGCTGGGCGTCGCGGACGTGGTCGTGGCGAACGACCCGATCACCGGGCAGGGCTCGAACTCCGCCTCCAAGTGCGCGGCCTCGTACCTCTCCTCGATCCTCATGCACGGTGACAAGCCGTTCGACGAGGCGTGGATGAAGGCGACCTTCGACAAGTTCTGGTTCACCACCGGCAAGCCGGTGACCCAGTGGACGAACGCGATGCTGGGCGTCCCGCCGGAGCACGTGCTGAACCTGATCGGGGCGGCCGGGCAGCTCCAGCCGGTGGCGAATCGATTCGCCAACGGCTTCGACAACCCGGCCGACTTCGACGCGTACTTCTACGACCCCGAGGACGCGGCGGACTACCTGGCGGAGGTCGCGTCGGCCGCCTCCGCCTCGGACCCGGCCTCCGCCGCCTCCGCCGTCGTCGACCCGGAATCCGGTCCGGACTCCGCGGAGTAGCCGGTGTCGTCCCCCGCCGCGGCCGCCTCGGGCAGCGGCGGCGGGGCGAAGGCGGCCAGGGGAGTGCCGTCCGGGTCCGGTCGGACCGCCCCGAGCAGCGGATTCGCGGCGATCGGCGAGACCTTCACGGTGGCGCCGGGCCGCGGGGCCTGGATCACCTTCCCGTCTCCGATGTACAGGGCCACGTGCGTGGCGGTGGGGAAGTACACCACCAGGTCCCCGGGCCGCAGCCGGTCGAGCGGCACCTTGGGCAGCTGTGCCCACTGCTCCTGGCTGGTACGGGGGATCGCGCGGCCGGCGTGCGCCCAGGCCTGCGAGGTCAGCCCCGAGCAGTCGAAGGACCCCGGCCCCTCGGCGCCCCAGACGTACGGTTTGCCGATCTGCGCGGTCGCGTAGGTCAGGGCCGCCCCGCCGGCCGCGGTGGGTGTACGGGTCGCGGCGGGGCCGAGCCTGCCGGAGCCGACCAACGCCCGCTGCGCGGCGGCGGTGTTCTCGGCCTCGCGGGTGCCGAGCTGGGTGAGCTGCTCGGGGGTGAGCGAGGCCAGGACCTTCTCCACCTCCTTGAGCTGGAGCGCGACCTCGGCCTGGTGCCGCTTCTTCTCCTTCGCGAGCTGCTGCTCGGAGTCCAGGGCCTTGCGGGCCGCGGTGGCGAGCGAGTCGGCCTGCCGCTCGCCCCGCGTGAGCCGGGCCAGTACGCCGGCCCGCCGGGCCCCCTCGCGGGCGGCGAGCCGGCGCTGGTCGAGGGCGCTCTGCGGGTCTCCGGAGAACAACATCCGGGCGTACGGGGAGAATCCGCGGGCCCCCCGGTACTGCTCCCGCGCCAGGCGCCCGGCGGCGGCCTGTTCGGCCCCGAGGGCGCCCCGGACCCTGTCGAGCTCGACGCTGAGGCGCTGCTCCTCGCCCTGCCGGGCGGTGAGCGCGACTTCGGCGGAGTTGTAGGCCTCGGTGGCCTGTTCGGCCTTCTGGTAGAGCCCTTGCAGCCGGGTGAGCAGCACGCCGACGGGTTCGGCGGGGGCGGCGGGTTCGGCGCGGGCGGGCGGCGCGGTCGCGGGCGCGGTCGCGGTCGCGACGAGGGCCGCGGCGACGCAGGCGGCGCGGAGCAGCCGAGCTGACACGTGATCACCTCCAGGAGCAGCCGATGCTGCCACGCCCGGTATGACAAATCGCCCACCCGGGTCGGCCAGTCCCGGAGAGGTCACTCGCGTGGCGGCCCGCAGCCGCCCCGACAGGTCCATCCGGCATTCCGGAACGGTGCGTTCCGCATCGGGAGCCGGGCTGTTTGCGGCTCCGATCTTGAAGTGCGAGGATCGCCTCCGTTTTTCCTGCCCATGAGAAAGCGTGTTCGTTGAACAGATCTTCCATATCCCCGCCGGACGCGGATCATCCCCGCTCCGCAGCGGGAAGCTCGTCCCGGCGGATCAGAACGGTGGCCGCCGCAGCGGCCCTGGTCCTGGCCGCCAACACCGTGCTCATCGCGCAGGCGGCCACTGCCGCCCCGCCGGCCCCCAAGCCGGCCGCCGGGCCTTCGACCGGCCCGGCCGAGGCCAAGGACGCGGCCACCGCGCAGCTCCTCGCGCGCCTGCAGAAGCGCCCCATCGAAATCCTGGACGAGCGCACCGACTCGACGACCTCCTTCGCGGAGCCGAACGGCAGCACCTCGGTGCGGACGTACACCGGCCCCATCCGCGTCAAGGACGCCCAGGGCCGCTGGCAGCCGATCGACACCAGCCTCGTCGACGCCGGCGACGTCGTGCGCCCGAAGGCGGCCGCGGCCGATGTGGCGCTCTCGGACGGCGGTTCGGGCGAGCCCCTCGTCAAGGTGGGCCGTGCCGGCCAGACCCTGGGGATCGGCTGGCAGGACAAGCTGCCCGCGCCGCAGCTGAAGGGCTCGACGGCCACGTACAAGAACGCCGTCGCGGGCGGTGGCGACCTCGTCGTCACCGCTCTGAAGGAAGGTTTCTCTCACTCCGTCGTCCTCCACGAGGCGCCCAAGACGCCCGTGGAGTACCGGATACCGGTCGAGGCGAGCGGCCTGAAGCTCGCCGAGACGGCCGACAAGCGGCTGCGCTGGAACGACTCGGCCGACAAGGCCAAGGCGACCGCGCCCGCGCCGGTCATGTGGGACTCCTCCTACGACCGCGCCTCCGGCGACGCCGAGCACATAGCCCCGGTCGAGGTGGAGGTCGAGGAGGCCAAGGGCGGCAAGGGCCAGGTCCTGGTCCTCAAGCCGAGCCTGGAGTTCCTGAACGACCCCAAGCTCACCTACCCGGTGACGATCGACCCGACCGACTCGCTGATGGGCCCGGTCACCGACACCTGGATCCAGTACGACGACTACCTGACCTCCCAGCGCGGCTCGACCGAGCTGAAGGCCGGTACGTACAACGGCGCCGAGAAGGCCCGCTCGTTCCTCCAGTTCAACGTCGACAAGTACAAGGGCAAGCAGATCCTCGACACGGACCTGCGCCTGTACTCGTACTACTCCTCCACCTGCTCGACGGCCAACTCGGGCAACCAGGTGAGCCGGATCACAGCCGCCTGGGACCCGTCCGCGATCACCTGGTCCAACCAGCCCGCGACGACGACCGCCGGAGCGGTGACCTCCACAGCCGCCAAGGGCTACAGCTCCGCGTGCCCCGCCGGCCACGTCTCCTGGGACGTCGACGCGATCGTGCAGGCCTGGGCCGACGGCCAGCCGAACCACGGTGTCCGCATCGCGGCCGTGAACGAGAGCGACGCCCTCACCTGGCGCCGCTACCACTCGGCGAACCAGACCGACGGATCGCACAACGCGGCCTACGAGCCCTCGCTGACGGTCAACTACAACACCAAGCCCGGGCCGGCCACCCCCGTCTCGCCGCTGTCCGGAGCGGCCACGGCCGACACCACCCCGACGCTGACCGCCAAGGCGACCGACGCCGACGGCAACAGCGTCCAGCTCAGCTACGAGATCTGGACGCCGACGGGCACCACCGCCCTGCAGGCCGGCAAGTCCGCCTTCGCGGCCTCCGGCGTCGCCGCGCCGTGGACCCCCGCCACGGCACTCGCGCCGGGCAGCTACAAGTGGCGCGCGGCCGTCTACGACGGCACGACCTGGAACGGCACCTGGTCCGCCTGGCAGACCTTCACCGTCGACACGGCCAAGCCCGCGGGCACCGCGATCTCCTCGACGGCCTTCCCGGCCGGCCAGTGGTCCGGCACCGCGGACGCGAACGGCGACTTCTCCGGCTCCTTCACCTTCACCCCGCCCGCGAGCGATGTGAAGGACATCCAGTACCGGCTGGACTCCGGCGCCTGGGTGACCGTGGCGACGACCGGCGCGGCCGTCTCGAAGACGCTCACCTTCAAGTCCGGCCCGCACACCGTCACGGCGCACACCCGCGACGCGGCCGGCAACACCTCCGCCGACGTCACGCACGCCTTCTCGGCCGGCAAGGGCGCGGCGCTGACCGCTCCCGCCGAGGGCGACCGGCCCGCGCGCCGCGTCACCCTGCTGTCCGAGGGCAAGACCACCTACACGGGCGTGCGCTACCAGTACCGTCACGGCGAGACGGACACCTGGAAGGACGTGCCGGCGCCCAACGTCCGGCGCAGCTCCGACGGCACCGCCATCACCGGCTGGCCCGTCGCCGTCACCGGCGGCAAGCCCGCCTCCCTGTACTGGAACGTCACCGACACCCTGAGCAACGACGGCCCCGTCGACGTGCGGGCGGTCTTCACCGACGGCACGCTCTCGGACTCCTCCCCGGAGGCGACGGTCACCGTCGACCGCAACGCCGGCGAGGCCCCGACCACCTCGGTCGGCCCCGGTTCGCTCAACCTGCTCACCGGTGACTACCGCCTGAGCGCCAAGGACGTCTCCGCGTTCGAGGTGTCCGTCGCCCGTACCGCCTCCTCCCGGGCCAACCCGTCCGACTCCGAGGGCCAGGCGCAGATCTACGGTCCCGGCTGGGTCTCCTCGGTCGTCGCGCAGACCTCGGGCAGCGGCTACACCCAGCTCCGCAAGACCTCCGCGACCTCCGTGGAGATCCTCGACGCTGACGGTTCCTCCACCGCGTTCACCGCCACGGCGGGCGGCGGCTGGGCCGCCGAGACCGGGGCCGGCACGCTCACCCTGACCGGATCCCTCACCTCGGGCTCCTTCACCCTCCGCGACACCGGCGACGCCACGGTCAACGTCTTCACCAAGGCCGCCGCCGGAGCCACCACCTGGACCCTGGCCACCTCCGCGGCTGCCGTGGACGACTCCACGGTCACGCAGGTCTCGGAGACCGTGGTCGCGGGCACCGAAACGGTCGCGCGTCCGAAGTACCTGATCTCGCCCACCGAGGGCGTCACCGCGGCCACCTGCCAGACCACCCCCTCCACCCGGGGCTGCCGCGTGGTGGAGTTCGTCTACGCGACGGCCACCACCGCGACGGGCTGGTCCACGGCGGCCGAGTTCGGCGACTTCGCCGGACAGGTCCAGGAGATCAAGCTCTGGGCCACCGACCCCGGCGCGGGCACCGCCCGCTCCGAGGCCCTGTCGGTCTACCGCTACGACAAGAGCGGCCGGCTGCGCCAGCAGTGGAACCCCCACTACTCGCAGGCCACCCAGGTCCAGTACTCCTACGACGCCGGCAACCGGGTCTACTGGATGCAGCCCGGCAACGAGCTGGCGTGGAACTTCCACTACGGCAAGGCCGGCTCCTCCCTCACCGCCGGTGAGGGCATGCTCCTGAAGGTGACCCGCCCGACCCTCGCACAGGGCTCGGCGACCACCGTCTCGGGCGAGGCCGCCAGCACCGTCGTCTACGACGTGCCGCTGACCGGGGCCAAGGCCCCGTTCCAGATGGACGCCGCCGCGGTGGCCACCTGGGCCCAGAACGAGGTCCCGGCCGACGCGACGGCGGTCTTCCCGGCCGACGCCGTACCTGCCTCCTCGACGGGCGGTGACCTCACGGCCACCGCCTACGCCCGCGCGAGCCTGACGTACGTCGACGCCAACGGGCGGGAGACCAACACCTCCACCCCCGGCGGCGGTCTGACCACCACCGAGTACGACGCCTTCGCCAACCCGGTCGCCTCGCTGAGCGCCGCCAACCGCGAGCTGGCCCTGGGTACCGCCCCGACCGCCGCGGCCACGCTCTCCGAGCTCGGCCTGAGCGCGCTGTCCACGGCCGAGCGCGCCGAGCGCCTGGCCGAGACGAGCGTCTACTCGCAGGACGGCCAGCGCCTCCTCGACAGCTACGGCCCGCTCCACCAGGCCGTCCTCATCGGCGACGTGGCCGCCTCGGGCGCCAACCCGGCCCTGCCCGCAGGAGCCCTGGTCCCCGTACGCCGCCACACCGCGAACAAGTACGACGAGGGCCGGCCCGCCGGCGCCGAGGTGTCCGGCCAGGTCACCTCCAGCGTGACCGGCGCGGCGATCGACGGGTACCCCCAGGACGCGGACGGCCGCACCACGGTCACCACGTACAACTGGGCCACCGGCGAGGAGCTCACCACCAAGGACGGCCAGGGCGCGCAGCTGGCCAACACCCGCTCCACCTACCGGGCGGACGGCCGCCTGGCCACCACCAGCGTCGCCGCCTCCAACGGCAGTGACGCGGGCACGCTCCTGTACACCTACTACACGGCGACGGGCAGCGGCGACTGCGCCGCCCGCCCGGAGTGGGCCGGCCTGCTCTGCAGGACGAACCCCGCCGCGGCGGTGACCGGGGGCGGCTCCAACCCCGCCGAGCTGGCCACGACCACGTACCAGTACAACCGCTGGGGCGGGGTGGCCGTCACGGCCAAGACGGCCAACGGCACCACCGTCACCAGCACCATCACCTACGACGACGCCGGTCGCCGTGCCAAGTCCTCCGCGAGCGGCGGCCCGGGCACCGCGGTGTCGGACACCGTGTTCACCTACGACTCGGAGACCGGCAAGACCAAGTCCCAGACGTCCAACGGGCAGACCGTGAGCTACGCCCACGACGCCCTCGGCCGTCTCATCTCCTACACGGACGGGTCCGGCAACACGACCCGTAGCGAGTACGACAACCTGGACCGGCCGGTGAAGTCCTCGGACTCCACCTCCGCCTCCACCACCTTCGGCTACAACGCCGCGGGTGACCTGGGCACCCTGACCGACTCCGTCGCGGGCACGTTCACCGCCGCGTACGACGTCGAGGGCCGGCTCGTCTCGCAGAGCCTGCCCGGCGGCTACCAGCTCAAGCTCGGCGCCGACACCACGGGCCGGGTGACCTCGCGCCAGTACACCGACTCCGCCGGTGTGATCGCGCTGGCCGACGTCGCCGAGTACCACATCACCGGGCGCCAGTCCGGCCACACCCAGACCGACGGCGCCACGGTCGCCAGCGGATTCCGCTACGACACCACCGGGCGCCTGACCCAGGTCACGGACTCCGCCACCGCCGGCTGCACCGTGCGCGGCTACGCGTTCGACGCCAACGGCAACCGCACCTCGAAGTCGCAGGCGACCGACGACTGCGACCCGGGCACCGCCGACGCGGTCACCGGGACGCAGGCCTACACGTACGACAGCGCGGACCGGCTGACGGGCCGCACGTACGACGCCCTCGGCCGCACCACGGCCAACGGCGGCGTGCAGCTGGAGTACTTCGCGGGTGACGTGCTGCGCTCCGAGACGGTGGGCACGCAGCGCCGGATCTGGGACCTGGACGCCGCCGGCCGCACCGCCGTCGCCACCACCCAGGCGCAGGGCACCGACGGCACCTGGAGCACGACGGGTAAGACGACGCAGCACTACGGTGACGAGTCGAGCAGCCCGGACTGGCTCACGGAGGCCGACGGCAGCATCACCCGTTTCGTCAACGACCTCGCCGGCGGGCTGGGTGCCACCACGGCCCAGACGGGCGGTGTGGTCCTGCAGTTCGCGAACCTGCGCGGTGACGTATCCGTGCGGCTCGACCTGACCGACCCGGCGGCTTCGGTCGTCCAGCGCTACGACGAGTACGGCGTGCCGCTCGACGACACCGGCGCCGCCCGCTACGGCTGGAAGGGCTCCGCGCAGGTTTCGAGCGAGACGCTCAGCGGCCTGGCGCTCACCGGTTCCCGCGTCTACGAGCCGGCCACCGGCCGGTTCCTGCAGTCCGACCCGAAGTACGCGGGCGGCTCCAACGCGTACGGCTACTGCAGCGGCGACCCCGTCGGCTGCAGTGACATCAGCGGCCAGGCCAGCTACTACCGGTACTACGACCTGGGCAAGACCGGCGCGTCCGACAAGTCGGTGTTCAAGTACTGGAAGAACCACTTCAAGGCGGTCTTCCCGATCCCGGGCCGCCCGAACAAGATCACGCACGAGGGCCAGGACTTCACGCTCCGGCCGGTGATCCACGGCATCTCGATGTACTTCCCGGTGAACGTGAACAGCATCGGCAAGAGCTACCTCCAGCTGGGCGCGCGGTTCGGGCACCCGGACTGGCCGGGCGGCTGGATCGGCTTCGACATCTACAAGTCGAAGGGCCGCATGAAGCTGGAGGTCCGGGGCTACCTGGGCGGAGCCGCGGCCATCTGCGGCCGCAGCTGCAGCGAGAGCCAGGCCAAGGGCTACTGGGACAAGCTGGGCAAGAACCTCAGGAGCGTGGTGCGCAACAAGTTCTGAGCACCGATGACACGGCGTTGAACCCCTTCGGCTTCAGCGCCGTGGCACCGGTGTCGTAGTGGAGCCCGGGCCGTCCTTCCTCCGGGGAAGGGGCCCGGGCTTCGCGTCATCCGCGCAGCAGCCGGGCCTTGGCCGCGGTGAACTCCTCCGGGGTGAGCAGGCCCTCGCGGGCCAGGTCCGCGAGCCGGGTGAGCTCCGAGACCAGGCCCGCCGGGGGAGCGGCGGCGGCCGGCGGCGGTTCCTGCGGGAAGCGGCGGCCCGGCGGCCACGGCTCGTGTTCGGGCTCCTGCTCGCGTTCCGGTTCCCGGTCCGGTTCCTGGTCCGGTTCCTGGTCCGGTTCCTGGTCCGGCTCCGGTTCCGGCTCCCAGTCCGCCGCGCCCGAGTCCTGCGCGGCCCTCACCGCCCGGCCCAGCAGGCCCCGCGGCGGGGGTCCCGCCGCGCGGGACAGCAGGCCCTGGAGCAGCGGGTGGCCCCCCGGGCGGTTCGCCGCCCGGACCGTGACCCCGACCGGCCGGATGAACATCAGGCCACCCCCACCCGCTCCGCCGGGATGCGGACCGAGCCCACGATCCGCCCGCCCGCCGCCCGTACGGCGACGGCCGCGTCCTCGGCCCACACGTGTTCGACCACCAGCAGCAGCGCGCAGTTCCCCCGGTCCAGCAGCTCGGCTGCCTCCCGTACGTCCTCGGGCCCGATCAGCCGGGCGACGTCACGGCCCGTCAGCAGGCCCTGGAGCTCGATGAACTCGTCGAACTCCGCCGCCAGCACCTCCCCCGAGGCGGTCTTCGTCGCCACGAGCCCGTCGATGAGCCGTACGACCCCGGTCTTGCGCAATCCCATCACCGCCTCGACCGCCGGCACCCGCAGCTGCTCCTCCGGAAAGGCCAGGACGATGAACTCCACAGGTCCCATGGGGCGAGACTCCCGATTCCCTACTTCACATCCGACCGGTTCTGACGACTCTTCGGCACACTATGACATAACCGGACATACGGCCCGCCTGCTTGCTACGTTTCCCGTATGACCGCTCTGACGGCAAAGGTGGCGGACCCCGCCCCGCCACCCCGAGACGCCGGCGCCCCCAAGGGCCGCGGCGTCGAGCTGTCGCTCCTCGCCGGCGCTGTCCTGATCGCCGTCCTCGGCCACCTCTACGTCGGCCTCGCCACCACCGGCCGCATCCCGGACGCCGCCGCCTCCTACGCCGGCGGACTCGCCGCCGCGGCGCTGGGCGCGCACCTCGCCGTCCGGCTGCGCGCCCCGTACGCCGATCCGCTCCTGCTCCCGATCGCGGTGCTGCTCAACGGCCTCGGCCTCGTCCTCATCCAGCGCCTCGACGCGACCACCCCGGGCCACCTCACCGCCGGGGACCAGCTGCGCTGGTCCGCCCTCGGGCTGGCGCTGTTCGTCCTCGTCGTCGCCGCGCTGCGCGACCACCGCGAACTCCAGCGCTACGCCTACCTCTCCGTGGCGGCCGCCCTCGTGCTGATGCTCGTGCCCGTCTTCTTCCCGGCGGTCAACGGAGCCCACATCTGGATCCGGTTCGCCGGACTCTCCTTCCAGCCGGGAGAGTTCGCCAAGATCCTGCTCGCCGTGTTCTTCGCCGCCTACCTCGCCGCGAACCGCACCGCGCTCGCGCTCACCGGCCGCCGGCTGTTCTGGAAGCTGAAGCTGCTGCCCGGCCGCGTCCTCGGCCCGATCCTCGCGATCTGGCTGCTCAGCGTCGGCGTCCTCGTCCTGGAGCGCGACCTCGGCACCTCGCTGCTCTTCTTCGGACTGTTCGTGATCATGCTGTTCACCGCCACCGGGCGGATCGGCTGGATCGCGATCGGGCTGCTGCTCGCCGCCGTGGGCGCGTACGCCGTCGGCACCTTCGAACCGCACGTGCACAGCCGCGTCGACGACTGGCTGAATCCTTTCGCCTCCATCGAGCGCGGCCAGGGCCCCGGCCAGCTCGCCCAGTCCCTCTTCGCCTTCGGTGCCGGCGGACTCCTCGGCGCCGGACTCGGCCACGGCCAGTCCTTCCTCATCGGCTTCGCCGCCAAATCGGACTTCATCCTCGCCACCGCCGGCGAGGAGCTCGGCCTCGTGGGCCTCACCGCGATCCTGCTCCTCTACGGGCTCCTCGTCTCCCGGGGCTTCCGCACCGGGCTCGCGCTCCGCGACCCCTTCGGCCGGCTGCTGGCCACCGGGCTCGCCTCGATCATCGCGCTCCAGGTGTTCGTCATCGCGGGCGGCGTCACCGGGCTGATCCCGCTCACCGGCATGGCCATGCCCTTCCTGGCCCAGGGCGGCTCCTCCGTCGTCACCAACTGGATCATCGTCGCCCTGCTGATCCGGCTCAGCGACAGCGCCCGCAGGCCCCGGCCCGCAGAGGGGGCGGCCGCATGATCCGCTACATCCGGTGGTGCGCGTACTTCTGCGCCCTGCTGCTCGTCGCCCTGCTGGTCAACGTCGCCCGCGTGCAGGTCTGGGAGGCCGCCGCATACGGCGCCAACCCGGCCAACAAACGCCCCGCCGTCGAGCGCTACGCCGAGCCCCGCGGCGACATCCTGGTCGACGGCCGGCCCGTCACCGGCTCCCGCGACAGCCGCCAACTGCTGCGCTACGAGCGGACGTACAAGAACGGCCCGCTCTACGCCCCGGTCACCGGCTTCTCCTCGCAGACCTACGGGACCAGCTTCCTGGAGCGCGCCGAGGACGGGATCCTCGCCGGCACCGATCCCGGGCTCTCCGCCTTCCCGCTCTGGTACGAGCTGTCGCGCGGCCGCCCCGGCGGCGGGAACGCCGTCACCACGGTCCGGGCCGGCATGCAACTGGCCGCGTACACGGGGCTCGCGGGCAAGCGGGGCGCGGTGGCGGCCGTCGAGCCGGCGACCGGCAGGATCCTCGCGCTGGTCAGCAGCCCCTCCTACGACCCGGCGCTGCTGTCCGGCACCGGCTCCGGCGTCAAGGCGGCCTGGGAGCGGCTGAACGCGGACCCGGCCAGGCCGATGCTGAACCGGGCGCTGCGCGAGACGTACCCGCCCGGCTCCACCTTCAAGATCGTGACGGCGGCGGCCGCCCTGGACGCGGGCGTGGTCAGCGACGTCGACGCGCCGACGCAGACCCCCGATCCCTACCCGCTGCCCGGCACCAGCACCCTGCTTCCGAACGCGGGCACCGGCTGCCAGGACGCCTCGATGGCGGACGCGGTGCAGTGGTCCTGCAACACGGTGATGGCGAAGATCGGCGTACAGGTCGGCCTGCGCGGGATGGTGGAGGCGGCGCGCCGGTTCGGCTTCAACGACGGCGGGCTGCGGGTGCCGTCCTGGGTGTCGCGGTCGAACTTCGACACCGACATGAGCCCGGACCAGCTGGCCCTGTCCTCGATCGGCCAGTTCAACACCACGGCCACCCCGCTGCAGATGGCGATGGTGGCGGCGGCCGTGGCGAACGGCGGGGAGGTCAAGTCGCCGCACCTGGTGGACCGTACGACGCAGGACGACGGCGACCAGGTCCGCCGCTCCGACCAGCGCACCCTCGGCCGGGCCATGAACCCGGCCACCGCGATGCGGCTCCAGGACCTGATGGTGCGGGTGGTGGAGAACGGCACGGGGCGCAACGCGGCCATCCCCGGTGCACTGGTGGGCGGCAAGACCGGCACCGCCCAGCACGGGGTCGGCAACGCGGGCACCCCGTACGCCTGGTTCATCGCCTGGGCGAAGGCCGAGGGGGCACCGCTGCCGGCCGTCGCGGTGGCGGTGGTCGTCGAGGACGCGGCGGCCGACCGCAGGGACATCAGCGGCAACAGCGCGGCCGCGCCGATCGCACGGGCGGTGATGGAGGCCGCGCTGTACGGGCCCGGGCCGTCGGCCCCGTGAGACACCCCCCAGGTCGTGTCGTCAAAGTCCCGTCCGGCCGGCCGGGCGGCCGGCGCCACTTTGACGACACTCCTTAGGCCCCGGCGCCCTCGGCGATGGCCGCACGGACCTCGGCCACCCGCTCGGCCTCCTCGGTCGCGAAGCGCTCGCGGTCCAGGGCCTCGGCGATCTCCTCGTCCTGGCTCATGAGCAGGTCGAGGTTGGAGTCGCCCATGTCGAAGACGCCCATCTCCACGTACGCCTTCTGCAGCCGCTCCCCCCACAGCCCGATGTCCTTCACGCACGGCACGATCCGGCTGAACAGCAGCTTGCGGAACAGGTGCAGGAACTCCGACTCCTCGCTGAACCGCTCCGCCTCCTGCCGCGGTATGCCGAAGTTCTCCAGCACCTCCACCCCGCGCAGCCGGTCGCGCATCAGGTAGCAGCCCTCGATCACGAACTCCTCGCGCTCGCGCAGCTCGGCGTCCGTCAACTGCTTGTAGTAGTCCCGCAGCGCCATCCGCCCGAACGCCACGTGACGGGCCTCGTCCTGCATCACGTACGCGAGGATCTGCTTCGGCAGCGGTTTGTCGGTCGTGTCGCGGATCATCCCGAAGGCGGCCAGCGCCAGTCCCTCGATGAGCACCTGCATGCCCAGGTACGGCATGTCCCAGCGGGAGTCGCGCAGGGTGTCGCCGAGCAGTCCCCGGAGGCTGTCGTTGATCGGGTAGAGCATCCCGACCTTCTCGTGCAGGAAGCGCCCGAAGATCTCGGCGTGCCGGGCCTCGTCCATGGTCTGCGTGGCGGAGTAGAACTTCGCGTCCAGGTCGGGCACCGACTCGACGATGCGCGCGGCGCACACCATCGCGCCCTGTTCGCCGTGCAGGAACTGGCTGAAGTTCCAGGCGGCGTAGTGCCGGCGCAGCTCGCCCTTGTCCTTCTCGGTGAACTTGGCCCAGTGCCGGGTGCCGTAGAGGGTCAGTGCCTCGTCAGGGGTGCCGAGAGGGTCGTACGGGTCCACCTCCAGGTCCCATGCGATGCGCTTGGCGCCGTCCCACTGCTTGTCCTTGCCCTTCTGGTAGAGGGCGAGCAGCCGCTCGCGGCCCCCGTCGTACTCCCAGCTGAAGCGGGCAGAACCGGACGCGGGGACGGGCCAGACGCCCTCGCCCGGGTCGTTGGTGTAGAGCTCGTGCGTCGACACTGACGCCCCCTCGTCTCACGTACTTCCCTACAGGACTGGACTGTTGGCAGTGTCACGCGTTGGTAGACGCGCGGTCAACAAGTCGTGCGCGGGGGATTGACGGTCTTGCTGACAAGCAGTCTCATAACAGGTGACCGCTGGTAACCCCGGCCGAATCCCCCAGACGAATGGGCGAGGTGCCCCGCCATGACGACCACGACCGACCGCAGCACCGGCACGGATCGCCGGGTCCTGCAGGACGCGCTCGGCCTCCTCAAGGACCGCGAACAGATCGCAGAACGACTGCTCGAATCCTCGGCCAAGCACTCCTTCGACCCCGACAAGGAACTCGACTGGGACGCCCCCACGATCGAGGGCAAGTACTACTGGCCGCCCGAGCTGCTCTCCCTCTACGGCACCCCGCTCTGGAAGAAGATGGGCGAGGAGCAGCGCATCGACCTCTCCCGCCACGAGGCGGCGGCGCTCGGCTCGCTCGGCATCTGGTTCGAGATCATCCTCATGCAGCTGCTGGTCCGGCACATCTACGACAAGTCCCTGACCAGCAATCACGTCCGCTACGCACTCACCGAGATCGCCGACGAGTGCCGCCACTCGATGATGTTCGCCCGCATGATCCAGAAGGGCGGCGCCCCCGCCTACCCGGTCTCGCGCACCAACCACAACCTCGCCCGGGTGCTGAAGACCATCTCCACCACCCCGGGCTCCTTCGCCTGCACCCTGCTCGGCGAGGAGATCCTCGACTGGATGCAGCGCCTCACCTTCCCGGACGAGCGCATCCAGCCCCTCGTACGCGGCGTGACCCGCATCCACGTCATCGAGGAGGCCCGGCACGTCCGCTACGCCCGCGAGGAACTGCGCCGCCAGATGCTCACCGCCCCGCGCTGGGAGCAGGAGCTCACGCGCATCAGCTGCGGCGAGGCCGCCCGCGTCTTCTCCCTCGCCTTCGTCAACCCGGCCGTCTACGACAACGTCGGCCTCGACCGGCGCGAGGCGCTCGCCCAGGTCAAGGCGAGCGGCCACCGCCGGGAAGTGATGCAGACCGGCGCGAAGCGGCTCACGGACTTCCTCGACGACATAGGCGTCCTGCGCGGGGTCGGCCGCAAGCTGTGGAAGAGCTCGGGACTCCTGGCCTGAGGCGATGGCCTTGGGGCTACCCTGCGGACATGACCGTACCCGCGTACCGCAGGCTGAGCGTCGAGGAGCGGCGGGCCCAGCTCCTCGACGCGGCCCTGTCGCTGTTCGCGCACCGGGCGCCGGAGGAGGTCTCGCTCGACGACGTCGCCGAGGCCGCCGGGGTCTCGCGCCCGCTGGTCTACCGCTACTTCCCGGGCGGCAAGCAGCAGCTCTACGAAGCCGCCCTGCGCTCGGCGGCCGACCTGCTCGAACTCTGCTTCGCGGAACCCCAGGAGGGCCCGCTGACCCAGCGGCTGTCCCGCGCCCTGGACCGCTACCTCGCCTTCGTCGACGAGCACGACGCGGGATTCGCCGCGCTGCTCCAGGGCGGCAGCGTCGTCGAGACCTCCCGTACGACGGCCACGGTCGACGGCATCCGCCGCGCGGCGGCCGAGCAGATCCTCCTCCACCTGTCCGTGCCCGCGCCGGGGCCGCGGCTGCGGATGATGGTGCGCACCTGGATCACGGCGGTCGAGGCGGCCTCGCTCGTCTGGATCGACGAGGGCAAACAGCCGCAGGTCTCGTCGCTCCGCGACTGGCTGCTGGACCAGTTCATCGCCCTGCTGACGGCCACCGCGGCCACGGACCCCGAAACGGCGGCCGCCGCGCGGGCCGCGCTCGCGATGGAATCCGCGGACGGGCCGGTCGGCGTGCTCGCCCGGCGCGTGATCCCGGTGGTCTCCGAGGCGGCGCACCTGCTGTGACACTGGTGGGGTGAAAAGCGAACCCACCCCCTTCGAGGGCGGCCCGATGGACGGCCGGGTCCTGCCGATCCTCCTCGGTCCGACCGGTCATCCCCCGAAGTGGTACGAGATCCCGGTCCCGGCGGCGGACGGGGGGCCGCCGACGGTACTGCTCTACGAGCGGGTCCCGGCGGGGTATTCGAAGCGGCTCGGTCTCCAGAAGGGCTGGAAGTACGCGTACTCCCGGTCCGGGGTGAGGCCGAGGCCGCGGTGGCCTTGGACGAAGCCTTCCTGACGCGTCCCTCGCACCGCTTCGCGGGCTTCGGCCCGCTGCGCCGGACTCCGTCCGTCGGGGTGCGGGGCGGGGCCGGGGGCGCGGGCTGCCGCTGCGCGGAGCGGTCCCCTACCCTCCCCCAGACTCCGTCCGAGGGGACCCCCGGTTCCACCGTTCCCCGGGCTCTGCCCCGACCCGGTCCTCAAACACCGGACCGGCTGAATGGCGCAGGCGGCATCAGCCAAAATCCAGCCTCGCCGGCTACGGGGGTGCGGGGAGGGTCAGGACGGCCAGGGCGCCGCCGGGGGCGGCGGTGCGGAACTCCAGCCGCGCCCCGATGACCTCGGCCTGGCCCACCGCGATCGTCAGGCCGAGCCCGTGCCCCCGGCCCCCGCTGCGGAAGCGCTGCGGGCCGTGCGCCACCAGGTACTCCGGGAACCCGTCGCCGTGGTCCCGTACGGTCACCACCGGCCCGTCCACCGTCACCACCACCGGCGCCCGGCCGTGCTTGTGCGCGTTGGCCACCAGGTTCCCCAGCACCCGCTCCAGCCGCCGCCGGTCCGTCTCGACGTGCGCGTCGCGGACGACCACGACCTCCGTCTGCGTCCCCGACGCCCGCACCACCCGCCGCGCGAGCCGCCCCAGCTGGTGCAGGTCCGTCTCCACCACCTCGCTGCCCGAGTCCAGCCGCGAGATCTCCAGCAGGTCCTCGGTCAGCCCGCGCATCGTCCGTACCCGCTCCTGCACCAGCTGCGTGGCCCGGCTCTCCGGCAGCAGTTCCGAGGCGGCCTGCAAACCGGTCAGCGGCGTGCGCAGCTCATGCGCCACGTCCGCCGTGAACCGCTGCTCGCTGAGCAGCTTCGCCTGCAGGCTCCCCGCCATCGTGTCCAGCGCGCCCGCGACCGTCGCCACCTCGTCCTGGTGCCGCGAGGGGTCCTTCGTGCGGGGATCCCCGACGCGGGCGTCCAGGTCCCCCTGCGTGATCCGCCGGGCGACGGTCGCCGTCTGGTGCAGCCGGCGCGTCACCCGCGTCACGGCGAAGGCGCCGACCAGCAGGGTCCCGCCGATCGCCAGGACCGAGGACCCGATGATCGCGTTGTCCAGCCCGCTGATCGTCCGCGCGCTCTGGCCGTAGTCGATCGCGGTGGCCAGCGCCCTCCCGTCGGCCGGAGCCGCCGCCCACATCGTCGGCCGGCCCTCGCGGTCGGCCACGATCGTCCCGCGGCGCCCGGACAGCGCCAGGGCCCGCAACGACTCCGGCAGCCCGGCCGGGTCCAGGCCGGACTCCGGCGGCAGCGCCTCGCCCGCCTCGTACGCGCGCGAGGCGTCCTGGAGCTTGCCCAGCGCCTTGTCCCGCGCCGTCGCGACCGTCTGGCGGGTCACCTCGACATGCACCAGCGCACCCAGTACCGCCGCCAGCGAGCAGCACATCACCACGATGAAGCACGCCGACTTCCAGGTCAGCGTGGCCGTCCAGGCAGGCAGCCGGAACCTCACGGCGAACTCGGGGCGGGGACCCGTACGATCTGCTCGCGCGTCGGCAGCATGCTGCGCTGCTTCTCGTCCCAGGACCAGGCGTTGATCAGCTCGTACCCGCCGAGGCCGCTCGGCATGTGCAGGATCACGTCCCGGCCGGCCAGCTCCACGCTGATCAGGGTCTGGGTGGTCGCCATGATCCGGTTGAGCCGCCCGTCGGCATCGGCGGTGTACACCCGTACGGACATCTGGTCCTCGGGCAGCCGGATGCCGACGATCAGCTCGTCCTTGCCGTTCCCGGTGAGGTCCCGGTAGTAGGGGGTCAGCACCGGGCAGTCCTGCGGCGCGGACCCGTCCTCCCCGCACTCCTCGATCGCGTCGGCGGTCTCCTTGAACAGCCCGTCGGGGCCGCTCCGGGCGTCGGGGTGCGCCCGCAGCTCGGCCTGCACGAGGGCGACGGGGTCGATGGAGTGCACGTTCTGGTCCCGCACGGGCGCGATGCCGGGCACGTACTCCGGGGGCGCGCCCCCGGGATCGGCGGGCGCCACGGACGCACCCTTGCGCCCGGGCCACAGGTGTACGGGCCCGCTCGCGGTCGGGGTGGGGCCGGCGTTGGCCAGGCCCCCGGTGTCGCCGCAGCCCGTCACCGGCAGGAGCAGGAGGAGCAGTGGCAGGGCCGCCAGGGACGCGCGGGCGCGCGAGGGGATGCTCACCACCCGTACGTCCTCCTCTCCGCGGCACGACTCTGCGTCGCGTCAACAGTAAGCAGAGATGCACGGTCTTCGCCCACGAGGCCCGCCCGGTGACCGCGGTGGCGGGCCCGGCGGCGCCTCAGGCGTCCGTACGGCCGCGGCGCAGCATCGCGAAGCCGAGTCCGGCGGCTCCGACGGCGGTGATCCCGCCGCCCGCGGCGAGCAGCATGACGCCTTCGCCCGGACCGTCGGCCAGGGTGTTCAGGCGCAGGGCCTCGACGGGCCCGGGGGCGGCGGAGACGGATGACCCGGAGGCGGAGGATCCGGAGGCGGAGGCGGGCACGACCCGGCCGTCGCGGGTGCCGGTCTTGTGCGTGACGACGTGGCTGCCGGCGGGCACGGTGCCGCCCGCCCAGGAGCTGAGCTGTCCGTCGGGCCGCAGCGCGAGGTGGAGATCCCCGGCCTCGCCGAAGCCGGTCGCGCCGTCCCGGCTGGTCAGCGTGGCGGCCGTGGCGCCGTCCGCGGTCAGGACCTCGGCCTGGTAGGCGTCCTTGGCCGTGCGGTAGACGTTGGCCTTGGAGACGCCGTCGGCGAGGGCGAGGGTCTTGACCAGGGTCCGCTGCGTGGCCGAGGCGGCCGGCACCCCCTCGGCGAGCGCGGCGTCGGCCGGGAGCGCGAGCAGGCCGGCGGCGCATGCGGTCACGGCGGCGGCGCGAACGAGGGTGCGGCGGCTGACGGTGCTCACGGGGAGTCCTTCGATGCTGGTCAGGTCCTGGGGTGTCCAGGTGGCACCAACCTAGGCACCGGCCGTTGCAGTGGGGCGCTGGTTTTGTAACAGCGAGGCAGCAGGGTTCCGTCGGAGTCGTTACACAACCGGGGGATTGCCGCGCGGCGTCCGGGCTGCTCCCATGGACGGCGGGGGTGAGGGCGATGCGGGGACTCAAGGTACTGCCGAGCGGCCGGCCGGGCCGCGGCCGGCTGTATGTCAATCTGCCCGACGGGCAGGCGGTGGCCTGGTACGACCGGCAGACCAACCGGATCAGCGTCCTGGCGGACGACCGCCGGGAGGAGGTCCTGCGGGTGTTACGGCCCTACTTGAGCGGGACGGTCTCCATCGGCCCGCCCCCCGTCCCCACGGCCGCGGACCTGCGCCGTCTCGCCCTGCCGCCGGACGCGGACCTGGCCCCGAACCGCCCGGGGGAGGGCCTGCTGGGCGAGCTGGAACACGGTTCGGCGGGCGCCCGCGCCCGGCACCGGCTGCGCCAGGACCTCACGGCCCAGCAGCGGATGGGCGAGGTCCTCGACGCGCTGCCGGAGTCGCAGGGCTTCAGAACCCTGCACGCGCTCGCCGTCCCGGGCGTCGGCACCATCGACCACCTGGTCCTGGGCCCGCCCGGGGTGTTCTGCGTCCTCAGCGTTCCGGGCCGCCGCCAGCGCGCCCAGGTCGGCGACCTCCTCCTCACGGTGGGCCGCGCCGAACCGCGCTCCGACCCGCGCCGGGCCCGGCTCGCGGCGCGTTACGCCGCCCGCGTGCTGACGGCCCCGGTCGCCCCGGTGCTGGCCCTGGTCGACGCCTCCCGCGTCGAGGTGGCCCCGAGCGTCCGCGACGTCCGCGTCGTGCAGCCCCCCACGGCGGCCCCGTACTTCACGACGGCCGCCACCACGCTCAAACCCCCGGACGTCGAGGCCCTCTACGCGCTGGCCCGCGACCACCGCACCTGGCGGCCGGCCAGCGGGCCAGCGCGCTAGCGGGCCAGCGGGCCAGCGCCTCAGGCCGAGGAGCGTTTGCGGGGCGCGGCGGTCTTCTTCGCGGCCGCGGTGGTCTTCTTCGCCGCGGCCGTGGCCGACTTCTTCGCCGAAGCCGACTTGGCGGCAGCGGACTTGGCGGTGGCCGACTTGGCCGTAGTGGATTTGGCCGTGGTGGACTTGGCGGCCGGGGCCGCCTTCTTCCCGGATCCGGCCCGGGCTCCGGCCGCCGTCGCGGTCGACTTCTTTCCGCCCACCGCCTTCGGCGCGGCCGCCGCGGCCTTCCGCCGGATCGGCGTGACCTCCGCCCCGGCCCGCGGCTCCGTTTCCGTCTCCGCCTGCGGACCGCCCTCGCCGCGCGAGGCCTTGGCCTCCCGTACGCTCTTCTCCAGCGCCGCCATCAGGTCGATCACCTGCCCGCCGGCCGGCTCCACCACCGCCTCCGAAGGCTCGAACGCGCCCCCCGCCTTCGCGGCGATCATCGCCTCCACGGCTTCCCGGTAGTCGTCGTGCAGCGACTCCATCTCCACCTCCCCCAAAGTGGCCATCAGTGCGTCCGCCAGGTCCAGTTCGGCCTCCCGCACCGACACCGTCACCTCCGGAGCCACCCCTTCCGGCGCCCGGATCTCGTCCGGCCACAACAGCCCGTGCATGGCGATCACGTCGTCGACGACCCGCAGCATGCCCAGCCGCTCCCGCCCCCGCAGCGCGTACTTGGCGATGGCGACCTTCCGGCTCCGCTTCAGCGCCTCGCGCAGCAGCGTGTAGGGCTTGGCCGCCGTGGCCCCGTTCGCCGCGAGGTAGTACGCCGCGTCCATCTGCAACGGGTCGATCTCGTCGGCCGGCACGAACGACACGATCTCGATCGTCTTGGCGGTCGCGATCGGCAGCTGCGCCAGGTCCTCGTCCGTGATCGGGATGATGGACCCGTCCGCCTCCTCGTACCCCTTGCCGATCTCGGAGGTCGACACCTCCTCGCCGTCCAGCTCGCACACCTTGCGGTAGCGGACCCGTCCGCCGTCGCTCAGGTGGATCTGGCGGAAGGAGATCGAGTGGCTCTCAGTGGCGTTCACGAGCTTGATCGGGATGCTGACCAAGCCGAAGGAGATCGCCCCGTTCCAGATGGATCGCACGGTTCCTCCTGTTTCATGGCAATCTCATCGTATGACGCCGATCACAATGGTGGAGGGGCGTCGCATCGCGCTCAGCAATCTCGACAAGGTCCTGTACCCCCGGACCGGCTTCACCAAGGGCGAGGTGCTGCACTACTACGCCACCGTCGCGCCTTCGCTGCTGGCCCACATCCACAACCGGCCGGTGTCCTTCCTGCGGTATCCCGACGGCCCGGACGGCCAGCTCTTCTTCACGAAGAATCCGCCGCCCGGAACCCCCGCATGGGTGAAGACCACACCGGTTCCCCGCTCCGAGGACCTCTCCGCCCAGCAGGTGGTCGTCGCCGACCTGGCCACCCTCATGTGGGCCGCGAACCTGGTCGTCGAATTCCACACCCCCCAGTGGCCGGCCGACACCCCGGCCGTTGCCGACCGGATGGTCCTCGACCTCGACCCCGGACCGCCCGCCACCGCCGTCGAGTGCTGCGCGGCCGCGCTCTGGCTGCGCGACCGGCTCGCGGCCGACGGGCTGCACGCCTACGCCAAGACCTCCGGGTCGAAGGGCATGCACCTGGCCGTGCCTCTGGAGCCGACCCCGTCCGACCGCGTGTCCGCGTTCGCGAAGGCCCTCGCCCAGGAGGCCGAGCGCGAGCTGCCCGGCCTGGTCGTGCACCGCATGGCCAAGGCCCTGCGCCCCGGCAAGGTCTTCGTGGACCACAGCCAGAACGCCGCGGCCAAGACCACCGCCGCCCCCTACACGCTGCGCGCCCGGGAGCTGCCGAGCGTCTCCGCGCCCGTCTCCTGGGCGGAGGTCGAGGCCTGCCGGGACCCCGCCGACCTGGTCTTCCTCGCCGACGCCGTCCCGCCCCGGCTGGAGCGCGACGGCGACCTCTTCGCTCCGCTGATCGACCCCGGCCGGGGCGGGCGGCTCCCGCGGACCCGGCCGGCCCGTACGCCATGATCACCGTCGCGCTCGCCGCCGCCGTACGCAGCCTGCCGCGGGCGCCGGGCCTCGCGTACGAGCCGAAGTTCGACGGCCACCGGCTGGTGGTGCTGCGCACCGCCGAGGGCGTGGTGCTCCAGGCCCGCTCCGGGCGCATCGTCACCGGCGCCTTCCCCGACCTCGCCGCGGCCGCCCGGCAGCTGCCCGCCGGTACCGTGCTCGACGGCGAAGTGGTCGTCTGGCACGCCGGCCGCACGGACTTCGCCCTGGTGCAGCGCCGGGCCGCCGCCGCGACGGCCGCGCGGGCCGCCGTGCTCGCGCAGACCCTGCCGGCCTCGTACGCCGCCTTCGACGTACTGGAGCTGGCCGGGCTCGACCTGCGCGCGCGCTCGTACGAACGGCGGCGCGCGCTCCTGGTCGACCTGCTGCTCCCGCTCGGGCCGCCGCTGCAGCCGGTGCCGATGACCACCGACCCGGAGCTCGCCGCCACCTGGTACGAGACCCTGCCCGCCAGCGGTATCGAGGGGCTGGTCGTCAAGCGGCTGGACCAGGCCTACCCGGCCGGGCGCCGGGCCTGGCAGAAGCTCCGCCACACCGACGTCCGCGACGCGGCGGTGGTCGGCTACACCGGCACCCCGCGGCGCCCGCTGGCCCTGGTGCTCGTCCTGCCCGTCGGTGACGAGACGCCGCTGGTGTCCAGCCCCCTGACGGCGGCGCTGCGCACGGAGGTCGCGGCGGCCGTCGCCGCCCGCGCGCAGGCGGCCGCTCCGGTCGGGACCGTCACCGCCATAGGCTTCGGCGAGGTGCCCTTCCACCCGCTCGACCCGCCGCTGACGGCGGAGGTCCGGCACGCGTCGGCACGCCACCCGCCGCCCGAGGTGCTGCGGCTGCGGACGGAACTCTGACCCGCGCCACGGGGTGGCGCGGGTCAGGGTTCAGGCGGATCGGTCCAGGCGGATCGGTTCAGGCGGATCGGTTCAGGCGGGCTTCACGCCGCCCACGGTCGGCGGCCCGCCCAGCGGCGGCCGCTTCGGGGGGTTCGGATGCTCGTACCCGGACTCGCGCTCGGCCCGGACGTCCTCCTGATGGCTGGCGGTGGTGGAGCCGAAGTTGCCGTAGCCCTGCATCTCGTGCGGGCGCAGGCCGCTCTTGGGGATCTCCACGGCTTCCCGCTCCTCGCGAACCTCGTAGACCGCACCGCCGTCGGGCAGGTGGGGCTGGCTCTCGGCAGTGGGAGGTGCGGGTTCCTGCGCCCGGACCCGCTTGCCCAGCCAGAAGCCGCCGAGCAGGAAGCCGACCACAACAAGCCCGACGACCAGGAACCACGCGATATCGGTCAGGATCGTGTCCATACGTACTATTTTCCCGCACTTCGGCGCGATATGCGCTATCCGAGGCCGGGGCCCGGCCTCGGACCGGGCGCTCTACCCGCGAAGAGGCCCGTCGGAGTCCCGCAACCCGCCGGCGTCCCGCCCGCCGAGCACCCCGAGGATCTCCGCGCAGATGGCCAGGGCCGTCTCGGCCGGGGTCTTCGCGCCGAGATCGAGCCCGATGGGCCCGTGCACGGCCCGCAGCGCCTCCTCGCCCACCCCGGCGGCGAGCAGCCCCTCGCGGCGCCTGGCCGTCGTCCGGCGCGAGCCGAGGGCCCCGATGTACGGGATCCCGAGCGCGAGCGCCGTCCTCAGCGTGGGCACGTCGAAGTCCGGCTCGTGGCTGAGGAGCACCAGGCAGGCCGCGTCCCGGTGGTCGGTGAGCAGCTTCCCGGCGTCCGCGGCCGACTCCACGATCTCCGCGCCCCACTCCAGGAGGGCGGCCTGCCGGGCGATGATCCCGGCGAGCTCGCCGCCACCGCCGATGACCAGGTGGGGCGCGGACGGGTACGCCTCCACGAGCACCAGCCCGGACCCCTCGTACAGCGCGTCCCGCCCGGGCCGGCGCGTGGCCAGCAGCTCGCCGGCGCGCCGCTCGGCGTCGTTGCCCGGGGCGTCCGCGGCCCGTACGACCTCGCTCACGGCCTCGTCGGCGGCCGCGCCGAGCCGGGTCACCAGCGCCACCCCGGCGCCCTGCCCGAGCAGTTCCCACCACGGCGCGGGGACCGAGTCCAGCGACTGGAGCAGGATCTCCGCCTGCCCGCCACAGGTCAGGCGGGCCTCGGTGGCCTCGCCGGCGCCGACCGACACCTCGCACACCCGGGCGCTCTGCCCGGGGCCCATCGCCGCGGCCTCGGCGGCGAGCTCGGCGTCGAAGACCCCGCGGTAGAGGGCCCCGACGCACTGGCCCCGGGTGTCCACGAGCATGGCCCCGGCGGGATCCCGCGGCCCGAACCCCTGCTCGGTCACGGGCCGGGCCAGGTACCCGACCCGCCCCTCGGCCGCCCACTGCCGCGCCGTCTCCGCCAGCTCACGCATCCGCGTCGCTCCATCCTTGTGCGCTTCTCTCCCGCAAAGCACCTGGTCAGCGGCACGATGCGGCCTCAAGAACCACCCTAGGCACACGCTCCTGCCCTACCCACCCCCCAGATCCCACAGACCCGCCCGACCCCCCTCGTACAGACCACCGGAACACCCGGGCGACCGCTTGCGTCCGGCTCTGTTCGAACCGGGCGAACGTTCCGAAACCGAAGGGGTGATCGGGTTGCGGGCGGGTGCGCAAAACGCGTCACATTCGGCCTCGCTTGTGCCACGATGATTCCCCGAAGCCGGGCGACCAGAGATGTTCGTCGCGCGACGTCGAGGGTTCGAAATAGCGCGCGAATGGCCGTTGTTGGCGATTTGCTCCGGGGGGGCGGGAGTCGTCGGATGCGGGGAACCCGTATTGATCAACCATGCCCTGTGTGCGCAGCTCCCGAAGAGGTGGAGGGCTTGTGCTCCGGCTGCCGCTGGCAGATGTACGGGGACCTGGTCCTGGGGGAGTTGACCGAGCAGGACACGAGTCGGGCCGCCGCGGCCCTGCAAGCCGCCGGACGCGCCTGGGACCTCCGGGGTGCGGCGCTCTGCGGCGGCGGTGGAGGCGGACCGGACGGGGGCGGCGGGATTTCGACGGTGATCCGCGGCGGGCCCCCGAGGTCCGGCGAGGACGCGCGGCGGGCCCCGGCCGGTCCGGCGGACTTACCGCAGACGCTGCCGGAGGAGATCCTCGATGATTTGATCTTCGGACGCGTCAAGGAATTACGGTTCGTCGAACTCACTCCCGATCACATGAATGTGATCAAGGTGCACGCGGACGAGAACGGAATACCCCGGCAAATCGATGCCGGATGCGCGGAATGGCGTTCCGTGGTCCCCGAGCTGGACCGGCGCCCGGACATTCGCCGATTCCAGCTCGCGGGCGGAATCGGCGAGTTGTCCCCGGTCAGCCGCAGGGAATTCGACGCGGCCGTGCTGCGCTGGCTGACGGCGTCCGCACCGGCGTCCCCCGGCCTGCCCGTGGTACTGCTGACGCGCCACAGCGGGTGGACCCTGCTGGACCGGGCCACGGCCGCGGCCCGCGCCACCTGCGCCCCGCGGGCCGAACTGGGCCGGGGGAGCGGGGCCGCCGCCGGGACCACGACGGCGCAGGCCGTACGGGAGTTGCTGCGCACGGCGCCGCTGCTCGTGGACCACACCCTGCTGCTGGCCCGGGCCGACCGCCGGACCGGCGCGGTGGACGTACAGAGCCACGTGCTCTTCCCCGCGGGCGCCCGGCTCCGGCACGGGGGGAGCGCGACCGCCACCGTCACCGTGCACGGCGGGACCACCGACAACGCCTCCGTGCTCCTGCCGGTGCTGGCCGCCGCCCCCGCCGCCGGCGGTCCCGGAGGCGGCGGTCCCGGAGGCGCGGTCCTGAGCGTGCGGCGCACCGCCCTCGGGGCACTGGAACCGGCCCGGCTGACCTTCGTCCTGCAGGGGCCCGGTGAGGTCGGCCTCGTCGGCCCCGGCGGCAGCCCGACGCAGGAGGAGCGGGCCGTACCGGACCTGCCCGCCCTGCTCAGGGGCGTGCCCCGCAGGATCGTCCGGCCGCCGCTGCTGGAGGTCTTCTGCACCGTCGAGTTGAGCGGCGCGACCGCCGCCGAGACCGAGGAGCGGCTGGCCTTCGTACGCGACCTCATCACCGCGCTGGCCCGCAACCACGGAACCGGCAAGGGCCTGCGTACCGGCATCATCGGCCACTACGACCACTCGATCCACGAGAACGGATACGCCCCCCGGGGCGTCCTCCTGATGCCGCCGGTCCCGGCCGGCCCCGCCGAGCAGGCACTCGCCGTCCTGAAGACCTGGCGGCCCGCGCGGCGCAGACAGGACACGGTGTCCTCGCTGGAGGACGCGCTCAAGTCGCTGGTCCCCCTCGCCGCGGCGCCGGCCCGCGGCGACGAGGCCGTACGCAGGATCGTCCTGATCGTCGCGCGCAGACCGCCCGCACCTCCGCGGCAGCACGCGCTGGTGCCGCCCTGCCCGCTGGGCGCCGACTGGCGGATCGAACTCGACCGCCTGCGGGCCGCCGACGTACAGGTGATGACGCGGGCGGACCCGGCCGCCGGGCCGCTGCCCGACGAACACGCACGGGCCGCCGTCAGACGCTACGAGGACGCGGCATGGGCCGCACTGTCCCGCGACGGCTCCTTCCGGCCGGGCGCCGACTCGGCCGCCCACGTGGCCAAGGCCATGGGTCCGCCCCCCCAATCGGACGGCCCGCCCTGCCCGTTGGCCTTCGCCACCCCCCTTTGACCGAACGACAGCTCCGGCGCGAGGAGAGACGCTGTGTCCGAGGAGTACTACGACCCGAACGCGAGGGCTTCCGACCCCACGCCGGCCGCCCCCGCCGAACCGCCCAAGCCCCCCATGCGGCAGCGGTCCGGTCCCGCACCCATCCCGCCGGCCCGGCCGGCCGAGAACCCCATGGCCTACGAGTACGTGATCCCGCCGGCCCCCGTCATGGACGGCAACCGGCCGCCGGGCGTGATCCCCGTACCGCCCTCGGGGGCGCAAGCAACGGACCGCGTCCGCATAGGGCTGTGGGGAGCGCCCCGCTCCGGCAAGACCAGCTTCCTCGGCGCACTGCCCATCGCGGCGATGCAGTCCCACCGCCAGGGGCAGGGCAGCTGGCGGATCAGCGGCATGACGAGAGAGGCCAACGGCTTCCTCAACGACAGCGTGACGCGCCTGTCGACCCGGCGGGTCTTCCCGCAGGCGAGCGTGGGCCTGCGCGGCATGAGCTGGTCCGTCCAGGGCGAGGAGCCGTCGTCGGGCCGCAAGTGGAGCCGTACCCGCACGACCAGCTTCGTACTGGACATCAACGACGCGGCGGGCGAGGTGTTCGAGGCGAACAACCCGCTGCACGAGGAGATCACGGACCAGCTCTCCCGCGCCCACGGCCTGATCTACCTCTTCGACCCGCTGGGCGACGCCGAGGCGGAGACGGAGAGCTTCAGCTTCTTCTTCGCGACGCTCAACGAGCTGAACTCCCGCGTCCGGGACCGGGGCGGCCACCAGGGGAACCGGCTTCCGCACCACGTCTCCGTGTGCGTGGCCAAGTTCGACCACCCCGCCATCTTCGAGCCCGCCGTGAAGGCCGGCTGGGTCACCCAGGACTCGGTGGGCTCCCGGCTCCCGCGGGTGCCCGAGGACCAGAGCGCCCGCTTCTTCCAGTGGATGTGCGAGGAGTTCCGCGGCTCCAACGCCCGACTGGTGCGCGACGGACTGGGCACCTTCTTCCACCCCGACCGCATCTCCTACTACGCGACCTCGGCCATCGGGTTCCGCCTCAATCCGCAGCACATCTTCGACTACAACAACTACGCCAACGTGGAGATGGTCGAAGGACGCCCCCGGATCTGCACCTCCCCCGAACCCATCAACGTCCTCGAACCCGTCATCGACCTGGAGCGCAGGATCCACAGCAAGCAGGCCCGTTTCGGATTCAAGCGGGGCGGTCAGTGAACGAGCTCCCCGCCGCCGTCCGGCTGCCCGCCGACTGGGCGGTCGTGGGCAAGCACCCGGGCCGGACGATGGGCTACAAGGTGCTGGCCGGCAGCCTGCCTTCCGAACGGGCCGAGCGGTACTACTGGGAAGCGGCCACCGGAACCCCCGACGACCTGGAGCCCGCGGAGGGCCTGCCCTGGCGGGTGTTCCTCGGAGGCGCCCAGGGGGAGCCCCGCAGCGCCGGCGTGCTCGTCGAGACCACCTGGGACGGCAGTTACGACGGCACCGGAGCCCCCAGCTACACCTGGCGGATGCTCGTGCTCGACTGGAACTCCGCGAGCACCGCCGGCCTGACCTGGAGCGCGCTGGACCGGGCCGCTCCGCGCGAGCAGCCCGGCCCGGACGGTGGCGCCCTGAGCATCGAGGCGTCGCCGACCGCGGCCGCCGAACTCGCCGACACCGTCGACCGGTTCGGCTTCACCTGGGCGGCCGGGGTCGCGGCCCTGCTGCTGGAGGGCCGCCAGGTGGCGATCGTGCCGCCGCCCGGAGCCCCGCTCCCGGACACGGGCGAGCGGGTCCGGATCCTCGACGCCGTCTGCTCGCTCCTGCCGTACGGGTGCCGCGCCTGGCTGAGCGCCGCCACCTGGACCGGCCAGTCCGAGCACAAGCTGCTGCTGGTCTTCGCCCCGACCGCCCGGGCGCAGCAGATCGCGACGTGGCTGGGCGCCGGCAGCCCCCCGGAGCCGCACAGCGCCGCGGCCCGCGACTACCTCAGCGAGCTGCTGAGGATCCGGGCCAAACGCGGATCCACCCACGGCCTGGTCGCGCACCTCCTGCGCGTCACCGAGATCATCGGGGGTCAGGATCCGGGCGCCGCGGTACGGGCGCTGCGGGAGGTCGACCTGGTGGACTCCGTACTCGCGGACATCGTGCAGGGGCGCGGCAACCTCCACGAGGTGCTGCGGATGCTGGAACTGCACCCGGCGAACACCCTGGGAGAACACGCCCTGGCCCTGGTCGTGCCCTTCCTCGCCGGCCACGGCGCGCGCGACGCGCTGCTGCGGTCGTGGAGCCCCCTGACGCCGGGCCTGCTGGCCGCGGACGTCCTGGAGCGACCGGCGACGAAGCAGACCTTCACCATGGCCAGGGGCTACCTGAGCATGCTCAACGGCCTGGAGGCGGAGCACCACGGCGCCTTCGAGGAGTTGTTCACGGCCCTGGTCGAGGCACCGGCCCAGGAGCCCGAGTGGGTGGCCGCGCTCATCCACATGACCGCCAACGAGTTCCGGTTCACATCGGAAGCCGTCGACCGGGTGGTGATCGGCTCGCGCGAGGTGGGGCGCAACTGGTTCCGCCAACTCGTGAGGGACCGCCGGCGCGATCCACTGCCGCCGCTCACACGGCTCGTTCCGCCGGCGCTGCGCGGGCGCGCGGCCGTCGGCCTGCCCGGATGGCTGCGGTTCGCCGGAGTGCTCACCGGCTACCTCGACGCGAGCGAGGCGGAGCCGTCGGACGTCGCCGAGTTCACCGGCGCCGGTGACGACGCCTGGTCGATCGCCCTGGACATCGCGGTGCGCAACGAGATCCCGGCCGTCGTCAGCCTCATGTGGCCCTGCCTGCGCACGATGGCCTCGCGCAGCCCGCAGCAGCTGCTCACGGCGCTGGAGGCGGTGCTCGCACCGGAGCGGTCCGCTCTCGCGCCGGAGGCGGCCGCCGACGCGGACCTCTTGGGCGCGGTGGCCCGGGCCACCGCGCAGGGGTACCAGGCCATCCCGTCGATGCCCCGGCTCGCCCGGTTCACCGATCCCGCCGACCGGGAGGCCTACGGGTCCGCCCTGGCCCGCCGGATCGACACCGACCCCGACCTGAAGGCACCGGTGATCGGGGCCCTGCTCGGCGAAGAGCCCGACGAGGGCTCCTGGGCCGTGGTGCAACGGGTGGTGAAGCGGCTGCCCAGTGCCGAGGAGTCCGTCCTCACCGGTCTGGAGCGGCGGCTGTGCCGCCCCGGGGCCGGCGCGTGGATCGACGTACTGTCCGAGGACCAGGTGTCGACCCTCAGCCGCAGGCAGCAGCTGAGCTGGCTGCGCCGGGTCTGGGAGCTGCGCACCGCCGTCCGCTCGCCCCAGCCGCTCACGGAACTGGCCACGGTCCTCGCCGAGACGCGTGTGGACCTGCACCTGTCCTTGCAGTTCCAGCACGAGCTGGTCCTCCGCCTGGAGACATGGGGGCCCGGAGCCGTGTCCGATCTCGCGGCCGAGCTGGACGCCCGGACGCCCGGACTGGGCCGCTCCCTGTACCAGGCGCTGGGGAGCATCGAGCGCGCCAGGGACCTGTGCGAGGAGCTGAAGCACTACAGCTACGCGCGGATGGAGCACCACCGCCAGAACCTCCTGGCGATGGGCGTCGCCTCCGGGGGCGCCGCGCCACCCCCGACCCCGCCCGCCCGCCCCGCCACACCGGTTCCCCGGCAGGAGTGGCCGTCGTACGAGCCTGCTGTGCAGCCCGCACAGCAGAAGGGAAGGCTGCGGCGCGGCTGGTCCGACCGGAGGAAGCGGTGATGTCGAACGACCACGCCCCCCACGACCACGTCATCGCCATCGACGCGGGCGTCCGCTTCACGCGCATCGCCCGGCTCGGCGCCGACGGCGTCCCGGAACTGGTCCCGCTGCCCGGCTCGGTCCCGGGCGACGGCCTGCCCGTACCGGCGGGGGCGCGGCCCGACTCGGCCCTGCGCGCCGCGTACGAGGCGTACCGCGCGGGCAGCGGCACCCCCGACCGGGTGGTGCTGGTCGTACGGGAGCAGGACCGCGCCGAGCGGGCGGCCCGGGCGGTGGACACGCTGGCCTCCGCGCACGGCACGGGCCGCGCGCCGCGGATCCGGGTCCTGGGCACCCCGCACGCGGTACTGGCGCTGCTGCGGCACGCGGGGGCGGCGACGGCGGAGCGGTACGCGGTGTGCGAACTCGGCGCGAGCGCCGTGGAGGTCTCGGTGTGCGTGCCCGCCGGCGGGTCGGTGGCCGTGGCCGGTACGGCACGCCACGCGCCCGCCGAGGGCTACGGCGCCGCCTTCGACCGGGAGTTGCTGGCCGCCGCGGGGCTGCCCGACGACGAAGCGGGGCTGCGGGCCCTCGCCGAGGTCCGCGCCCAGGGCGGATCCGCCGAGCGGCTCGACGTCGCACTGCGCCGCGCGGCCAGCCACCAGGGGCGGTACCTCGAAACCGTGGTCCACCGGGTCGACGGGCGGCCGATCACCGCGGCCGCGGTGCACGACGCCCTCGGGCGGCTCACGGCCGGGCTCGACCACGCGCTGGACCGGGCCCGGGGCGGTGCACCCGCCGGGCAGGCCGTCGCCGTGGGAGGCGCGGCCCGGTTCGGTCCCCTGGCCCGGTACCTCGCCGCACGCCAGGGGCCGCTCGTCGCGCTGCCCGGCGGCACAGATCCCGCCCTCGCGGCCGTGTCCGGCGCCGCGCTGGTCGCCGCCGGCCGCGTCGAACCGGGCGACCGCTACCCGTACGCCGTCTGCGTGGCCACCCACCGCGTCTTCGCCGGTACGCCCCGGACGGAGGAGCTGGTGGTCAGCGAGGCCGGCGCCCTGGAGCCCGGCGGCGCCACCGTCTTCGCGGAAACCGGCGGCCACCGCGTCCGCGTGGCGGCCGGACCCGCCCCCGCGGGTCCCGCACGGCCGGTGCGGGTACGGGTGCGCGACGCGGAGGGCGGGCACACCGCCGCCGTCGGCACCCTGACCGTCCCCGGCGGTGCCGAGGGCGACCGCTTCCACATCGGAGTACGGATCGCCGTCGACGGCACGGCCCATCTCGTGCTGCACCCGCTCGGCTCCGCCGCGCCCGCTGAATTCCCGCTCGGCACCCTGCCGACCGACCTCAAGGGAGTACGTCCGTGAAGCACCACGCCCCGGCACGGGCGCCTCGATCCGTGCGGGCCGCGCGGAGACTGGCCGCCGTGGCGGCCGCCGCGCTCCTGGCCGCCTCACCGGTGGCCGCACAGGCGGCCCCCGCCGATCCGGCACCCTCCCGCGCGGAGGTCTACAAGGCCCTCGGGCTCGACGACCAGCCCGCCGACTACGTCATCCTCGTCGACACCTCGGGGTCGATGAACCAGGACGGCCGCTACGACACCGTCCGCTCGACCCTGGGCAACTTCCTGAGCGGCATGTCGCCCAAGGACCACGTCGCGCTCTTCACCTTCGACTCCCGGCCGGTGCCCCGCTACATCGGCTCGGCCGGTGACACCGCGGCGATCGTGTCCGAGCTGCCCGGCGCCCCCGAGCCCGACGGCGACACGGACATCGGCTCCGCACTCGACGCCGCGCTGACCGAACTCGGCCGCGACCAGGCCTCCGAGGTCGCGTCCGTGGTGCTGATCACGGACGGCGAGCACCGTCCGGCCGCCGGCTCCCGCTATCCCGAGGCGACCGGAGCCCCCTGGACCGCGCTGCGCGAGCGGGCGCAGGCCCTCGCCGGGCGGATCGAACTGGCCGGGTACGCGCTTCCGCTGGGCACCGGCGCGACGGGCGCCGACCGGCTGGGCGACGTCGTGCCGAACACGACGCCGCTGAAGCCCGACAGCATCCAGGACCTCGGCTCGTACCTGGCCCGCGCGGGGGAGCGTACCCAGGTCCGCAAGGCCCAGCGGCTGCTCGCCGAGGACGTCGGCAAGGGGGTCACCGCGGAGTGGTCGCACTCCGGGCGGAGCGACGTCACGGACGGCTCCGCCACCGGGCAGCTCACCCTGCGCTCGACCACCCGCCGTACGCCGCTGGTCATCACCGGCCTGAGCGCCTCGCTCGCCGACCCGTCGGTCGAGCTCAGCGCGTTGCCCGCGGACCTGACGCTGGACCCGGGCCAGTCCCGGACCTTCGAAGTCGACCTGCGCGGAAGCCTGTCGGGGGGCCCGCTGCCGTTCCGCCGGGCCAAGGAGGACGACGCCACGCTGAAGGTGTCCGGCCGCGTGAGCACTCCGTGGGAGCAGGCGTTCGCCCCGGACGTACGGCTGAACACCCCCCAGGAGGTGCGCGTCACCGCGGCAGCGGTGCCGCTACGGGCCACGGTCGGCTCCGCCGCCTTCCTGCCGTCGCTCCTGGGCGGGGCCCTGCTGGTCCTGCTCGCCGGCTGGCTGTGGTGGCGGCACACCCAACGGCCGCCGCTGCGGGGCGAGCTGCTGGTGACCAACGTGTTCGGCGAGGGGTTCACCGACCGCATCACCCTGACCGGTCGCGGGGTGACGCTGCGCCCGCACACGGTCGGCGGTCGGGGCACGGCCCGGGGCCGGCGCCGGAAGGCCGACACCGGCTCGCAGGTCGACCTGCTGATCCGCTACACGCCCGACGGATCCACGAGCCGGGAGACCGACGCGACCTGCGCCCCGGGAGGCAATGTCGTCGTCAACGGGGTGTCGTTCACCTACCTGCCCGGGCAGCGCGCCGACCGCACGTCCGACGCGGGCCGGCCGCGATGAGCACGGCCCCCGGCACGCTCAACGTCGCCGCGACCAGGGTCGGTACGGAGGCCCTGGGACCGGGCGTGCGGTCGGTGCTGTGGGTGCAGGGATGCCCCTTCGACTGCGCCGGCTGCATGTCGCCCGACTGGATACCGGACCGCCCGGCCCGGCCGGCCGAACCGGCGGAACTGGCCGCGGAGCTGCTCGGCGACCCCCGGGTGGGCGGACTGACCTTCTCCGGGGGCGAACCGATGCGGCAGGCCGCCGGGCTCGCCGAGGTGGCGCGCTTGGCCCGGCTGGAGCGCGACGTCTCCGTGATCTGCTTCACCGGCTACCGCCTGGAACAGCTGCGCCGCAGGCCGCCCCACCCCGGGGTCGCCGAACTGCTCGCCGCCGTGGACGTGTTGATCGACGGCCGTTACGTGGCGGCGCTCGACGACGGCCGCGGCCTGCGCGGCAGCTCCAACCAGCGCGTCCACCACCTCACCCGGCGGCTCACGGACTGCGGATACGACTTCGCCCACCGCCCCCGCACAGCCGAAATCGCCGTCAGCGGTCCGGAGGCCATGCTCATCGGCGTACCTCCGCCGGGGCTGCTCGCCGCCTTCGACACCGCGGTCGACACCGTCCGCACCGGCACGACCCTCGCAAAGGAGCCGCCCCATGAGCGGTAGGAAGCGCATCCAGGTCGACGAGTCCGAGTGGTACCGCATGCAGCGCAAGGCACAGAAGCTGAAGGAGGTACTGAGCACCCTGCCCGGGCTCATCGACGACGTGCGCGCGCAGACCCGCGCGGACATCGACCGTACCTTCGCGGCGGTCGAGGAACGCCGGCGCCAGCAGGACCAGATGATCAAGAACCTCAGCGCCCAGACCCGGAAGCTGGAGGCCGACACCTCGCGAAGGCTCCAGGAGCAGGCCCGCGAACTGCGCGGGGCCCTGGACGAGACCGCGGGCCGGATCCGGGCGGAGACCCGGCAGCAGCTGGCCGAACACCAGGCGGCCGTACGCAGGGAGATCTCCGCCGAGCGCACCGAGCGCCGCGCCGAGATGGCCCGGCTCTCCGAGCGGATCGATGCGCAGGAGAAGGACAAGGCGCAGGCCGAGCAGACCCTGCGCTCCTGGCTCGCCGACGGCCGGACCATGGCCGCGCTGATCGCGGAAACGCTGCCGCACGAGCGCTACGCCCCCGGGGAACTGGAGCGGCTGACGAGCCGGCTGTCCACCGCCGAGAACAACGCGGCAACGGGCAGGTTCGACGCCGGGCTCGCCGTGGCGCAGGAGGCCTACCACTCGCTGAGCGAACTGCGGGTGGACATCGAACAGCGGGAGCTGGAGCGCTGCTCGGCCCAGACCGCGGCCGTCGAGGCGCTGGTGCGCATCGAGAAGCTGATCGAGGGCAACAAGGAGCGCCCCGTCATCGGGCCGGACGGCGCGGCCCTGCCGGGCTACAAGCTCGACGTCGTCTACTGGGCCGACGGGGAGCTCGACGAACTGCGCGGGGCCACGGCCCAGGCGCTGTCGCGCGCACGCGACGACCGGTCCGACGCCGATGAGCTGCGCGGCCTGCGGGAGCAGGCCACCGGGCTCGAAAGCGCGCTGGAAGACGTCGTGGAGCGGGCCGGCATGCGCCAGCTGGCCTCGCAGATCCGCGTGAACCTCGCCGACGCCGTGGCCCACACCCTCGGCGACTACGCGTTCTACGACCTCGTCGACGGCGAGTACCAGGACGCCGATCGCCGGGGCGCCTACTACGCCAAACTCCGCCACGACAACGGCAACGAGATCGTCCTGGACATCTCGCAGGCCCAGCGGGACTCGGGGGAGTGCGTGATCCGGGTCCACTCCTACGACCACGACGTCACCTCCGAGGCCGATCTCGCGGCCCGGGCCCGGGCGATCGGGGAGGGGCTGGCGACGCAGGGCCTCCAGGTGTCGGAGCCGGGCTGCGAGAAGGGAGCCCCCGACGAGGACCTGCGCCGCCGGGTGGGACAGCCCCGGGCCGGGGAAGCGTCGCCGGAGTCCCGGCCGGGCACCGCATGACGAGCATGGCGAAAGGCGAGCCGCCGTTCGAGTCCGGGGCCGGGGCTGATCCCGGCCCCGGCCCCGGGCCGGCGGTGGAGCGGTTCCCCGTCGCGGCCCTGCACAGCGGTGAACCCTTCGCCGTCCTCTACGGACCGGGCGCGGACGACGTCTTCGTCGACCACGGGCACCAGGTGTGCTCCCTGGAGGAGACCCTGTGGCGGGCCCTGCGGGCGGAGGGCTACGAGCGCATCGTCTTCAGCTCGTTGGCGGACCCCGTCTACTTCCGGGACAACGCCTCCAGGGACCTGTCCAGGGCCGCCGCTCCGGCGGCCCCGCGCCGGGGACCGGACAGGATGCACCACGACCGGCTCAGGGGCCCGCTCGGCTCCATGCTCGTACCCGGCTTCGGCGGCCGCGCCGCCGCCGGGGAGTCCGGTGCAGGTACGGGCGGGGCGGCGGGCGGGTCCGGCGCCGGGGGCAGCGGCCCGGTCGGCAGCGTGTCCGCGCCGTCGACGACCGGCATCTCCGATCCGTTCGGGGTGATGACGCTGACCGGATACCTCCGCCGGCGCGAGCACCGGACGGCCGTGGTGTTCCCGTACGCCGAGGAGCTCCTGCACTACAACCGCGCCGGACGGCAGCTGGCCCACGCCATGGCCGACTGGGCCCAGCAGTGCGACGGCCGCAACCTGTGGGTGCTGGTCTTCCGCCGGGCGAACCTGCAGCGCGTGGCCGAGTTCGTCGCGCAGGGGGGCGGGTTCCCGCTGCTGGAGACCTTCGTACGCCAGCAGCAGGAGACCCCGGGGCGTCCGGGCACGGGGGAGATCGGCTATCCGCAGGCGCCCGAGGTGGAGCGGCTGATCCACGCGACGCGCCTGCGCTCGGGGCTGCGGATCGCGGACTGGCGGGAGCTGGCGCCGATCGTGCGGGCGATGGCGGGCCAGCCCGTCAAGACCCGGACCTGGCGGGCCCGGCTGCAACAACTTGCCAAGGGAGACGGCACGTTGAACGGAAAATCGGTCCGGGGCTGGGTCGAAGGAGCCGACACCGACCCCCGCACGGCCATGGAGCGACTGGCGGCCATGCCGGGGCTGGAGGAGGTCAAACGGCACTTCGAGGAGCTGACGGGCGTGGTGGAGAACGCCAGGGCGCTGGAGGCGGCCGGCCACGCGGCGACGTACGATCCCCCCGCCCTCCACCTGGTGTTCACCGGCAACCCGGGCACCGGGAAGACCACCGTGGCCCGGCTCGTCGGGGAGATCTACCGCGACCTGGGCCTGCTGCGCCGGGGGCACGTCGTCGAGGTGAAGGTGCGGGACCTCATCGCGGGATTCGTGGGCCAGACGGCCGAGCGGACGGACGACGCGGTGGACCGGGCCCTGGACGGGGTGCTCTTCGTCGACGAGGCGTACGCGCTCAGCGACCAGCGCGACGGCTTCGGGGGCCAGGCGATCCAGGCGCTGCTCAGCCGTATGGAGAACGACCGCGGCCGACTGGTCGTCGTGGCGGCCGGATATCCGGGCAAGATGCGGGAGTTCCTGGCTTCCGACGTCGGCCTGAGCAGCCGGTTCCCGACCGTTCTGGACTTCCCCGACTTTCCGGCCGAGACCCTCCTCGCGATCCTGCTGGGACGGCTCACCCAGCGGGGCGAGACCCTGGAGGCGGCCACCGAGGAGCAGTTGGGGGAGGTCGTCGCCGAGATGTACCGGACCAGGGACGAGACCTTCGGCAACGCGCGGGACATGCGGACCCTGGCCGACGACGTCCTGCGGCTGTGGGGCGCCCGGGTCCGGGGCCGGGTCGAGATGCCGATCACACCCGAGGACATCCCCGAGCTCCACCGGCCCCGGCTGGGCCGGGTGATCCCCGACCCGGTCACCAACATGGCGGAACTCGACGGCTACGTCGGGCTCGACGCGGTCCGGGAGCACTTCACGACCCTGGGCAACCGGCTCCGGTTGCGCCAGGCCGCCGGGAAGGGCGGATTCGTCGCGCCCCACCTGGTGTTCACCGGGCCGCCGGGGACGGGCAAGACCACCGTGGCCCGGGTGGTCGGGCGGATGTTCCGGGATCTCGGCCTGCTGCGCCGGGGTCACGTGGTCGAGGTCACCCGCGCCGAGCTGGTGGCCAACTTCCTCGGGCAGACCGCGACGCAGGTGCAGAAGGCCGTACGGGACGCACTGGACGGCGTCCTGTTCATCGACGAGGCCTACAGCCTGACCCGCGACACCGCGTACCGCGGGGACTACGGCCAGGAAGCCGTCGACACGCTGATCCGGGAGATGGAGCACCGGCGGGGCCGCCTCGTCGTGATCGTCGCGGGCTACCCGCGGGAAATGGAGCAGTTCCTGAAGGCCAACCCCGGGATGGCGTCCCGGTTCGCGGACCCGGCGGTCTTCTTCCCGCCCTACTCCGGCGCCGATCTGGCGGAGATCCTGCGCCGGATGGCCGCCGCGGACGGCTACGCCCTGGGTGCGGGCACGGCCGACCGGGCGGTGCGCTGGCTGGAGTGGAAACGCGCGCTGGATCCGGTGGGCTTCGGCAACGGCCGGACGGTGCGCGGGCTGCTGGAGGACATGGAAGGCAGGATGGCCGCCCGGCTCGCCCGCGAGGGCTGGCCGGACGGCCAAGGCTCCGCCGTCCCACTGGAGTTCCTGCCCGCCGACATCCCGGAGGTGCCGGTCAGCCGCCGCCCGTACGCCGGATGAGGGTGCGCCCCTCGGTGTCCCGGGAGTCGCGCGCCTCCAGGACGCGGCCCAGCGCCGCGTCCGCCTCGCGCAGCCGCCGCTCGATGTCCGTGGCGGCGGCCTCCACCTGCTCCAGCGACACCGACTCGGCCGCCACGGCGTCCGCCGCCCCGGGACCGGCCGGGGCGGCGAGCGCCCGCGCCAGGTCGCGGTCGGCCTCGGCGTACAGCCTCAACGAGGCCAGCTGCCCGCCCCGTTCGGCCCGGATCTGCTCCAGCCGCTGCCGGTCGGCCGCGAGGGCCGCGTTGCCCTCGTCGTACGTGCGCTCCTCGGCGGCCAGTTCGCTCTGTACGGCCGCGGCCCGCTCCAGTACCTGCCGGGTCTGCGGCCCCAGGGCGGCGAGCCGGTCGTCCGAGAGCCGGATCAGGGCGTCGCCGCTCGTCCGCAGGGTGACGTCCACCCCGGCGTCCTTGCCGCGCAGCGCGGCGAGCCGGTCCGCGATGACCCGCTGCTGCTCGCGCAGCGCGTCCAGCGCGTCGACCAGCCGCTCCAGCCGGCGCAGCTCGTCCACCTGCCGGCGCAGCTCCTCGTGCTGCTCCAGCCGCAGGCGCAGCTCCTCCTCGGCCGCCGCGCGCTTCTTCAGCTCCGCCCTCTCGGCCGCGACCCGTTCCGCCGCCTCGGCGAGCCGGCGCACCAGCTCGTCCGTAGCGCCGCCCACGCTCTCCCCGGGCATCGCTGCGGCCAGCAGCGCCGGTACGGCGCCCATCAGTTCACGGCCCTCCTCCAGCGCGTCGTCGAGGTCGTACAGGGCCCCCAGGGCCCTGGCGCTGTCCCCGCCGCCGTCGACCCGGCGCACCGCGGCCGCGGCCCACCGGAAGGCGCAGCCCAGCGAGCGCAGGGCGGCTTCCGTGTCGTTCAGGTCGGTGGCACCCAGCGTCGCGGCCATCTCTCGCCTGGCATCGTCCACAGCGGCCACCGTATCGTCGCGAAGCCGCCCGCATCCGGTGGTTGCCCCACTACGCTGCACGCAGACCCGGCCGCCTTCGGGGCGGCCGCAGCGATGAACCTGGGGGAGCCATGGCTGAGTTGGTGCGTTTCGAGGGTCCGGATGGGACCTCGCTCCTGATCGAGGCCGAGGACGACGACCCGGGCCTGCAGCGGATCTCCCGCGACGACGACGGCGTGGTGCAGGCGGGCCGCCGGCTGCAGGACGCGCTGAACGAGGTCCGGCCCGCCATCCGGTCGGTGATCGACTCGGTCAGGTCCCTGGGCCCGGACGAGTACGAGGTCGAGTTCGGGATGAAGCTCAACGCGGAGTCCGGAGTCGTGATCGCCAAGACGGCGATAGAAGGACACTTCAGCGTCAAGATCCACTGGAGCCGGGCCGCCGCGGACACCACGGGCTGACCCCCTTGTCCGAAGACCTCTCAGCAGCCCCGGCCGCCGCTCCGGGCTCGGTATCGGGCTCGGGCTCGGCCTCCCCCGGCCCTTCGGCGGCCACGGACGCCGCCGCGGCGCGCGAGCGCCCGCCCTGGCTGGTGAGCATCCGCCGGTCCCGGGGCGAACTCCCCGTCGGGGCCGGCCTGCTGGTCACCCCCCGGCACGTCCTGACCTGCGCCCACGTCGTACGGGCGGGCACGGCGCTCGGCGTGCCGGAGGAACCGGTGTTCGTCGAGTTCCAGTACGCCGAGGCGCACGACCCGCTGCCCGCCACGGTCGTCCCCGGCGGCTGGCACCCCGCCGTCGGCGCCGAGACGGGCGACGTCGCGGTCCTCGAACTCGGCGCCCCCGCGCCCCCCGAAGCGGCGCCCGCCCTGCTGCGGACCACCGACTCCGGCACGTGGGACCACCAGTTCCGCGCGTACGGCTACCCCCGGGAGCACCCGCTCCGGGGAGTCCCGGTGCGGGGCGAGATCATCGGCCACGCCGGCAGCGAGTGGCTCCAGGTCGAGGCCAGCCCCCACAGCGGCTGGTCGCTCGAACAGGGCTTCTCCGGCTCCCCGGTCTGGGACGAGAACAGCGAGGGCGTCGTCGGCATGCTGGTCGCCCGCGACTCCGTGGCCAAGATCGACCGGCGCACGGCGTACGCGATCAGGGTCGAGACCCTGGTCCGCTACTGGCCCGAGCTCGGACCGTACGTACGCGGGGCCACGACGCGGGAGCTGCGGGACCGGCTGGAGAGCCTGCTCTGGCTCCCGCTCACCGAGGACGGGGAGATCCCGCGCGTCGACCAGGTCGACCCGCACGACATCGGAGTCTCCCGCTCCAAGTACAGCGACCGCCCCGAGCACTCGCCCTACGTACCCCGCCGCCCGCAGGACGGCCTCCTCGACGCCGCCCTGGCGGACTCGCGCTTCGTGCTGCTGGCCGGACGCTCCAAGGCCGGCAAGTCCCGCACCCTGTACGAGGCGCTGCTGCGCACGATGCCCGGCGCCCGGCTGATCGTGCCGCGCCCGGACGGCACGGACCGCCGGATCCTGGACGACCTGAGCCGGCTCGGCCTGCCGTCCGGCCAGGACCGGATCGTGCTCTGGCTGGACGACCTGCACCGCTACCTGCGCCCCGGCGGCCTGGACCTCCAGATCCTCGACCGGCTGGCCCGCAAGCAGCCCGCCGTCACGGTCGTCGCCACCATCCCGGCCAAGCAGCGCGCCGCCCTGACCGCCATGGAGAACGACCTCGGCCGCGTCGCCCGTACCGTGCTCGGCAAGACGTACACCGTCGAACTGCCGCCGCTCCTCGGTCCGGAGGACGCAGCGGTCGCCCGGGAGCTGTATCCCCGCGAGGACTTCGCCGGGCGGGGCATCGGCGAGCACATGGTCGCCGCCCCCGGAGTGGAACAGCGCTACGAGGACGGAGCCGACAGCTGCCCCGAAGGGTGGGCACTGGTCAAGGCGGTGACCGACTGGCACCGGATGGGCATGACCGGGCCGGTCCCCGAGCCCGTCCTGCTCGACCTGTTCCGCGCCTACATGTCCGAGCACCACCCGCAGTTCGTCCCCGACGAGGCGCTGTACCGGACCGGCCTGGCCTGGGCCAGAGAGCCGGTGGTCGGAGCCGTCGCCCTGGTCTACCAGGTACCGGGGTCGCACGACCTGCCCGCGTACACCGGCTTCCCCTACACCTCGGAGTACCTGGACAGCCGCGCCGACGATCCGTCCGCCCCCGTGCCCCGCTTCGCCTGGGACTACCTCGCCGACCGCCGCACGGCCACCGAGCTCCTGCCGATCGCCTACACGGCGCTGGTCCGCGAGGAGGCCGAGGTCGCCGAGCCGCTGCTGCGGCGGATCGCGGGGTCGCTGGAGGACCGGGACGGCTCTGCGTGGGCCTCGCTGATGCTCGGTCAGATCCGCCTGGTGATGGGCGACTTCGAGGCGGCCGTGGAACTGCTGGACACCGCAGCCTCCTCCGGGGCGGAGAACGTCGCCCCGCTGGCCCAGATCGAACTGGCCAGCGCGCTGGTGATGACCGGCGACCGGTCGCGCGCCAGGGGACTGCTGGAGCGCGCCCTGGGCTCCACCGACCCGCAGATCTCCCAGCTGGCGCAGGTGGGCATGGCGCGCGTACTCGTCATGGAGGGCGACACCGAACGGGCCGAACAACTGCTCGAAGCCATCATCGCGTCCGGGGACATGGAAGCCGAACCGCTGGCCACCGCCCAACTGGTCAGGTCACTGACCGAGGGCGACCTGGCCGGCGTACGGACCGGCCGCGAGCCCGGCACCGAACTCGGCAAGCCCGGCACCGGCATGGGCATCTCCCGGGGACTCGGCTCCGCGCCGCCCGTGGAGCGGCCGTGGGCCCTGACCCGCATGGTGGGCGAGGACGTCGCCGCCCAGATCACCTCCCTGGCCCGCGCGAACCTCGGCGGGGTGCTGGTCCACCAGGGCAAGCTGGAGCGCGCCGAGGCCCTGTTGCGCTCGGTCATCGACAGCGGCATGCCGCACATCGTGCCGTGGGCCCAGTCGGACCTCGGCGCACTGCTGAGCGAGCAGGAGAGGTACGAGGAGGCCCGCGAGCTGCTCGAAGCCGCGATCGACTCCGGACACCCGCTGGTCTTCCCGACAGCCCAGGTCACCCTGGCCATCGTGCTGCTGGGACTGGGCGAGGAGGAGCAGGGCCTGGCCGTACTGGGCGAGGCGGTCGCCGCCGGACACCCCAGCCAGGGGCTACGGGCGGCCTGCGCCCTCGGCGAATGGCACACGGAACTGGGCGACCCCGCCCTCGCGGAGGAGTGGCTGGAGCTGGTGGCCGGTGCCGACCACCCCGACTGGACGCCGCCGGCCCGCATCGCCCTCGCGGTGCTGCTCGCCCGCGAGGAGCCCGACGAGCCCGACGAGGCCGACGAGGCACCGGACGGGATCGGCGACGGCGGGCCGGACGGGGCGGCCGAGGGGCCGGACGGGGTGGCGCGGGCGCGTGAGCTGCTGGTGGACGTGATCGGCTCCGGGCACCCGCACCAGGGCCCGCGCGCCGCCGCCGTGCTCGGGGACCTGCTCGTACGGGAGGAACTCCCGGCGGAGGCCGAGGACGCGTACCGCATCGCGATCGACGCCGAGCACTGGCACTGGTCGCCGCCGGCCCGTATCGCCCTCGGCGTGCTGCTGTCCGGCCAGGAGGGCGGCGCGGCGCGGGCGCGCGAGCTGCTGGCCGCGGTGATCGACTCCGGGCACCCGCACCAGGGGCCGCGCGCCGCGGACCTCCTCGGGGACCTGCTCGTACGGGAGGGCCTCCTGGAGGAGGCCGAGGACGCGTACCGCATCGCGATCGAGTCCGAGCACCCGCACTGGTCCCTGATCGCCCGCTACGACCTGGCCGTCATGCTCGCCGACCGGGAGGACTTCGAGCGCGCCGAGGACCTGCTGCGGGAGCTGGCCGAAGACGAAGACGAGACCGCGGCGACCTGGGGCAGGGCCCTGCTCGGCATGGTCATCATCGGCAGCGGACGCCGGGCGGAGGGCATCGCGCACCTGCGCGCCGCGGGTGACGCGGGCGTACACCCCGCCTCGCCGATGGCCCGCTTCCAGCTCGCCAAATGCCTGATCGAGGACGACGACGACGAGGGCGCCGCCGAACTCCTGCGGGCGGTGCTCCAGGACGAGCCCTCGGACATCACGGAGGCCGCCAGGGCCTCGCTGTGCGTACTGCTGCTGCGCCAGGGCGACCGCGATGCGGCCGAGGAACTCCTGATGGGCGTGGAGAACTCGGGCGATCCCGGGGCCATCGCCCTGGCCTACCTCGGCATGGGCGAGTTCCTGCTGGACGTGGGGGAGGTCAGCGCCGCCGGCGACCTCCTCGAAACCGCGCTGGGCCTCGGTGACCCCGAGACGGCGCCGCGCGCCGGAGCCCTGCTCGGAGTCGTACGGCGCTCCATGGCCGACGACGGCTCGCCGGAGGCGCAGCGCCTCCTGGAGCAGGCCAGGAGGCTGCTGACCGCCGCCCTGGCCTCCGCGGCCGACGACCCGACGGTCGAACCAATGGCCCGGCGCTACCTCGGCAGCACCCTGTTCCGCCTGGGGCTGTACGCCGACGCGGAACGGACCCTGCTCCCCCTGGCCCAGTCCGACGACGTCCAGCACCGGCCGCAGGCGCTGCTGCTGCTCGCGCAGGTCCTGGCGGTCGGCGAGCGGCTGGCGGAGGCGTACCGGTGGTTCGAGGCGGCCATCGCCTGTGGCGACCCGGACACGGAGCCCCAGGCGCGGCGCCTGTACTGCGAACTGCTGGTGAGCGCGGGCCTGCTGGAACAGGCCGGCGCCGTCCTCGGCCCCCAGGACGCCACGCCGCCCGAGCCACTGCCCCCACCGGAGCCGCCGCCCGCACTCCCACCCCCGCCGCCCCCGCACGGGCTGTCGGCCGCGGTGCTCAGACTCCTGGGCGACGTGGCAGCGGCCGAGGGAGACCCGGAGGAAGCCCGCTACTGGTACAACCGCGCCCAGGGACGATGACCCGCCGCTTCGCCGTCGATCAGTCGCGGCGCTCGACGGCGTCGGGCTGCAACCGCAGCTCCTGCACCTGGTAGCAGTCCGAATACAGAGTGGCGACGACCGCGCCGCACGAGCACACCAGATTGGGCCCCCACTCACCGTCCATCCCGCAGCAGTAGCCGCGGCGCATGGCGAGGTCCGGGTGCCCCTCCAACCCGATGCCATCCCCGGGGTGGAGCACGATGGTGCGGCTCGGCCCGGACTCCACCAACAGCCCGGACGAGTCGTCCAGCACGTACGGCGGCCCGGACGGCTCGGGATCCACGGCAAACGCCCCCGGCGCCATCCGCACGATGGGCGCGTCGGTATGCCCCATCTCATCCATGGCGCCGGAAACGGGCTGGTGCCACCCCTCATCCACAGCCGGATCCGGCAGCCCCCGCTCGACAACCCCCGCCGAAACCGCCCGCCCACACCCACGACACACAAAAACCGTCATCAGCGACCCACTCCTCCCTCAACCATGCCCGCATCCCCAGCCCGCACGATGGGCCGCCACCCCCATCAAGGAACTTGAGGCCAAGTAAACGAGTTCAAGCAGGAACCGCACGTGGCACAGGATGCGCTGTTCGGCGCGAGGTCCGACGAATACCTACCGCTCCAGGGTATGGGCCCGCATGAGCGCGCCGTCCTCGGCCGGCTGCGTGCCACGGGTAGGCATGGTGATGCACCTACCTCGGGAGCCCGAGGGCAGTAGGCGTCGACCGTCCTCTGAGCCCCCCCCCGGGCACCCGAGTTCATACGCGCGGCGGCAAGGTGACGGGCCAGGCGGCGGGAGCCCGTGCCGGTTCTGAGCACGGCGGTCCGAGGGGCCGCGGCCGGTTCACCCCCGCGTGGTGACCGGACGGCGCTAGCCTGGCCGGGTGAACGCGCGTACCGCCCTCGTCAAGTGGCTGGACACCCTGGATCCCGAGCGGCTGACCGCCTTGCTGGAGGAGCGGGATCTGCCGCTCGCCGCCGAGCACCGACGGATCACCACCCTCCGCGACCTCGCCGAACACCTGCTCACTGACGAGTCGGTGGGCCAGGGCCTGATGGCGGGCACCGCCGGAGAAGTGGAATTGCTCGCCTCCATCGCCGCCCTCGCCCTGGAGCGCCACGGCCCCGTCGCCGATGGCGAGGCCGAGGACGGGCCCCGGTATCCCTGGCAACAGCAGAAGCTCGTTGCCGCGGTGGAGCCCGCGGACCGACTGGTGCCCGAGCGGGACGTACTGGCCTGGTTCGAGCCGGGGGAGAAGCGCCGGCGGGCGGAGCACACGCTCGCCCGACTGCGGGAGCGCGCGCTGTTGCTCCCCGCGCCCGACGGGAAACTGGCGCTGCCGCCGCTGTTGCATGTCCGGGCCGCTGGGTTCGACGGTTACGGGCGCACCGCCGACCGGCTGCTGACCCACGCCTACAACGCCCCCGAGGTCAAGCGGATCGCCGTCAGCCTCTTCGGCGAGGGCGCGGCCCGTACCCGCGACCAGGCCCAGGAGCTGATCATCGCCCTGCTCGCCGATCCCGCCCGGGTGCGGGCATTGGTAGCGGACGCTCCGGGCCGGGCGCTGGAGCTGCTGGACCACCTGGTCCCCGGCCCGCCGCTGCTGCGAACCCACTGCTTCGTCAGCCGGTACGGGTCGCAGTACGCGGGCCCGGACGCCAAGTACGTCTTCCGGGAGGGCGGCAGCGGCGACGAGGGCACCGACTGGCTGGCCGTGCGCGGACTGCTGGTCCCCGTCGGCCTCGACCTGGTGGAGCTTCCGTACGAGGTCGCCCGTGCGCTCCGTGACAGCGGCGCGGCACCCAGCCCCGAGCTGGAACCAGAGCCGTTCACCGCCACCCGGCCGCTGCCGTCCGGCTGGGACGGTGAGGGAGGCACGGCCGCCGCGGCGGCCGCATGGCGGGCCGAACTGGTGCTGCGGGCGCTGGCCGCCCAGCCGGTCGCGATCCGCAAGGCGGGCGGGATCGCTGTACGGGACACCCGGCGGCTGGCCAAGGCGGCCGGGGCCGATGAGGCCGACACCCGGCTGTGGCTGGACCTCGCGGTCAACGCCGGCCTGGCCGCGCCTCAGGACGACGAACCGGCCCCCGTCCCCCGCGGCCGCCGGAACTCCAAGGGACCCAAGCCCGCTGCCCGGCTGCTGCCGAGCGACCGCTACGACGCTTGGGCGGCCGCCCCCGCAGCGGGCAAGCTGCTGCCGCTGCTAGCCGCCTGGGCCGTGGTCCCCGCAGTGCTCAGCCACTGGCCGGACCCCGACGAGACGCCGGTCGCGCTCGTCAGCCCGCAGGACGGGGACGCCGTGACCCTGCGCACCGGGGTCCTACGAGCGCTCGCCACCCTCCCCGACGGCCACGGGCTGAGCGGGGACGCGCGGGGACTCACCGAACTCCTCGCCCTGGCCGCGTGGTTCCAGCCCGCCCTGCGCGGCCACCTGGCCGCAGACGACGCGGGGGAGCTGACCGGCCTGCACGAAGTGCTCGACCGCATGGCGGCCACCCTGACAGAGGCGGCCCTGCTGGGCATGGTCGCTCACGGCGCGCTCACTCCCGCCGGGCGGGCCCTGTGCCGACTGCTGGAGGCGGGAGCCGCACACCACTACCCGGCAGTGCCCGGCGCGGACTCCGACCCGTCCGCCCGTGGCTCGGAGGGCCTGGGCGAGGACCTCTCCCTCCGCCCCACCTTGGCGAAGGCGGTGACCACCCTCCGCGAGGAGCTGTACGCAGCGCTGCCCGAGCCCAGCGACACGGCCCGGTTCCAGAGCGACCTGACCGCCACGGTCACCGGCGCCCCCGCGCCCGCCCTCGCCGACCTGCTCTCCGCGGTCGGGGACATCGAGTCCGAGGGCCACGCGGTGGTCTGGCGCATCACGGCAACCTCCATCCGCCGGGCCCTGGACGCCGGCTGGAGCGCAGACGAACTACTCGACCGCCTCACGGCGGCAAGCGAGCGCGGCACCCCCCTCCCCCAACCACTGGCCTACACGATCAAAGACACCGCCCGCACCCACGGACAACTCAAGGTCGTCCGCTCCGCCTGCTGCATCCGCTCGGACGACACCGCCCTGATCGCCGAGGTGGCCCAGGCCCGCGGCCTGACCAAACTCCGCCTGCGCCGCATCGCCCCCACGGTCCTGATCTCCACAGCCCCGCCGGAGGAGACACTGTCAGCTCTCCGCACAGCCGGCTACGCCCCCACCCAGGAAGCCGAAACGGGCACCACGCTCATCGACCGCGCCCCCACCGACCGCGCCCCGAGCCTCCTGCCCACCCTGGACCGGGCCCACCCCGTGTACGGCGAACCGGTCCACGGTGCCCCGGCGAGCGCCCGCGCCTTGGCCGAGGCACTCACCGCAACCGGGTAGGCGCCCCACACCCGGACCGGCCTGCGCAGCACGGCAGTTGGCCGCGCATACGCGAAGACCCCGTCTCAGCTGAGGCGCTGATGGCGGGGTCTTGGGCACTTCCTGCGAAGTGCCCCCGGCAGGATTCGAACCTGCGCACACGGCTCCGGAGGCCGTTGCTCTATCCCCTGAGCTACGGGGGCGCGTCGTTCGCGTTGCGGCGACGGGTTGAACACTACCAGCTTCCGCGGGGTGATCAGAAACGGTTTGCGGGGGAGAGGGAGGTCGGTCGCCCGGAGGGGGTGGAAGTGGCAAAAACCCGGACGCGGGGGCCGGGGCGGACCTACTCTCGAGTTGTGCCAGGCGCCTCGCGCCGGGTGCTTGTTGTTGACGACAACAAGGTCATCCGGCAGCTGATCAAGGTCAATCTCGAGCTGGAGGGCTTCGAGGTCGTGACCGCGAACGATGGTGCCGAGTGCCTGGACATCGTGCACCGGGTCAACCCGGACGCGATCACCCTTGATGTGGTCATGCCTCGGCTGGACGGGTTCGGGACGGCCGCGCAGTTGCGGGCCGATCCGCGGACGCGGCACCTGCCCGTCGCCATCGTCAGTGCCTGTACGCAGCACGAGGTGGAGGCCGGGATCGCCGCCGGGGTGGATGCGTTTTTGGCTAAGCCCTTCGAGCCCGCCGAGCTGGTACGGGTCGTACGGCGGCTCATCGAGCGCCGGGACCGCCGCGAGCGGATGGGCACCCCCGCCGGGCGGGGCAGGGGCTAGGCCTGTCCGGCGGATCATGGTCGGCCGGCTACCGGCGGCGGGCTGTTCCACATGGCGAAACCATTCGCGTGACGTGGGGGCTTCTCCCCTAGGCTGGGGCACGTGACCCCCGCCGACCTCTCCCGTACCGTCGTGCGCGCCGTGCGCTGCGCCGTCGAGGACGGGGAGCTGCCCGCGGATGCGGTCGTGCCCGAGCGGGTCGTCGTCGAGCGGACGCGGCCCGGCGGGGTGGGGGAGTACGCCACCCCCGTCGCCCTCCAGCTGGCCAAGAGTGCCGCCCTCGGCCCCGGGCACGTCGCGGGCGTACTGGCCCGCCGCCTGGCCGCCGTGCCCGGCATCGAACGCGTGGAGATCACCGGCCCGGGCTTCCTGAACTTCGTCATGGGCCCGGCCCCCGTCGCCGGCCTCGTGCGCGACGTGCGGGAGCGCGGGGCGCGGTACGGGTTCGCCCCGGCCCCCGACGGCCCCGAGCTGCGGGCCGCTGTCGTACGGGCCGCCGTGCAGCGGGTGCGCGACAGCCAGGGCCTGGAATCCGGCACCCCCGTACCCGTCGCCCCCGTCGCCCGGCGCGACGGTGACGTACGGGCGGCCTACGGTGCGGGCGCCGCCGCCTGGGCCATGCTCTGCGTGCCGCCGCAGGAGACCCCGGTGTTCTCCGCGCGGCTGCTCGTCCAGGACGAGTCCAGCGAGTTCTTCCGCGTCAGGTACGCCCATGCCCGCTCCCGGGCGCTCTCGCGCAACGCCGCCGACCTCGGCTTCCGCTCCGAGCCCGGGGAGCCCGCGAACGACGCCGACGCCACCGACGCCGCCCCGCTCCTGCGCGCGCTGCGCGACTACCCCCTCGTACTCGAAGCCGCCGCGCACCACCGTGCGCCCGAGCGGCTCGTCAGGCATCTCGTCGAGCTGGCCGACGCCCTGCTCGACTTCCAGTACCGCGTCCTGCCCCAGGGGGACGAGAAACCCTCGGCCGCCCACCGCGCCCGGCTGGCCCTTGCCGAAGCCGCCGGAACGGTGCTGGCCGGCGGCCTCGCCCTGCTCGGCATCGACGCTCCCGACTGCCTGTGATCCCCGTGATCCCTGTGATCTGTGAAGAGAGACACCGATGAGCCGTTCCGCGCACCCCGCCGGCCCCCGCCACGCCGATGTGCTGCCCGAGGGCCACTACTCCCCGCCGCCCGCCGACCTGAACGTCCTCGACGAGAAGGTGTGGGCGCGGACCGTCACGCGCAACAGCGCGGGCGTGGCCTGCGTGGGCGGGATCGAAGTCACCAAGCTCGCCCAGGAGTTCGGGACCCCCGCCTACTTCCTCGACGAAGAGGACTTCCGCCAGCGCTGCCGGGCCTGGGCGCACGCCTTCGGCCCCGACGCGGACGTGTTCTACGCCGGCAAGGCGTTCCTCTCCAAGGCCGTCGTGAAGTGGCTGCGGGAAGAAGGGCTGAATCTCGACGTTTGCTCCAGTGGTGAGCTGACCACCGCCCTCGCCGCCGAGATGCCCGCCGCGCAGATCGCCTACCACGGCAACAACAAGTCCGAGCGCGAGATCCGCCGGGCCGTCGAGGCCGGAGTGGGGCGCATCGTCCTCGACTCCTTCCAGGAGATCGCCCGCGTCGCGCACATCGCCCGCGAGCTCGGCGTGCGCCAGCCCGTGCAGATCCGGGTGACCGTGGGCGTGGAGGCGCACACGCACGAGTTCATCGCGACCGCGCACGAGGACCAGAAGTTCGGGATCGCCGTCGCCGACGGGTCCGCCGCCGAGGCCGTACGCTGCGCCCTCGGGCACGACTCGCTGGAGCTGCTCGGCGTCCACTCCCACATCGGCTCGCAGATCTTCGACATGGCCGGCTTCGAGGTCTCCGCCAAGCGCGTGGTCCAGCTCCTGGCCGCCGTACGCGACGAGCACGGCGTCGAGCTGCCCGAGATCGACCTCGGCGGCGGCCTCGGCATCGCGTACACCTCCGCCGACGACCCCCGCGAGCCGCACGAGATCGCCAAGGCCCTGCACGAGATCGTCGCCCGCGAGTGCGAGAGCGCCGGCCTGCGCGCGCCCCGCATCTCCGTCGAGCCCGGCCGCGCCATCGTCGGCCCGACCGCCTTCACCCTGTACGAGGTCGGCACCATCAAGCCGCTCGAAGGGCTCCGTACGTACGTCTCCGTCGACGGCGGCATGTCCGACAACATCCGTACCGCGCTCTACGACGCCGAATACGGGGTCTCCCTCGTCTCCCGCGTCTCCGACGCCGAGCCCATGCTGGTCCGCGTCGTCGGCAAGCACTGCGAGAGCGGCGACATCGTCGTCAAGGACGCGTTCCTGCCCGCCGACCTCGCCCCGGGCGACCTGCTCGCCGTGCCCGCCACCGGCGCGTACTGCCGATCCATGGCCAGCAACTACAACCACGCGCTCCGCCCGCCCGTCGTCGCCGTGCGCGACGGACAGGCCCGAGTCATCGTCCGGCGCGAGACGGAAGAAGATCTCCTGTCTCTCGACCTCGGATAATGAAATAGACGTCTCACTCAATGGACCGAAGGTGGAAACTGCTGTCCATTGAGTGAGACTGGTTCACACCTGGCGTACAAACCGTGCGCAAGGTAGCGAAGAAAGATCGAAAGGCGTAGGTCGAATGATGCGTACGCGTCCGCTGAAGGTGGCGCTGCTGGGCTGTGGAGTGGTCGGCTCAGAGGTGGCGCGCATCATGACGACGCACGCCGACGATCTGACAGCCAGGATCGGCGTGCCCGTCGAGCTCGCCGGCGTCGCCGTGCGCCGTCCCTCCAAGGTGCGCGAGGGCATCGACCCGGCGCTCGTCACCACCGATGCGACCGCCCTGCTCAAACGCGGCGACATCGACGTGGCCATCGAGGTCATCGGCGGCATCGAGCCCGCCCGCACCCTGATCACCACCGCCTTCGAGAACGGCATCTCGGTCGTCTCGGCGAACAAGGCCCTGCTCGCCCAGGACGGCGCCTCGCTGCACGCCGCCGCCGAGGCCGCCGGGCTCGACCTCTACTACGAGGCCGCCGTCGCCGGCGCGATCCCGCTGGTCCGCCCGATGCGCGAGTCCCTCGCCGGCGACAAGATCAACCGGGTGATGGGCATCGTCAACGGCACGACGAACTTCATCCTCGACAAGATGGACTCCACCGGCGCGGGCTACCAGGAAGCACTCGACGAGGCCACCGCCCTCGGGTACGCCGAGGCCGACCCCACCGCCGACGTGGAGGGCTACGACGCCGCCGCCAAGGCCGCGATCCTGGCCGGCATCGCCTTCCACACCCGGGCCCGCCTCGACGACGTCTACCGCGAGGGCATGACCGAGGTCAGCGCCGCCGACTTCGCCTCCGCGAAGCGCATGGGCTGCACCATCAAGCTCCTCGCCATCCTGGAGCGCGCCGAGGACGGCGAGTCCGTCACCGCCCGCGTCCACCCGGCGATGATCCCGCTCACCCACCCGCTCGCCTCCGTCCGCGAGGCGTACAACGCGGTCTTCGTCGAGGCGGAGGCCGCCGGGCGGCTCATGTTCTACGGGCCCGGCGCGGGCGGCGCTCCGACCGCCTCGGCGGTCCTGGGCGACCTCGTCGCCGTCTGCCGCAACAAGCTCGCCGAGGCAACGGGGCCCGGCGAGTCGGCGTACACCCAGCTGCCGGTCAGCCCCATAGGAGAAGTCGTCACCCGCTACCACATCAGCCTCGATGTGGCCGACAAGCCGGGCGTGCTCGCCCAGGTGGCGACGGTATTCGCGGAGCAGGGTGTCTCGATCGACACCGTGCGGCAGCAGGGCAAGGACGGCGAGGCCTCCCTCGTCGTCGTCACCCACCGCGCGCCCGACGCGGCCCTCTCCGGGGTCGTCACGGCGCTGCGGAAGCTGGACACCGTCCGCGGTGTCGCCAGCATCATGCGTGTTGAAGGGGAGTAAGGACCCATGAGCAGCAATCGCACCCACCAGTGGCGCGGCATCATCGAGGAGTACCGGGACCGCCTGCCGGTGACGGACAAGACTCCCGTGGTCACGCTCCGTGAGGGTGGCACTCCCCTCGTTCCCGCGCAGGTGCTCTCCGAGCGCACCGGCTGCGAGGTGCACCTCAAGGTCGAGGGGGCCAACCCCACCGGGTCCTTCAAGGACCGCGGCATGACCATGGCCATCACCAAGGCCAAGGAGGACGGCGCCAAGGCCGTCATCTGCGCCTCCACGGGCAACACCTCGGCCTCCGCCGCCGCGTACGCGGTGCGCGCCGGCATGGTCTGCGCGGTCCTCGTGCCCCAAGGCAAGATCGCGCTCGGCAAGATGGGTCAGGCGCTGGTCCACGGCGCCAAGATCCTTCAGGTCGACGGCAATTTCGACGACTGCCTCGACCTCGCCCGCGCGCTGTCCGACAACTACCCGGTGGCGCTGGTCAATTCCGTCAACCCGGTGCGCATCGAGGGCCAGAAGACGGCCGCGTTCGAGATCGTCGACGCGCTCGGCGACGCCCCCGACATCCACGTGCTGCCGGTCGGCAACGCCGGCAACATCACCGCGTACTGGAAGGGGTTCAAGGAGTACAAGGCCGACGGCCTGGCCTCCTGTACGCCCCGCGTGTGGGGTTTCCAGGCCTCCGGCTCCGCGCCCATCGTGCGCGGTGAAGTCGTCAAGGAGCCGCACACCATCGCCACCGCGATCCGCATCGGCAACCCGGCCTCCTGGGACTACGCGCTGGCCGCGCGCGACGAGTCGGGCGGCTTGATCGACGAGGTGACGGACCGTCAGATCCTCGCCGCCTACCGGCTGTTGGCCGCGCAGGAGGGCGTCTTCGTCGAGCCCGCCTCGGCCGCCTCCGTGGCCGGTCTGCTCAAGGCCGCCGAGCTGGGCCTGGTCGACCCCGGCCAGAAGATCGTGTGCACCGTCACCGGCAACGGCCTGAAGGACCCTGACTGGGCGGTCGCGGGCGCTCCGCAGCCCGTCACCGTCCCCGTCGACGCCGAGGCGGCCGCCGTCCGCCTCGGCCTCGTCTGACCCACGCCCGGTCGCCGGATTCCGGGAGCCCCCGGAATCCGGCCACCGAGGCCGTTCGGCCAGTACGAGCCGAACGACCCGAACGACCCGTAAGTTCCGTACGACACCAAAAGTCAACGCGATTCAGCGGAAGTTCGCGACACGCATCGTGCGCCTCCTGTGCGCCCTATGTCGGATGAGAACCTTCCTTCGATACGCTGTACTTACATCCGCCACCGCGCATATGTCCGCGGTGCTGCCCACAGGGCCTTCGGGTGTCGTACGTTCTCCAGTACATTCGCAGCGAGCCAGCGAAGAGCGAAGATCTCGCACAGTCACAAGGAGTGTCATCGGACGATGGCCGGTCCAGCGTTCCGCGCCGCCGCCGTACGGGTGCGCGTCCCCGCCAGCAGTGCCAACCTCGGCCCGGGTTTCGACACCCTCGGCCTGGCCCTGGGGCTCTACGACGATGTCGTCGTCCGCGTGGCCGATTCAGGCCTGAACATCGACATCGCGGGTGAAGGTGCCGACACCCTCCCGCGGGACGAGAGCCACCTGCTCGTACGCTCCATGCGCACCGCCTTCGACCTGCTGGGCGGCCAGCCGCGCGGCCTGGAAGTCGTCTGCGCCAACCGCATCCCGCACGGCCGCGGCCTCGGCTCCTCCTCCGCCGCCATCTGCGCCGGAATCGTCGCCGCCCGCGCCGTGACCATAGGCGGCGAGGCCAAGCTCGACGACGCGGCGCTGCTGGAGCTGGCGACCGAGATCGAGGGTCACCCCGACAACGTCGCCGCCTGTCTGCTCGGCGGCTTCACCCTGGCGTGGATGGACGGGGGCAGCGCCAAGGCGATCCGCATGGACGCCGCCGATTCCATCGTTCCGGTGGTCTTCGTCCCCTCCAAGCCCGTCCTGACCGAGACCGCGCGCGGCCTGCTGCCGCGCTCCGTCCCGCACGTGGACGCGGCCGTCAACGCGGGCCGCGCGGCCCTGCTCGTAGAGGCCCTGACCAGGCGTCCCGAGTTCCTGCTGGCGGCCACGGAAGACCGGCTCCACCAGGAGTACCGGTCCCCGGCGATGCCCGAGAGCGTGGCACTCGTCGCCCGGCTGCGGGCGGACGGCATCCCCGCGGTCATCTCCGGCGCGGGCCCCACGGTCCTCGCGCTGGTCGACAACGGCGCGGCCGACAAGGTCGCGCAGCTCGCGGGCGAGGGGTGGGCGGCCAACCGGCTCGCACTCGACGCCGCGGGCGCGAGCGTACTTCCGCTGGGCACCCAGGGCGGCTAGTCCGTGTTGTAGGGACATGGCCGGTCAGGGGCGGGCGGCCGGGGCAGGCCGCCCGCTCACGGAAGGGCGATTGCCGGTGACTGAGAGGGGGAATGTCTGTTGGATCCGGTAGTGTTAGTGTCAAGTGCGCATCCGAAGCCGCCATGGCTTGGTGCTCAGTGTCCCTATCAGGGACCACCTTTCTTCCGGGAGCCTCCCCGACTGCTTTGATCGCTGCCAGCAGTTTTCGAGCACGCTCCGGAATCGGCGTGACATTCCCACGCTTCCAGCTCGGGGGCTTCTCGCCGGAACCACCCACGCACGTTTCTCTCCGCCGTCGTACCTCCATCGGCGGACCACCGCCCCGGCCGCGGTCCATGCCCCATCAGGTCATGGTCCGTTGTCGGACAGCACAACCGGTCGCCGAGCCAGACAGGCCGACGTCCGCTCCAGGGAAGGACCCTTCGTGAGCGACACCACCGATCTGATGGGCGCTGCCGACACCAATGTCGGCACCAGTGCCCCCGCCGAGGGCGCCGCGCCGACCAAGCGCCGCCGCACCGGCACCGGCCTCGAGGGCATGGTCCTGGCCGAGCTGCAGCAGGTCGCGTCGGGCCTCGGCATCAGGGGCACCGCGCGGATGCGCAAGAGCCAGCTGATCGAGGTCATCAAGGAGGCGCAGGGCGGCAGCGCCCCCAAGGCCGCGGCTTCCGCCGCCGCCGACACCGCCGAGGCCAAGCCGAAGCGCCGCGCCACCAGCAAGGCCCGCACGGGCGAGGCCGCCGAGGCGCCCGCCGAGAAGCCTGCCGCGCAGGCGCAGATCGACATCCCTGGCCAGCCGGCCAGCGAGGACGCCCCGGCCGGCGAGCGCCGCCGCCGTCGGGCCACGGCCCCCTCCGGCAGCCCGGAGGCCTCGGCCCCCGCCGCCGTCCAGGTCGAGCAGAAGACCGAGACGGCCGCCGCCACCGCCCAGACCGACGCCAAGGCGGAGGCCGCCACCGCCGTCTCCGCCCAGGGCCAGGCCCAGGACGGCGAGGGCCGCGGACGCCGCGACCGCCGTGACCGCGGGGACCGTGCCGAGCGCGGCGACCGCCAGCGCGACCGCCGTGACCGCGGCGCCAAGGCCGACGACCAGGGCCAGGGCGGCCAGGGTCAGGCCGGTCAGGGCCAGGCCGGCCAGGGCGGCCGCCAGGACCGCGCCGACCGCCAGGACCGCCAGCAGCAGGGCGGCCGCGGCCAGGGCCAGAACCAGGGCCAGCAGGGCCGTCAGGACCGTCAGGACAACGGCCCCCAGGACGACTTCGACGACGAGGGCGGCCGCCGTGGCCGTCGCGGCCGCTACCGCGACCGCCGTGGCCGTCGTGGCCGCGACGAGTTCGCTCCGAACGAGCCGCAGGTCGCCGACGACGACGTCCTGATCCCCGTCGCGGGCATCCTCGACATCCTCGACAACTACGCGTTCATCCGGACCTCCGGCTACCTGCCGGGCCCGAACGACGTGTACGTCTCCCTCGCCCAGGTCCGCAAGGCGGGTCTGCGCAAGGGCGACCACACCACCGGTGCGGTCCGCCAGCCCAAGGACGGTGAGCGCCGCGAGAAGTTCAACGCGCTCGTGCGCCTCGACTCGGTGAACGGCATGGCGCCCGAATCCGGCCGCGGCCGACCGGAGTTCCAGAAGCTGACCCCGCTCTACCCGCAGGACCGGCTCCGCCTGGAGACCGACCCGGGCGTGCTGACCACCCGAATCATCGACCTCGTGTCGCCGATCGGTAAGGGCCAGCGAGGCCTGATCGTGGCCCCGCCGAAGACCGGCAAGACCATGATCATGCAGGCGATCGCCAACGCGATCACCACCAACAACCCCGAGTGCCACCTGATGGTCGTCCTGGTCGACGAGCGTCCGGAAGAGGTCACCGACATGCAGCGGTCGGTCAAGGGCGAGGTCATCTCCTCGACCTTCGACCGCCCGGCCGAGGACCACACCACCGTCGCCGAGCTGGCCATCGAGCGCGCCAAGCGTCTCGTCGAGCTGGGTCACGACGTGGTCGTCCTGCTGGACTCCATCACCCGTCTGGGTCGCGCGTACAACCTCGCGGCTCCCGCCTCCGGCCGCATCCTGTCCGGTGGTGTCGACTCGACCGCGCTGTACCCGCCGAAGCGCTTCTTCGGTGCCGCGCGCAACATCGAGGACGGTGGCTCGCTGACCATCCTGGCCACCGCGCTGGTCGACACCGGCTCGCGCATGGACGAGGTGATCTTCGAGGAGTTCAAGGGCACCGGCAACATGGAGCTCAAGCTCGACCGGAAGCTCGCCGACAAGCGCATCTTCCCGGCTGTCGACGTCGACCCGTCGGGCACCCGCAAGGAGGAGATCCTCCTCAACGCGGAAGAGCTCGCCATCGTCTGGAAGCTGCGCCGGGTGCTGCACGCGCTCGACTCGCAGCAGGCCATCGAGCTGCTCCTCGACAAGATGAAGCAGACGAAGTCGAACGCCGAGTTCCTGATGCAGATCGCGAAGACGACCCCGTCGGGCAAGAACGACGACTGACGTCCCCGCGCAGCACCACGGCGCCACGACAGCCGCCCCCGCCGCACCCGCGGCGGGGGCGGCTGTGCGTTTTCCGCTGCGCCTTTACCCCTGTGCGTTTTCCGCTGTGCGACCTTCGCCACACTCCCGGACCGCGTGAACCCGGGGCCGCAGCTCGGCGGACCGTTCCGAAACCGCAGGTAGGCGTGGCATTACGCGGCGTTTATGCCGATCGGTTCACCGGATTGGGGTGTTTTTGCGCCCACGTGGGCCGTGGAACCCTGGAGAGCGTTCGGCCGTCTGTGTCAGGGAGCGGCGCCGGGGAGCCAAGGGCGGACCCCGGCCGGTCAAGCGGACCCAGGACAGACAGAGGAGAGCATGAGCCAGGACAGCAGCGGCCCCGGCGCGCGTGCCGCGGGCCGGCGGCGACGGAAGCCGCCGAAGCGTCGTAGAGCCCTCGTCATCGCCGCGTGGTGCGCCGCGGGCGTGGTCCTGCTGGGCGGGGTGGGGCTCGGCTACTTCTACTTCAAGCTGAACGGCAACCTGAAGACCGTCGACATCGACCAGGCCCTCGGCAAGGACCGCCCGCAGAACATCGACAACGGATCGATGGACATCCTCGTCCTCGGCTCGGACTCCAGGGGCGGGGCCAACAGCGAGTACGGCGCCGACGACGGCGGCTCCGCCCGCTCCGACACCGCGATGATCGTCCACCTGTACGAGGGCCACCAGAAGGCCAGCGTCGTCTCGATACCCCGCGACACCATGGTCAACCGGCCCTCCTGCACGATGCCGAACGGGAAGACCGACCGCGGCAGCTCGCGCTCGCAGTTCAACGAGTCGTTCACCATCGGCGGGGCCGCCTGCGCGGTCAAGACGGTGGAGAAGATGTCGGGGATCCGCATGGACCACTACCTGGAGGTCGACTTCACGGGCTTCAAGAAGATCATCGACAACCTCGGCGGCGTCGAGGTGACCACGAACAAGCCGATCAAGGACGGAGCCAGCCACCTCGACCTCCGGGCCGGCACCAACCGGCTGGGCGGTGAGCAGGCCCTGGGCCTGGTACGGACCCGCAAGAGCATCGGCGACGGCAGTGACCTGGGCCGAATACAGCTCCAGCAGGCCTTCATCAAGGCCCTGATCAAGCAGGTCAAGGGCATCGGCCTGTTCGACAACCCCAAGCGGCTGCTCGACCTCGCCGACACCGCCACCAAGGCGCTGACCACGGACAAGGCGCTCGGCGACGTGAAGTCGCTGATGGGCTTCGCCCAGGGCCTCCAGGGCATCGACGCCCAGAACATGCAGATGATCACCCTCCCGGTGACCACCGACCCGCGTGACATCAACCGCGTGGTCCCGCTGGCCAAGGAGTCCAAGATGGTCTGGGACGCGCTGCTCGCCGAGCAGGCGATCCCCGCCGAGGCCACCGTGAATTCCGCCGGGGACAAGGGAACGGCGGGCGCCGTCGTCCAGTAGCGCCGCGGCCAGGAATAGATGCCGGACCCCTCCTGTTGAGGGAGGCGTCCTCAGAATTTTGACAGGCAGCCCGGTCCTGGCAGACTGGTCTGTCGGCCCCGGTTCACGCAGCGCGCAATTCGGCTCCTGCGACCCGGCGCCCTCCCGAATCTAGGAGACACCTTGAAGCGCGATGTTCACCCCGAGTACGTCGAGACCCAGGTCAGCTGCACCTGTGGCGCGTCGTTCACCACCCGTAGCACCCTGACCGAAGGCACCATCCGTGCCGAGGTCTGCTCCGAGTGCCACCCGTTCTACACGGGCAAGCAGAAGATCCTCGACACCGGTGGCCGTGTGGCCCGCTTCGAGGCCCGCTTCGGCAAGGCTGCACAGAAGTAGCGAGCCTCAGGCGTCGGATCCGGCTGCACCCTGTCGATACGGGGGCGGTCGGACCGGCGCCTTTCTCGTCCCGCAGCCCTTTTTCGTACTTTCACCACAGGAGCCCCCGATGTTCGAGGCGGTCGAGGAACTGGTCGGCGAGCACGCCGATCTTGAGATTAAGCTCGCCGACCCGTCGGTCCACTCCGATCAGGCCAACGCGCGCAAGCTGAACAAGCGCTACGCGGAGCTGACCCCGATCGTCGCGACCTTCCGTGCCTGGAAGCAGTCGGCCGAGGACATCGAGACGGCCAAGGAGCTCGCGGCCGACGACCCGGACTTCGCCGCCGAGGCCAAGGAACTGAGCGCACAGCGCGAAGAGCTCACCGAGAAGCTCCGCCTGCTGCTCGTCCCGCGCGACCCCAGCGACGACAAGGACGTGCTCCTGGAGGTCAAGGCGGGCGCGGGCGGCGACGAGTCCGCCCTGTTCGCCGGCGACCTACTGCGCATGTACCTGCGCTACGCCGAGCGCGTGGGCTGGAAGACCGAGATCATCGACGCCACCGAGTCCGAGCTCGGCGGCTACAAGGACGTCCAGGTCTCCGTCCGCACCAAGGGCGGCAACGGCGCCACCGAGCCCGGCCAGGGCGTCTGGGCCCGCCTGAAGTACGAGGGCGGCGTACACCGCGTCCAGCGCGTTCCGGCCACCGAGTCCCAGGGCCGCATCCACACCTCCGCCGCCGGCGTGCTCGTCACCCCGGAGGCCGAGGAGGTCGAGGTCGAGATCAACATGAACGACCTCCGCATCGACGTGTACCGCTCCTCGGGCCCCGGCGGCCAGTCCGTCAACACCACCGACTCGGCCGTGCGCATCACGCACATCCCGACCGGTGTGGTCGCCTCCTGCCAGAACGAGAAGAGCCAGCTCCAGAACAAGGAGCAGGCGATGCGCATCCTGCGCTCGCGCCTGCTGGCCGCCGCCCAGGAAGCCGCCGAGCAGGAGGCCTCCGACGTGCGCCGCAGCCAGGTGCGTTCCGTGGACCGCTCCGAGAAGATCCGGACGTACAACTACCCGGAAAACCGGATCTCGGACCACCGGACGGGCTTCAAGGCGTACAACTTGGACCAGGTGCTCGACGGCGACCTCGACTCGGTCATCCAGGCCTGCGTCGACACCGACTCCGCCGCGAAGCTCGCGGCCGCGCACTGACCTGCCCGGCCCCTGCCCGGCCCTGCCTGACCCCAGCACCACCCCCCGTACGACAGCAGCCCGGAGGACCAGCGTGAACTTGCTGCTTGCCGAGGTGGCCCAGGCCACTCAGCGGCTGGCCGCCGCCGGCGTGCCCTCACCGCGCTTCGACGCGGAGGAGCTCGCGGCCTTCGTGCACGGCGTCAAGCGGGGGGAACTGCACCACGTCAAGGACGCGGACTTCGACGCCCGCTACTGGGAGGCCGTCGCCCGCCGTGAGGCGCGCGAGCCGCTCCAGCACATCACCGGCCGTGCCTTCTTCCGCTACCTGGAGCTCCAGGTCGGGCCCGGGGTCTTCGTGCCCCGGCCCGAGACCGAGTCGGTCGTGGACTGGGCCATACAGGCCGTCCGGGCGATGGACGTGGTCGAGCCGCTGATCGTCGACCTGTGCACCGGCTCCGGCGCCATCGCGCTCGCCATGGCGCAGGAGGTGCCGCGCTCGCGCGTGCACGCGGTGGAGCTGTCCGAGGACGCCCTGCGCTGGACGCGCAAGAACGCCGAGGGCTCCCGGGTCACCGTCCACCAGGGCGACGCGCTCAGCGCGCTGCCCGAGCTCGACGGACAGGTCGACCTGGTCATCTCCAACCCGCCGTACATCCCGCTGACCGAGTGGGAGTACGTCGCCCCGGAGGCCCGGGACCACGACCCCGAGATGGCGCTGTTCTCCGGCGAGGACGGCCTCGACACCATCCGCGGCATCGAGCGCACCGCGCACCGGCTGCTGCGGCCCGGCGGCATCGTCGTCATCGAGCACGCCGACACCCAGGGCGGCCAGGTCCCGTGGATCTTCGCCGACGAGCGCGGCTGGGCCGACGCGGCCGACCACCCGGACCTGAACAACCGCCCGCGCTTCGCCACGGCCCGCAAGGCACTGCCGTGACCGGCGCGACGAATCCCGCCACCCCCCTGCTGCACGAGGAGGCCCGCTGATGGCCCGGCGATACGACTGCAACGACGCGACGGACCGCAAGACGGGTCTGCGCGAAGCCGCATCCGCCGTGCGCCGCGGCGAGCTCGTCGTGCTGCCCACCGACACCCTGTACGGGATCGGCGCGGACGCCTTCAGCGCCGAGGCCGTCGGTGACCTGCTCGCCGCCAAGGGGCGCGGCCGCAACATGCCCACCCCCGTCCTCATCGGCTCCCCGAACACCCTGCACGGCCTGGTCACGGACTTCTCCGAGCAGGCCTGGGAGCTCGTCGACGCCTTCTGGCCGGGCGCGCTGACGCTCGTCGCCAAGCACCAGCCGTCGCTGGCGTGGGACCTGGGGGAGACCCGCGGGACCGTCGCCGTACGGATGCCGCTGCACCCCGTCGCGATCGAGCTGCTGACCGAGGTCGGGCCGATGGCGGTGTCCTCGGCGAACCTGACCGGGCACCCGGCGCCGGAGGACTGCGACGCGGCCCGCGAGATGCTGGGGGACTCCGTCTCCGTCTACCTGGACGGTGGTCCGACTCCGGGGATGCAGCCGTCGTCGATCGTCGATGTCACCGGGAAGGTTCCCGTCCTGCTGCGGGAGGGGGCGCTGACCGCGGAGCAGCTGCGGGAGGTCGTACCCGACCTCGAGGTGGCCCCGTGAGCCCTGAGGGGCGTGGCATAGCGAGCAACACTTTCCGCATACTCCACGTCAGCACCGGCAACGTGTGCCGCTCGCCCATCACCGAGCGGCTGACGCGGCACGCCCTGTCGCACCGGCTGGGCGGGCTGGTCACGGGCGACCTCATCGTGGAGAGCGCCGGGACGTGGGGGCACGAGGGTGCCCCGATGGAGGCGAACGCGGCGGCAGTGCTGGCGGACTTCGGCGCGGACGCCTCCGGCTTCATGGGGCGGGAGCTGCTCGACGAGCACGTCATACGGGCGGACCTGGTCCTCACGGCCACGCGCGACCACCGCGCGCAGGTCATCTCGATGGGCCACTCGGCGGGGCTGCGCACCTTCACGCTGAAGGAGTTCACCCGGCTGGTCCGGGCGATAGACCCGGCGACGCTGCCGCCGCTGGACGACGGCATGGCCGAACGGGCGCGCGCGCTGGTCCGCGCCGCCGCCGCCCTGCGGGGCTGGCTGCTGGCGCCGTCGCCGGACGCGGACGAGGTGTACGACCCGTACGGCGCGCCGATCACCTTCTTCCGCTCGATCGGCGACGAGATCAACCAGGCCCTGGAGCCCGTGGTCACGGCCCTGACGGGCGTCACCGCCTCGCGCTAGGCCGGTCGGCCAGTGCGTCACCGTCGGCCGGAGGCCGGCGCAGCGGGCCGAAGCCCGGGAGGCCCCTGGGGCCGAGCGGTGCGAGGGACGCGATGAAAGAGGGGCTCAACCAGGCCCTGGAGCCCGTGGTCACGGCCCTGACGGGCGTCACCGCTTCCCGCTGACGTCCGGGCGCGGTCCGGGGCGGGGAAAGCGGGGACGCGCCCGTGGGGCGCCCGGGGCGGGCGCGGCCTACAGTGGCTGGTACCGGTAGCCCCACTGTGCGGGAGTCGTGCCATGAGCGTCATGACCCAGGCCTCGGACGTCCTGCGGCAGCAGGATCCGCAGATGGCCGACATCCTCGCGGGGGAGCGGCAGCGGCAGGCCGGGACGCTCCAGCTGATCGCCGCGGAGAACTTCACCTCGCCCGCCGTGCTCGCGGCGCTCGGCTCCACGCTCGCCAACAAGTACGCCGAGGGCTACCCCGGCGCCCGGCACCACGGCGGGTGCGAGTACGCCGATCTGGCCGAGCGGATCGCGGTCGAGCGGGCCACGGCGCTGTTCGGCGCCGAGCACGCCAACGTGCAGCCGCACTCCGGTTCCTCCGCAGTGCTGGCCGCGTACGCAGCCCTGCTGCGGCCCGGGGACACCGTCCTGGCCATGGGCCTGCCGTACGGGGGCCACCTCACCCACGGGTCGCCGGCGAACTTCTCCGGCCGCTGGTTCGACTTCGTCGGGTACGGGGTCGACGCGGAGACCGGGCTCATCGACTACCTCCAGGTCCAGGAGCTGGCGCGCGCGCACCGGCCCAAGGCGATCGTCTGCGGGTCGATCTCCTACCCCCGCCACCCCGAGTACTCCGCGTTCAGGGAGATCGCCGACGAGGTCGGGGCGTACCTGATCGCCGACGCCGCCCACCCGATCGGGCTGGTCGCCGGCGGGGCCGCCCCGAGCCCCGTCCCGTACGCCGACATCGTCTGCGCGACCACCCACAAGGTGCTGCGCGGTCCGCGCGGCGGGATGGTGCTGTGCGGCGCCGAGTTCGCCGAGCGGGTCGACCGGGCGGTGTTCCCCTTCACGCAGGGCGGCGCCCAGATGCACACCATCGCCGCCAAGGCCGTGGCCTTCGGGGAGGCCGCCGGTCCCGCGTTCACCTCGTACGCGCACCGGGTGGTGGCCAACGCGCGGACCCTGGCCGACGCGCTGGCCGGCAGCGGCTTCACCGTGACGACCGGCGGCACCGACACGCACCTGATCACCGCCGACCCCGCGCCCCTGGGCCTCGACGGGCCGACCGCCCGGGGCCGTCTCGCCGCGGCGGGGATCGTGCTGGACACCTGCGCCCTCCCGTACGGGGACCAGCGCGGGATCCGGCTCGGCACGGCTGCGGTGACCACCCAGGGGATGGGGGAGCCGGAGATGGGCCGGATCGCGGCCCTGTTTGCGCAGGCGCTGCACGGGGAAGCCGCGAAAACCCGTGCGGAGGTCAATGAGCTGGCGATGGAATTTCCCCCGTACGGGGAGCAATAGGGGCGAGAGGGGCGTACCGCAACCGGGATACCGCCACCTTGCGTCCTCGATACCGACTGCATCGCAGCTAGTGTGTGGGGCTGAGATGGCCGGCGATACATCTGGGGCAGCCCGTGCGTGAATATCTGCTGACGCTTTGCGTCACGGTCGCGGTGACCTACCTGCTCACCGGGCCCGTGCGGAAGTTCGCGATCGCGGCCGGCGCGATGCCGGAGATCCGCGCCCGCGACGTCCACCGCGAGCCCACGCCGAGGCTGGGCGGCATCGCGATGTTCGGCGGGCTGTGTGCGGGTCTCCTGGTCGCGGACCACCTGCAGAACCTCAACGGCGTCTTCGAGCTGTCGAACGAGCCGCGGGCCCTGCTCTCCGGTGCGGCCCTGATCTGGCTGGTCGGCGTGCTCGACGACAAGTTCGAGATCGACGCCCTGATCAAGCTCGGCGCACAGATGATCGCCGCCGGTGTGATGGTCATGCAGGGGCTGACCATCCTGTGGATCCCCGTCCCGTGGATCGGGACGGTCGCGCTCACCCAGTGGCAGGGCAACCTGCTGACGGTGGCCCTCGTCGTGATCACCATCAACGCGGTGAACTTCGTGGACGGCCTCGACGGCCTGGCCGCCGGCACGGTCTGCATCGCGGCCTGCGCCTTCTTCCTCTACGCCTACCGCATCTGGTTCGGCTACGGCATCGAGGCGGCCGCGCCCGCGACCCTCTTCGCCGCGATCCTCATGGGCATGTGCCTGGGCTTCCTGCCGCACAACATGCACCCCGCCCGCATCTTCATGGGCGACTCCGGGTCGATGCTGATCGGCCTGGTGCTGGCCGCCTCGGCGATCTCCATCACCGGGCAGGTGGACCCCGACACGATGGCGCTGTTCGCGGGCGGCGAGCGCAACGCGACGCACGCGATGCTCCCGGTCTTCATCCCGCTGCTGCTGCCCCTGACCATCATCGCCATCCCGATGGCCGACCTGATCCTGGCCATCGTCCGGCGCACCTGGAAGGGCCAGTCCCCGTTCGCGGCCGACCGCGGGCACCTGCACCACCGGCTGCTGGAGCTCGGCCACTCGCACAGCCGCGCGGTGCTGATCATGTACTTCTGGTCGGGGCTGATCGCCTTCGGCGCGGTGGCGTACTCGGTGCACTCCGCCTCGATGTGGATCGTGCTCGCCATCGCCGGGCTGAGCGCCCTGGGCCTGGTCCTGCTGCTCCTGCCGCGCTTCACCCCGCGGACCCCGCGGTGGGCGGAGGCACTGGTCCCGCCGCGCTACCGGCACGCCGAGCGGGCCGCAGAGGCGGCCCTGCAGGAGGCCACGGCCGCGGAGCCGGAGCCCGTACGGCCGGTCGCGGCGGGTGTCTCCGGCGTCAACGGGGCGACCGCCGTAGGCCCCCGTTCGCGCTTCCCCGACCGGCGTAAGGCCGAATCCTCGCGCTGACGTCCGGGGTGCATGTCCGACATGCACCCCCTTTACCAGGCAAGCCCGTTAGCTGTCGTGCACACACGCGCAGGGTCACTCTCATGTGTGACAGTCAGCACACCCAGCAGGTAAAGCTCTCATCAAATAGTTTGTGATACCGTTCACTAAACCCGGCGACAGAGCCGAAGGACCGTAGTGCGACGGTCCATTGGCCCGAGGGTCCCCCTCGAACCGGGCTTACGCTCGTCCCGTACGAGTCCCGTGCCCCCACCACCACGCGGAGCAAACCGCCATGCGGTCAGACGATGTCCGATCCCTCCTGCAAACCGCTGTGCCCACAGCTGCGGCCGGCGCTCTAGCCGCCGTCATCTGCGCCGTGGCTGTCGGTGGCAAGGGGGCTCTCGGTGCTGTCATCGCGACGCTGGTCGTGATCCTCTTCATGGGTGTCGGGGCCGTGGTCCTGCAGCGCACGGCGAAATCACTACCGCACCTGTTCCAGGCCATGGGGCTGATGCTCTACACGGCCCAGATCCTGCTGCTCTTCGTCTTTCTCGCCGCGTTCAAGAACACGACACTGTTCCACCCCCGGTCCTTCGCGATCACGCTCGTCGTCGCCACCCTCGTGTGGATCGGCGTTCAAACCCGTGTTCACATGAAGGCCAAGATCCTCTACGTCGAACCGGACTCGACCAAGGGCGAAAAGCCCGAAAATTCGGGGCCGAAGCCGTGAGGGGTAGGGGCGGAATAAATGGGCGTTCGAGATCCTGCTATCGTCCGGTTCCAACTGCGGCACTGCGGGCGCGGGCATCTGAGCTGACGCCTGTTCCATCGCGAGGCTCGATGCCTGACTGCCGCCCCACCATCCGTAACACCAGTCCAGTGCCGAACCGCGGCTGCGCGCCGCGCCGACACAACGAGGTTGCCGTACCTATGCGCCACGCTGAAGGAGCCCGCGGTGAGTGCTGCTGACATGACGCTCGCCTTCGATATCAACTGTCATTTCGAAGACGGCACTGGCTGCGGCTTCCCGGGCCCGACCCTGTACTCGTTCCTGTTCAAGCCGATCTTCGGTGACGCGGACACGAACCTGTACTTCAACAAGACGATGCTCCTCGCCCTGCTGGGCTCGGTCGTCATCGTCGGCTTCTTCTGGGCCGCGTTCCGGAAGCCGAAGGTCGTCCCGGGCAAGCTCCAGATGGTCGCCGAGGCGGGCTACGACTTCGTACGCCGCGGCATCGTCTACGAGACGCTCGGTAAGAAGGAAGGCGAGAAGTACGTCCCCTTCATGGTCGCGACGTTCTTCTTCGTCTGGATCATGAACCTGTGGTCGATCGTGCCGCTCGCCCAGTTCCCGGTGACCGCCGTCATCGCGTACCCGGCCGGCCTCGCCCTCGTCATCTACGTCATGTGGATGTCGGTGACCTTCAAGCGCCACGGCTTCGTCGGCGGCTTCAAGAACATCACGGGCTACGACAAGTCCCTCGGCGCGATCCTGCCGATGGTCATGGTGATCGAGTTCTTCTCGAACGTCATCGTCCGCCCCTTCACCCACGCGGTCCGACTGTTCGCGAACATGTTCGCCGGTCACACCCTGCTGCTGCTGTTCACCATCGCCAGCTGGTACCTGCTGAACGGGATCGGCATCGCGTACGCGGGCGTCTCGTTCGTCATGGTGATCGTGATGACCGCATTCGAACTCTTCATCCAGGCTGTCCAGGCGTACGTCTTCGTCCTCCTGGCCTGCAGCTTCCTGCAGGGCGCAATCGCCGAGCACCACTGAGCGACCACCGCTCCTGCAACCCCCCCGAATCGTCCGGTGGCCAACCCCCACCGGTCCATGAAAGAGAAGGAAGAACTGGCATGTCCCAGACCCTTGCTGCTGTCGAAGGTTCCCTCAGCTCCGTCGGTTACGGTCTCGCGGCCATCGGCCCGGGCGTCGGCGTCGGCATCATCTTCGGTAACGGCACCCAGGCGATGGCCCGTCAGCCCGAGGCTGCCGGTCTCATCCGCGCCAACCAGATCCTCGGCTTCGCCTTCTGTGAGGCGCTCGCCCTCATCGGTCTGGTCATGCCGTTCGTCTACTAAGACGAACCCAACGACTAGTCCGTACCGACGAAAGGCACTGATGTGAACCTCCTGGTTCTCGCGGCCGAGGAGCCTGGTAACCCCCTCGTTCCGCCGATCCCCGAGCTCGTCATCGGTCTGATCGCCTTCGTCATCGTCTTCGGTCTCCTCGCGAAGAAGCTCCTCCCGAACATCAACAAGGTTCTGGACGAGCGCCGCGAGACGATCGAGGGCGGTATCGAAAAGGCAGAAGCCGCTCAGACCGAGGCCCAGAGCGTCCTGGAGCAGTACAAGGCCCAGCTCGCCGAAGCCCGGCACGAGGCCGCGCGCCTGCGCCAGGAAGCGCTGGAGCAGGGCACTGCGCTCAAGGAAGAACTGCGCGCAGAGGGCCAGCGGCAGCGTGAGGAGATCATCGCTGCCGGCCACGCCCAGATCGAGGCCGACCGCAAGGCCGCCTCTCAGGCGCTCCGTCAGGACGTTGGCAAGCTCGCCACCGACCTGGCCGGAAAGCTCGTCGGCGAGTCCCTCGAGGACGCCGCCCGACAGAGCCGCACGATCGACCGTTTCCTCAGCGAGCTCGAGGAGAAGGCCGAGGCCGCCCGATGAACGGAGCGAGCCGCGAGGCGCTGGCCTCCGCGCGCGAGCGTCTCGACGCGCTGACGGACAACACGTCCGTCGACGCGGCGAAGCTCGCCGGTGAGCTGGCTGCCGTCACCGCGCTGCTCGACCGTGAGGTCTCGCTGCGTCGGGTCATCACGGACCCGGCGCAGTCCGGCGAGGCCAAGGCCGAGCTGGCCGGGCGCCTGCTGGCGGGCCAGGTGGGCGGGGAGACCCTCGACCTGGTGTCCGGCATGGTCCGGTCCCGCTGGTCGCAGTCCCGTGACCTGGTGGACTCGCTGGAGCAGCTGGCGTCCACCGCCGACCTCACGGCGGCCCAGCAGAGCGGTGCTCTCGACGACGTCGAGGACGAGCTGTTCCGCTTCGGCCGGATCGTGTCGTCGAACACCGAGCTGCGCGCCGCGCTGACCGACCGGTCGGCCTCCGTCTCCGCCAAGAGCCAGCTGCTGCACAGCCTGCTCGGCGGCAAGGCGAACGCCGTCACCGAGCGTCTGGTCACGCGTCTCGTCACGCACCCGCGTGGACGTAGCCTGGAAGCGGGACTCGAGTCCCTCTCCGTGATCGCCGCGGAGCGCCGCAACCGCATGGTCGCCACCGTGACCACCGCGGTTCCGCTCAGCGACGTTCAGAAGCAGCGTCTCGGCGCGGTGCTGGCCAAGCTGTACGGCCGCCAGATGCACCTGAACCTCGACGTGGACCCCACGGTCCTCGGCGGGATCGTGGTGCGGGTCGGCGACGAGGTCATCGACGGCACCATCGCGGACCGCCTCGCCGAGGCGTCCCGCCGCATGGCCGGCTGACCAGCCACCAATAGAACAACGCATTCCTAGCGGCCCGGTTGGGCCGTGCAGAACTTGCAGAAGATTCCTGGGGGTCAACCCCAGACCCCTAAGAAGCTTCAGGCCCAACAAGGAGAGCAGGGAACCCAGATGGCGGAGCTCACGATCCGGCCGGAGGAGATCCGGGACGCACTGGAGAACTTTGTCCAGTCGTACCAGCCGGACGCGGCCTCGCGCGAGGAGGTCGGAACGGTCAGCGTTGCCGGCGACGGCATCGCGAAGGTGGAGGGCCTGCCCTCCGCCATGGCGAACGAGCTGCTGAAGTTCGAGGACGGCACCCTCGGTCTCGCCCTCAACCTCGACGAGCGCGAGATCGGTGCGGTCGTCCTCGGCGAGTTCAGCGGTATCGAGGAGGGCCAGCCGGTGCAGCGCACCGGTGAGGTTCTCTCCGTAGGCGTCGGCGAGGGCTACCTCGGCCGCGTCGTCGACCCGCTCGGCAACCCGATCGACGGTCTCGGCGAGATCGCGACCGAAGGCCGCCGCGCCCTCGAACTGCAGGCCCCGGGCGTCATGGTCCGTAAGTCTGTGCACGAGCCGATGCAGACCGGCTACAAGGCGATCGACGCGATGGTGCCGGTCGGCCGTGGCCAGCGTCAGCTGATCATCGGTGACCGTCAGACCGGCAAGACCGCTCTGGCCGTCGACACGATCATCAACCAGCGTGACAACTGGCGCTCCGGCGACGTGAACAAGCAGGTTCGCTGCATCTACGTCGCCATCGGCCAGAAGGGCTCGACCATCGCGTCCGTTCGCGGCGCCCTGGAAGACGCCGGCGCGCTCGAGTACACGACGATCGTCGCCGCCCCGGCGTCCGACCCGGCCGGCTTCAAGTACCTGGCGCCGTACACCGGTTCCGCCATCGGCCAGCACTGGATGTACGCCGGCAAGCACGTCCTGATCATCTTCGACGACCTGTCGAAGCAGGCCGACGCCTACCGCGCCGTGTCGCTGCTGCTGCGCCGCCCGCCGGGCCGTGAGGCCTACCCGGGTGACGTCTTCTACCTGCACTCCCGTCTGCTGGAGCGCTGCGCGAAGCTCTCCGACGACATGGGTGCCGGTTCGATGACCGGTCTGCCGATCGTCGAGACCAAGGCGAACGACGTGTCGGCGTTCATCCCGACCAACGTCATCTCCATCACCGACGGCCAGTGCTTCCTCGAGTCCGACCTGTTCAACGCGGGCCAGCGCCCGGCGCTGAACGTCGGTATCTCGGTCTCCCGCGTCGGTGGCTCCGCCCAGCACAAGGCCATGAAGCAGGTTTCCGGCCGTCTGCGCCTGGACCTCGCCCAGTACCGTGAGCTGGAGGCGTTCGCCGCCTTCGGTTCCGACCTGGACGCTGCCTCGAAGGCCTCGCTGGAGCGCGGCAAGCGCCTGGTCGAGCTGCTGAAGCAGGGCCAGTACCAGCCGATGCCCGTCGAGGAGCAGGTCGTCTCCGTCTGGGCCGGCACCACCGGCAAGATGGACGACGTCCCGGTCGTCGACATCCGTCGCTTCGAGTCGGAGCTGCTGGAGCACCTGCGCCGCGAGCGCAAGGACCTCCTCACCTCCATCGCCGACGGCGGCAAGATGTCGGACGACACCCTGGGCTCGATCGCCGACGCGATTGCCGCCTTCAAGCGGCAGTTCGAGACCTCGGACGGAAAGCTCCTGGGCGAGGACGTGCCGGCCGTCAACGTCTCCAAGTGACGACGGAAGGGACCTGACTCATGGGAGCGCAGCTCCGGGTCTACAAGCGTCGCATCCGTGCCATCACGGCGACCAAGAAGATCACCAAGGCGATGGAGATGATCGCCGCCTCGCGCATCGTCAAGGCGCAGCGCAAGGTGGCGGCATCGATGCCGTACGCGACCGAGCTCACCCGTGCGGTGACCGCGGTGGCGACCGGCTCGAACACCAAGCACGCCCTGACCACCGAGGTCGAGGCGCCGACCCGGGCCGCGATCGTGCTCATCACGAGCGACCGCGGTCTGGCCGGCGGCTACTCCTCGAACGCCATCAAGCAGGCGGAGCGGCTCACCGAGCGGCTTCGCGGCGAGGGCAAGGAGGTCGACACGTACATCGTCGGCCGTAAGGGTGTCGCCTACTACGGCTTCCGCGAGCGCAAGGTCGCGGATTCGTGGACCGGCTTCACCGACAGCCCGGCCTACGCCGATGCCAAGCGCGTCGCGGGACCGCTGATCGAGGCCATCCAGACGGAAACGGCCGAGGGCGGCGTCGACGAGCTGCACATCGTCTACACGGAATTCGTGTCGATGATGACGCAGAACGCGGTGGACGGCCGGATGCTGCCGCTCAGCCTCGACCAGGCTGCGGAGGAGAGCGGTACGAAGGGCGAGATCCTTCCGCTGTTCGACTTCGAGCCGTCGGCGGAGGACGTCCTCGACGCCCTGCTGCCGCGCTACGTCGAGAGCCGCATCTACAACGCACTGCTGCAGGCCGCTGCTTCCGAGCACGCTGCCCGCCGCCGCGCGATGAAGTCGGCGACCGACAACGCCGGGGATCTCATCAAGAGCCTCTCCCGGCTTGCCAACGCGGCCCGCCAGGCCGAAATCACCCAGGAAATCAGCGAGATCGTCGGTGGCGCCAGCGCCATGGCAGACGCGACCGCGGGGAGTGACAAGTAATGACGACCACTGTTGAGACGGCCGCCGCCACGGGCCGCGTCGCCCGGGTCATCGGCCCGGTCGTCGACGTGGAGTTCCCCGTCGACGCCATGCCCGACATCTACAACGCGCTGAAGGTCCAGGTCTCCGACCCGGCCGAGGACGGCGCGCTGAAGACGCTGACCCTTGAGGTCGCCCAGCACCTGGGTGACGGCCTGGTCCGCACCATCTCCATGCAGCCCACCGACGGTCTGGTCCGCCAGGCCCCGGTGACCGACACGGGCGAGGGCATCACCGTCCCCGTCGGTGACTTCACCAAGGGCAAGGTGTTCAACACCCTCGGTGAGGTGCTGAACTACCCGGAGGAGAACGCCAACGTCACCGAGCGCTGGCCGATCCACCGCAAGGCCCCTCGCTTCGACGAGCTCGAGTCGAAGACCGAGATGTTCGAGACCGGCGTCAAGGTCATCGACCTTCTCACCCCGTACGTCAAGGGTGGAAAGATCGGTCTGTTCGGTGGTGCCGGTGTCGGCAAGACCGTTCTGATCCAGGAAATGATCTACCGCGTCGCCAACAACCACGACGGTGTGTCGGTCTTCGCGGGCGTCGGTGAGCGTACCCGTGAGGGCAACGACCTCATCGAGGAAATGGCCGACTCGGGCGTCATCGACAAGACGGCGCTTGTCTTCGGCCAGATGGACGAGCCCCCGGGCACCCGTCTTCGCGTCGCGCTTGCCGGTCTGACCATGGCGGAGTACTTCCGCGATGTGCAGAAGCAGGACGTGCTCTTCTTCATCGACAACATCTTCCGTTACACCCAGGCCGGTTCCGAGGTCTCCACGCTGCTCGGCCGCATGCCGTCCGCAGTGGGTTACCAGCCGAACCTGGCTGACGAGATGGGTCTGCTGCAGGAGCGCATCACCTCGACCCGCGGTCACTCGATCACCTCGATGCAGGCGATCTACGTCCCCGCGGACGACCTGACCGACCCGGCGCCGGCCACCACCTTCGCCCACCTCGACGCGACGACGGTTCTTTCCCGTCCGATCTCCGAGAAGGGCATCTACCCGGCCGTGGACCCGCTGGACTCGACGTCCCGCATCCTCGACCCGCGGTACATCGCGGCGGACCACTACGCCACGGCGATGCGCGTCAAGGGGATCCTGCAGAAGTACAAGGACCTCCAGGACATCATCGCGATCCTCGGTATCGACGAGCTGGGCGAGGAGGACAAGCTCGTTGTCCACCGTGCCCGTCGTGTCGAGCGCTTCCTGTCGCAGAACACCCACGTCGCCAAGCAGTTCACCGGCGTGGACGGTTCGGACGTTCCGCTCGACGAGTCGATCACCGCGTTCAACGCGATCTGCGACGGTGACTACGACCACTTCCCCGAGCAGGCGTTCTTCCTGTGCGGTGGCATCGAGGACCTGAAGGCCAACGCCAAGGAGCTGGGCGTCTCCTGATCCGGCGCGCTCCTCGGAGCGCATCCGGTTCGCAGGACCACGGAGAGGGGCGGGTGTGTCCCGTCCCTCTCCCCACGCCCATTAGAATTTGACCCAACACCCGGCTGAACCGCCGGGTGGTGACCCGAGGAGCCACCTTGGCTGCTGAGCTGCACGTCGAGCTGGTCGCGGCGGACCGCAATGTCTGGTCCGGCGAGGCCACCCTTGTTGTCGCCCGCACCACGTCCGGCGACATCGGCGTCATGCCCGGTCACCAGCCGCTTCTCGGTGTGCTGGAATCGGGCCCGGTGACCATCCGTACCAGCGAGGGCGGCACTGTCGTCGCCGCGGTGCACGGCGGATTCATCTCGTTCGCGGACAACAAGCTGTCCCTGCTGGCCGAGATCGCCGAGCTCGCGGACGAGATTGACGTCCAGCGGGCGGAGCGGGCACTGGAGCGCGCGAAGTCGGAGGCCGATGCGGCCGCCGAGCGTCGCGCCGATGTCCGGCTGCGCGCGGTCACGGGGCACTGAGCCCCGTACCGAACAGGTTTGATACCTCAGCCGCGGTCCGTTCCGGAATTTTCCGGAGCGGGTCGCGGCTGAGGCGATGCAGGTCCGTTTTTCGCATTCGATGAGCGAGGAGGTCGGTGAAGATGCTCCTCGCTCTGCTTGTGAGCGGCCTGGTCGTAGCCCTGGTGGTGATCGGGCTCTTTGTCTTCGGGCTGCGCCGCAGGCTGATCCAGCGTTCCGGTGGGACCTTCGACTGCAGCCTGCGCTGGGGCGTGGCCGAGGAGCCCGACATCTCCGGCAAGGGCTGGGTCTACGGGGTCGCTCGCTACGGAGGCGACCGGATCGAGTGGTTCCGCGTGTTCTCGTACTCGCCGCGGCCGCGCCGGGTGCTGGAGCGCTCCGCCATCGAGGTGCTCGCACGCCGGGCCCCCGAGGGCGAGGAGGAGCTCGCGCTGCTGTCCGACGCCGTCGTGCTCGGCTGTTCCCACCGGGGGACCCGCCTGGAGCTGGCGATGAGCGAGGACGCGCTGACCGGATTCCTGGCCTGGCTGGAGGCGGCGCCTCCCGGCCAGCGGGTGAACGTGGCCTGAGGCCGGCGGGCCGGATCGTCCCCGCCGGACGGAGTCCGGCGCAGCGGCGCGAAGCCGGGGAGGCCCCCGGGGGCCGAGCCGTGCGAGTGGTGCGTCAAAAGGAAGAAGCCGGGGAGACGGGGGCGGACCCGTCTCCCCGGCTTCGGTCCTTACTGGAGCCCGGTGTGGATCGCGTTCGCCAGCTCACCGTTGGTGGTGTCGCCGCTGAACTCCCAGAAGAAGGCGCCCTTGAGGCCCTGCTGCTTGGCCCAGGTCATCTTCCCGGCGATCGTGGCGGGGGTGTCGTAGCTCCACCAGTTGCTGCCGCACTTGGCGTAGGCCGTGCCGGCGACGGTGCCGGTGGAGGGGCAGCTGTTCTTGAGCACCTTGTAGTCCTCGATGCCCTGCTCGTACGTGCCGGCCGCCGGTCCGGTAGCGGTGCCGCCGGGGGTCGCCTGGGTGACGCCCGTCCAGCCGCGGCCGTAGAAGCCGATGCCGAGGTTGAGCTTGGAGCCGGGGATGCCCTTGCCCTTGAGCTTGGTGATGGCGGCCTCGGAGTTGAAGCCGGCGATCGGGATGCCGGCGTACGAGGTGAGCGGGGAGTGCGGGGCGGTCGGGCCCTTGGCGTCCCACGCGCCGAAGAAGTCGTACGTCATGACGTTGTAGAAGTCGACGGACTGCGCGGCGCCCGCGTAGTCGGCGAGGTCGAGCTTGCCGCCGTTGGAGCCGTCGGCGGAGATCGCGGCGGTGACGAGGTTGGAGCCGCCGAACTTGGTGCGCAGTGCGGACATCAGGTTCTTGAAGGAGGCGGCGCCGCTGGTGTCGCAGGACAGGCCGCAGGCGTTGGGGTACTCCCAGTCGATGTCGACGCCGTCGAACACGTCGGCCCAGCGCGGGTCCTCGACCAGGCTGTAGCAGGAGTCGGCGAAGGCGGCCGGGTTCGCCGCGGCCTGGCCGAAGCCGCCGGACCAGGTCCAGCCGCCGAAGGACCACAGGATCTTGATGTGCGGGTACTTCGCCTTCAGCTTGCGCAGCTGGTTGAAGTTGCCGCGCAGCGGCTGGTCCCAGTTGTCCGCGACGCCGTCGACGCTCTGGTCGGCGGTGTAGGCCTTGTCGTAGTCGGCGTACGCGTCACCGATGGTGCACTTGCCGCCCGTGACGTTGCCGAAGGCGTAGTTGATGTGGGTGATCTTCGCGGCGGAGCCGGAGGTGACCAGGTTCTTCACGTGGTAATTGCGGCCGTAGACGCCCCACTCGGTGAAGTAGCCGAGCTTGACCTTGCCGCCCGGGTCCGGGGGCGTGGTGCCGCCGGGGGTGGTGACCGACAGGGTGGCGGCGGGACCGGTCTGGTCGATGGTGTCGCGGGCGGTGACCGAGTAGGCGTACGTCGTGCCCTTGGTCAGGCCGGAGTCGCCGTAGCTGGTGCCGGTGACGGTCGCGATCTTGGCGCCGCCGCGGTAGACGTCGTAGTTCTTGATGCCCTTGTCATCGGTGGCCGCCGACCAGGAAAGGGTCAGGCCGGTCTCGCTGACGTTGCTCGCGGCGAGGTTGCCGGGGGCGGAGGGCGGGTTGTCCCCGGGCTGGGTGGTGCCGTCGCAGGCGCCGCCGTTGACCTTGCAGCCGCTGGGGGCGCCCGGGCCGGTGCCGTTGAAGCCGAAGCTGATGCTGGCCCCGGGGGAGAGGGTGCCGTTCCAGCCGACGTTCTTGCCCGTCCAGTGGGTGCCCGAGCTGGTGACGGTGGCGTCCCAGGCCGAGGTGACCGAGGTGCCGGCCGGGTAGTCCCACTCCACCGTCCAGCTGGTGAGGGTGGTGGTGCCGGTGTTCTTCACCGTCCACTTGCCCTCGAAGCCGGAGCCCCAGTCGGACACCTTGGTGTAGGTCGCGGTCGCCGAAGCGGCGGCCTCGGCGGGTCCGGCGAGGGCCACCAGCCCGGCGATGGGCAGGGACAGGCAGGCCACGGCCGCGGCCACTCTTCGGAACAGTCGTACGCGTCGTGGGGGTGCTGTGCTCAAGGGTGCTCCTCCGTAGGTCCGTCGCGGCCGTGGGGCCGACTGCGACATGGGGGTGGGACCTGCGCCGCTCGTGAGCACGCTTTGTCATGGCACGCTCACCACAGTGTTGCGGTGAGCGTAGAAAGGTCTGGACCAAGCGTCAAGAGGTCCAGACCTCCGGGCGAAAGCGGCCCCAGTACGGTTCCAGCAGCCCTCAACGTCCTTGCCTAGAGGCCGAGTTCCTGCGCAAGCACCGCCGCCTGCACCCGGCTGCGCAGCTCCAGCTTCGCCAGCAGCCTGCTGACGTGCGTCTTCACCGTCGCCTCCGCCATCTCCAGGCGCACCGCGATCTCCGCGTTCGCCAGCCCCTCGCCCAGGCAGCCCAGCACCTCCCGCTCGCGCGGGGTCAGCGAGGCCACCGCCGCGGCCGTCCCCTCGGGCACGGGCGCCCGTACGGCCGTGCGCGGGGCCGCGAACTCGGCGATCAGCCGCCGGGTCACCGCCGGGGCGATCAGGCCCTCCCCCCGCGCGACGGTCCGTACCGCCGCGATCAGCTCCGCCGCGTCCGCGTTCTTCAGCAGGAAGCCGGCAGCGCCCGCGCGCAGGGCGCCGAAGACGTACTCGTCCAGGTCGAAGGTGGTCAGCACCAGGACGTCCGCCAGCCCCTCCGCGACCACCTGGCGGGTAGCCGAGACCCCGTCCAGCCGCGGCATCTGCACGTCCATGAGGACCAGGTCCGGCCGCAGCTCCCGGGCCAGGCGCACCGCCTCCTCGCCGTCCGCCGCCTCGCCCGCCACCTCGATGTCGCCCGCGCTGCGCAGGATCAGCACCAGTCCGGCCCGTACCGCGTTCTGGTCCTCCGCCACCACGACCCGGATCGTCATTCGCGTACCGCCTTCTCCTCCGCGGGCAGCGCCGCCCGCACCCGCCACACCGATTGCGCGGGGCCGGCCGGGCCCGCGAAGAACTCCCCGCCGAGCAGCTCCGTCCGCTCCCGCATGCCGATCAGCCCGGACCCGGAGCCGGGCGCGCGGGGGCCGGGGCGCTCCCCGTACGGGGAGTCCACCTGCACGGTCAGCACCCCGCCTCCCGCGCCGGGGCCGCGGGTCACCCGGACCGTGACCGTGCCGGGAGTCGCGTGCTTGAGGGCGTTGGTCAGCGACTCCTGCGCGATCCGGTACGCCGCCAGCTCCACCGGGGTGGGCAGCGGCCGGCCGGGGGGCCGCTCGTCGTGGAGTACGAAGTCCAGCCCGCTCGCGGAGCCGTTCGTACGGGCTTGGCGGAGCAGGGCGTCCAGAGCGTCGAGCGAGGGCACGGCCACCGCCTCCTGCTCGGCGCCCGCCTCGCGCAGTAGTCCGATCAGACGGCGCATTTCAGCCAGACCCTGAACGCTGTTCTCCCGGATCACCCCGAGCGCCTCGCGGCTCGTCGCGGGGGAGTCGATGGAGAGCGCGGCGGTGGAGTGGATGGCGATGGCGGACAGATGGTTGGCCACCATGTCGTGCAGCTCCCGGGCCATCCGGGCCCGCTCGGCGACCACCGCCTGCGCCCGGTCCATCTCGGCCAGAAGCGCGGTCTGATCGGCGCGCAGCCGGGCGGCGACGGCGGCCTCGCGGTGGTTGCGCAGGGTGGCGCCGGTCAGGGCCGGGCCGAAGCTGATGAGGCCCGTGATCACGCCGATCAGCAGGGCCTGCGGGGTGCGCAGCCAGCTCACGGCGCCGATCGTGACGGCGATGCTGATCAGGCCGGTGGTCACGGGGAGCCGGCGGGCCATGGCGGGTTTGCCGTAGACCACGGCCGCGTACATCAGGTCCGTGAAGATCAGGACGGTGGCCAGATTTCCCACCGTGAACTGGTCGGCGATGAGCCCGAGGGTGCCGACGGACAGGGTCACCCGGGGCGCGGACCGGCGTACGAGCTCCAGCGCCCCGAGGGTCACCAGCGGGACCAGGGCGGCCCAGTCGGGGAAGAAGTGCCGGCTGCCGTTGCTGTGCACCCCGAGCGACCACAGCAGCAGGCCCGCGAGCACGCTGACCACGGCGAGCAGGACGTCGTCGCGGTGGGGCCGCGGGAGCTTCGGGGTCACGGTCCCATCCAACACGGTGGGACGGCGCGGGGCCTCCACACCCGGACGGAGTCCGACTACATCGAAGGATGCAGCCGCCTTTCGTCACGGCGGACGACGAACCGGGCCGGATCGGGCGGGAGCCTGGGAGGGAACCGGGGGAACGCAAGACCTGATTGAACGGAGAGTCCCGTGATCGTCGCACTGATCATCGCCTGCGAGGTCGGCTTCTGGGTGCTACTGGCCGCCGGGCTGACGCTGCGCTACGTCGCGAAGATGCCCAGGGCGGGGGCGGCGCTGCTGCTGTGCGAGCCGATGCTCGAACTCGTCCTGCTGGTCGTCACCACGCTCGACCTCAAGAACGGCGCCGCGCCGGACTGGAAGCACGGACTCGCGGCCCTGTACATCGGCTACACCGTGGCCTTCGGCCACTACACCGTGAAGTGGCTCGACGGCCACGCCGCCCACCGGCTGGCCGGCGGCCCGAAGCCGGCCGGCCCCGGGTACGGCAAGGCGCGCGCCGCCCACGAGTGGAAGCTGTGGATCCGGACCGTCCTCGCCGCGGCGGTCGCGATCTGCCTGCTCCAGATCGCCGTCTGGTACGTCGGCGACGCGGGCGACGTCTCCTCCCTCCAGGGCTGGCAGTTCGCCGCCCTGCGGGTGGTCGGCATCCACGCCCTGATCGCCGTCGGCTACACGATCTGGCCGAAGAAGGCCCCGGTGGGCGCCGACGCGTCGTAGTGCCGACGCGTCCTGGCGCCGGCGCCGCCTAGCGGTCGCCGCCGGGCACCCAGAGCACGTCCCCGACCTCCTTGTTGGCCGTACGCGCCAGGATGAACAGGAGGTCGGAGAGGCGGTTCAGGTAGGTGGCCGTGAGCGGGTTCATCACCTCGCCGTGCACCTCCAGCGCCGCCCACGTCGAGCGCTCCGCGCGCCGGACCACCGTGCAGGCCTGGTGGAGCAGGGCAGCGCCGGGGGTGCCTCCGGGCAGGATGAAGCTGCGCAGCTTCTCCAACTGCTCGTTGAAGGCGTCGCAGTCGGCCTCCAGCTTGTCGATGTAGAACTGCTCGACGCGCAGCGGCGGGTACTCCGGCTTCTCCACCACCGGGGTGCACAGGTCGGCGCCGACGTCGAACAGGTCGTTCTGCACACGGACCAGGACTTTCACGACCTCCTGCGGCAGCGAGCCGAGGGCGATCGCCGTCCCGATGGCCGCGTTCGCCTCGTTGGCGTCGGCGTACGCGGAGATGCGCAGGTCGGTCTTCTGCGTACGGCTCATGTCGCCCAGGGCGGTCGTGCCCTTGTCGCCGGTGCGGGTGTAGATGCGCGTGAGGTTCACCATGCCGCCAGCGTAGTGCGGGCCAACTGCGGGCCTCCGGCGCACTGCTGGGCCGTATCAGTGTGATGTCCGTCATCTGAGACGTGACGCGTGTTACTTCGCGGTCACACCGCCCCTCACTGACGCTAGTCTCCGCCGGAGAGGCCATGAGACGGCCTTGTCGAGCTGGGCCGTATGAAGAACATGGGGTGTGCAGTGGCTGGGAAGCTTGCCGTCATCGGTGCCGGGCTGATGGGTTCCGGGATCGCTCAGGTCTCCGCTCAGGCGGGCTGGGACGTCGTCCTGCGCGATGTCACCGACGCCGCCCTGACCCGGGGCACCGACGGGATCAAGGCCTCGTACGACAAGTTCGTCTCCAAGGGCAGGATGACCGCCGAGGACGCCGAGGCGGCCCTCGCCCGGATCACCACGACGACCGACTTCGACGCGGTCGCCGACGTCGACATCGTCGTCGAGGCCGTCTTCGAGAAGCTCGACGTCAAGCACGACATCTTCCGCACGCTGGACGAGCTGGTGCGCGAGGACACGGTCCTCGCCTCCAACACCTCCGCCATCCCGATCACCAAGATCGCGGCCGTGACGAAGCGCCCCGAGCGGGTCGTCGGCGCGCACTTCTTCTCGCCCGTCCCGATGATGCAGCTGTGCGAGCTGGTGCGCGGCTACAAGACGAGCGACGAAACCCTCGCCACCACGCGCGCGTTCGCCGAGTCCGTCGGCAAGACCTGCATCGTCGTCAACCGCGATGTCGCCGGCTTCGTGACGACCCGTCTGATCTCCGCGCTGGTCGTCGAGGCCGCCAAGCTGTACGAATCGGGCGTGGCCTCGGCCGAGGACATCGACATCGCCTGCAAGCTCGGCTTCGGGCACGCCATGGGGCCGCTGGCCACCGCCGACCTCACCGGCGTCGACATCCTGCTGCACGCCACCAGCAACATCTACACGGAATCGCAGGACGAGAAGTTCGCGCCGCCGGAGCTGATGCGCCGGATGGTGGACGCCGGCGACCTCGGTCGCAAGAGCGGGCAGGGTTTCTACAAGCACTGAGGGCGCGAGGGGCGCCGCGGATGCCCTGCCAGTCCAGGGCCCGCGGCGTGCCGCTGTTCGAATGCCCGCACCCCTCCGGGTGAATTAGGTATCGGTTCGCTCACGGTCGGCAACTTCCCTGCCCCCGAGGCAGTCAGTTGCAGTGAGAGTTGCCGACCACGGACCAGTCGGACCAAACGTACGCAGTACCGCCGGGAGCACACATGCACATCAGGGGCGACCACGCCGAACTCGCTGTCGGGGGCCGCCTCGACGTGCGCAGCGCGGCGGACGCCCGTACGGCCCTGCACACCGCCCTCGACGACGGTCACGGCGACCTCGTGCTGGACCTCACCGGGCTCGACTCCTGGGACGCGACCGGCCTCGGCGTGATCATGGGCGCGCACCGGCGCGCGGGCCGGACCGGCCGCCGACTCGTCCTGCGCGGGGTGCCCCCGCAGATGCAGCGACTGCTCGTCGCCACCCGGCTGCACCGGATCCTCGCGATCGAGGGCGGCCTGGAAGCGGAGTCCCTCCCGCGCGTGTGAACCCGCGACCGGTTTCCTGCGGAAACGTAACGTTCCGGTCGTGAAGGCCCCCAGCGGTTCCGGCGCGCCCGGCCACGGTCTAGGGTTCGGGCGGAAACCGGACCAGTAGCGAGAGCGGCGTGTGCGAAGGCCGGGCGGAACGACGGCGACGACGCGCGCGCGATCGGGGGACTGAGTCATGGACCACACACAGGTGCCGACGGATCCGGCGGAGCAGCCCGCACGGGTGGTCACGCTGACCGCCGGTGACTTCACCCTCACCGTGAACCCCGTCGACGGCAGCGAGATCGAGCCGCACCGCCCGGGAGCCGCAACCGGCCGCCCCGCCAAGCGCACGTCCGCCGACCGAGCTGCCCGCGAAGCCGCCGCCCGGCCCCCCGTCCCGCCGCTGCCCGTGGGCACCGCCGCCGTGGCGCGGCTGCCGCTGGGGCGCGACGAGGAGCGCGAGCGGCTCGTACGGCTGCTCGCGCGCGGCCGCTCCGTACGCCTCACGGGTCCCGCCGGGTCCGGGCGTACGACGCTGCTCGACGCGGTCGCGGCCGAGTGCGGGAACCTGGCGCCCGACGGGGTGGTACGGCTCTCCGCGTACGGGCACCAGCAGCCCGGCGAATTGCTCCACGCGCTGTACGCGGCCGTCCACGAGACCACCGGGCGGCCCGACCGCGCCGAACTCCTCGCGCGCGTAAGGGAGATCGGTGCCATCGTCCTGTTGGACGACCTCGACATGGGCGGTCCCGCGCTCGACGAGCTGCTGCGGGCCACGCCGGAATGCGCCTACCTGCTCGCGGCCACCCCCGACACCCGGGCCCCCTCCGACGACTCGCACCTGGAGGAGGTCTTCCTCGGCGGTCTCGCGCGCGCCGACTGCACGGCCCTGCTGGAGGCGGGCGTCGGGCGGGCGCTCACGGACGCGGAGACGGCCTGGGCGGAGGACCTGCGGTTCGCCTCCGAGGGGCTGCCGCTGCGCTTCGTACAGGCCGCCGCGCTGCTGCGGCAGCGCGACGAGCTCAACCGCAGGACCGACGAGGACGAGGACGAGGAGCCCGGCGTCTTCGAGGAGCGGCCGCGCGATGCCGCCTTCGTACCGCTGCCCACGCTGGCCGAGGGCGCGGCCCCGGCCGAACTGCTGGCCTCCCGGGTCAGTGAGTCCGCGCGGGCGGCGCTGCGGATCGCGTGCGCGCTCGGCGGAGAACTGCCGCACCACGCGCACCTGCCGGCGCTGGTCGGGGACACGCACGCCGACACCGCGGTGGGGGAGCTGCTCGACTGCGGGCTCCTGACCCCCGTCGGGACGCGCTACCGGCTGGCCGCCGGGGTCGCGCGACAGCTGGACGAGGCCGGGTACGGGGACACGGCGGCCGAGGAGGCCCGTACGGCCGCCCGGCACTACGCGTGGTGGACCGGCCACACCTCGGTGACCCCCGGGCGGGTCGCGGCCGAGGCGGACGCGGTGCTCGCGGCGCTGGCCGGCGCCGATGTGGTGGCGGCCGTACTGCTGGCGCGGACGGCGGCCCCGGCGTTCGCGGCCTCGCTGCACTGGGAGGCGTGGGAGCGGGTGCTGCGCTCGGGCGCCGAGGCCGCGCGCAAGGCCGGGGAGGTCGCGGAACAGGCCTACTTCCACCACGAGCTGGGCGTCCTCGCGCTGTGCGAGGGGCGGCTCGACCGGGCGCGCGCGGAGCTGGAGGCTTCGATCGGGCTCAAGGGCGCGCTGGCCGACAAGCGGGGGACCGTGGCCGGGAGGAGGGCGCTGGCGCTGGTCGCCGACCGCGAGGCGGCGGGGGTGGAGGTGTCGCCTCCGCTGCGGCTGGAGGCGCCGGTGGCCGCGCCGGCAGCTGCGCCGGCCGTGTCGAAGCCGAGCCCGGCGCCGGTCGCTGCCGCGTCGGCCTCGGCCTCGGAGGCGGTGACGACGGTGGTTCCGGTGGTGGCCCCGGCCACGGCGCGGGTTGCCGTGCCGGCGACGCTGGCGGAGGTGTTCGAGGACGCGTTCCCGCTGACTCCGCAGCCCCCGCGGGTGGAGCGGACGCCGGAACCGCAGCCCCGGCCGTTCCCGCGCCGCAAGACGGTCCTGCTGGCGGGGGCGGGCGCGGTGACGGTCGCCGTGCTCGGCACGGTGGTGGCGCTGGCGATGGGCTCCTCGGACCCCTCCACGCCGCCGGCGCAGGGGCCGGGGATATCCACGACCCCGACGCCGCCGGTGGTGCCGGGGACCAGCGGGAACGATCCTGCACCGGATCCGGGCGCGTCCGCGTCTGCGTCCGCCTCGGAGTCGGGTACGCCGGAGGAGCCGTCGCTGACGCCGTCCGCGACCCCGTCGTCGCGTACGACCCCGTCGCGCAAGCCGTCCTCGAAGCCCCCGACCAAGCCGTCCTCGACCCCGCCGACGCAGGACCCGACCCCCCCGACGCCGACGGAGACGGCCACGACCCCGCCGACGTCCCCGACCGCGACCCCGACGGAGACCCCGGCCAACACCCCGCCGGGCACCTGACCGAGCCCCGCGCCTCAAACGCCGGCGGGGCTGGATGAGCGTCTGCCGCGCCGCTGCCGGGGGCCAGCCCCCGGACCCCTGCGCCTCAAACGCCGGCGGGGCTGGATGAGCGTCTGCCGCGCCGCTGCCGGGGGCCAGCCCCCGGACCCCTGCGCCTCAAACGCCGGCGGGGCTGGA
>NZ_JBVJUY010000002.1:475448-572955 GCF_055604165.1 Streptomyces sp. NPDC037242
GATTTTGGCTGATGCCGCCTGCTGGCGGGCTGGATTGCCCGCAGGGCAATCTCAGCCCGTCCGGCGTTTGAGGACCGGGTTCGGGCAGGGCCCGGGGAACGGTGGAAGGGCGGGTAGGGGACCGCTCCGCGCAGCGGTGCGAGGGGCGCGTCAGGAAGGCGTCAGAACAGGCGGAGCTTGTCGTCCTCGATGCCGCGAAGGGCGTCGTAGTCCAGCACCACGCAGTCCATACCCCGATCGGTCGCCAGGACACGCGCCTGCGGCTTGATCTCCTGCGCCGCAAACACACCCCGCACCGGCGCCAGATGCGGATCCCGGTTCAGCAGCTCCAGGTAGCGCGTGAGCTGCTCGACGCCGTCGATCTCCCCGCGCCGCTTGATCTCGATGGCGACCGTCGCGCCCGCCGCGTCCCGGCACAGGATGTCCACCGGCCCGATCGCCGTCATGTACTCGCGGCGGATCAGGGTGTAGCCCTCGCCCAGGGTGTCGATCCGGTCCGCGAGGAGCTCCTGGAGGTGGGCCTCCACGCCGTCCTTGATCAGGCCCGGGTCGATGCCCAGCTCGTGGGAGGAGTCGTGCAGGACTTCCTCCATGGTGATGATGAGCTTCTCGCCCGCCTTGTTGACGACCGTCCAGACGCCGGCCTCATCACCGCTCCCCTCCTTGAGGGTGCACGGCGGCGACATCCAGTTGAGCGGTTTGTACGCACGGTCGTCCGCGTGGATCGAGACACTGCCGTCGGCCTTCACGAGGATCAGACGGGGTGCCGAGGGCAGATGGGCGGTGAGCCGGCCCGCGTAGTCGACGGAGCAGCGGGCAATGACGAGACGCATGGTCGGCAACGCTACTCGAAGACGAGCCCTGCACGCGATTCGCCCCCGAAAGCCCCGTTCGCCGATGGCGCGTTGTATGCGCATTCTCCTGGTGCGGTACCCACCGGGCGCCTACCGTGGATAGCTGGAGGTTGCCGAGCGTGCACACTGCGTCGCGGCCTCCTTCCCTGCCCGTAAGACTCCGGCAACCCAATCTGCCGGAGTCGCGAGAGGAGAACCCATGTCGCTCGACGTCTCACCGGCCCTACTCGAACAGGCCGAGCGAGGCGAGGTCGACGAAGCCGCTTTCGTCGACTGCGTCCGGACCTCCCTGCCCTACGCATGGGAGATGATCAGCTCGCTGGTGGCACAGCTGAAGGTGGACGGCGGCCAGTTCGCCGACAACCAGACGCCGCCGCCCGACGAGCAGGCGCGCGGGCAGCTGCTGCGCGCTCTCGCGAGTGACGCGATACGAGGTGCGCTGCAGCGGCACTTCGGAGTGCGCCTGGCATTCCAGAACTGCCACCGTGTCGCAGTGTTCCCGCTGGATTCCTCGGTGGACGACCGGCTGGCCAAGTTCACTTCGATCCGCGGCCAGCTGCTCAACCAGTCGCCGGAACTGCGGGACTGCTAGAACCACCTGCACGACCGCACCACCGCACCGCACGACCGTACTTCGCTGCCGCTCCGTATCGCGGGAGGTGCCACAGATACCGGAGCGGCAGCCTTGGTCACACGCCCCGGCCCAGCCGGGGCAGGACCTCGGCGCCGAGGCGTCGTACGTTCTCCTCCGTCGCGGCGAGATCGCCGGAGCCCTCCGTCAGCAGGGCGAACCGCGTGATGCCCGTACGCTCCGACGTGGCCGCCAGCCGGTCCGCCGCCAGCTCCGGCGTGCCCACGGGGTGCAGATCGCACAGCAGCTCCGTGTAGGCGACCGGGTCGCGCATCGCGCGCTTGCGGGCGTCGACCGTCACATGTGCGTCGAGGCCCTGCTTGAGCCAGCCCGGCATCGACTTCAGCAGGGTCTCCCGGGCGTCCGCCGTACGGTCCGCCAGCTGGCACACCCCGGCCGACACATGGCCCGCCTCCCGTACGAACCGCCGCCCGTGGCCCGCCGCCAGCGCCGTGCGCCGCCACAGCGCGACCATCTCCGCCTTGTCCTCGTCCCCGCAGTGCATGCCCAGCAGCATCGGCAGCCCCCGCTCCGCGGCCAGCCGGACCGACGCCGGGGAGGTGCACGCGACGATCACTTCCGGCCCTGTTCCGTCCCCGTCCAGCGCCTCCGCCGGACGCGGTACGACGGCCACCTCGCGGAAGCCGTACCGCTCGCCGGCCGCCGCCACCCGCGGCTCGGTCAGCCAGCGCCGCAGCAGGTCGAGGTCCTCCGGAAAACCGGTCTCGTACGCGTTGAGCCCGCCTCCGAACACCTCCAGGTCCACCCAGGGCCCACCGCGGCCCACCCCCAGGGTGAACCGGCCGCCCGAGGTGACGTGCAGCAGCGCGGCCTGCTCCCCGAGGGCCACCGGATGCGTGCTCGGCAGCACGCTCACCGCCGTGCCCACCCGCAGCCGCCGGGTCCGCCCGAGCAGCAGGGCCGCCAGGGTCACCGCCGACGGGCAGACCCCGTACGGGACGAAGTGGTGCTCGGCGAGCCAGACCGAGTCGAGCCCGGCCTCCTCGGCCACCTCGGCGGTCCGCACCGCCCGGTGCAGCGGCTCTCCCTGCCCCTGACCCGGGAACTGGGCCGCCAGTACAAACGCTCCTACGCGCATCGCTTTGCCTCCTCGCAGCTGACGCGGCCTCCCCCAGGTGGACCGGTTTGATGACAACAACGTCTGATGGCAACAACGTCTGACACGTGCCAAAGGCACGGCCTGACAGGAAAGTTATTGGGATTGTCAGGCCAACCGTCCGGGACCGGCCACCCTCTACCGGCCACCCTGCGGGTACCCCGCCTCGCTGCGCGTAGTCTGGGAGAAAGTCACTGCCGTCCGCCCATCCGTGAGGTATACGTGTCACCGCGCCACAACCGCCCCAGGGGCGGCGGGAATCCAGCCGACCGTTCGGACCAGGGCTCGGGCGCCGGTTCGGGAGCGGGCCCGGGGGGCCTGGACCGGTTCGGGCTGGAGCGCACCGAGGAGTACCTCGGCGAGGAGTGGAAGGTCCGGCACGTGGCGGGCGCGAGCGCGGCGGGCAAGCGCTACCGCTGCCCGGGCTGCGACCAGGAGATCCTCTCCGGGACCCCGCACCTGGTGGCCTGGCCGGAGTACGGCGGCGTGGACGACCGGCGGCACTGGCACAAGGCCTGCTGGAACGCGAAGGACCGCCGCACCTCCAAGGTGCAGCGGTCCCGTAACGCCCCGAAGTACTGAGAGGGCCGGCCAGGGGGTGTCTGGCGGGCGTCGCGACGCCACGGACATCCGCCAGACACCCCCTAGACGTCCCGGCGCCCGGTCACGATGTACGAGCCGGTGACCGCGGCCCCCGTGGCCAGCAGGATCACCACCAGATGCGTCGCGTTGCCGGGCAGGCCGAACAGGGACGTCGGGCCGGTGTTCACGTCCGGCATGCCGAAGACCTGCATCAGGGCCACCGGCGCGTTGTACTCCAGCAGCAGGCGCCCGACCCCGGCGGAGGCCTCCCAGACGCCGAGTATCCCCCCGACCAGGGGCGGCAGCGTGACCAGGCCGAGCATGACGGCGATGGCCCCGGCGGAGTGGCGCACGAGCGCCCCGACGGCGACCGCGAGCACGCCGAGCAGGGTGACGTAGAAGCTGCCGACCAGCGCGTACAGCCAGGCGATGCCCGGGTGCGACCCGGCGGCGGCCCCGCCGTGCACGAGCATCGTGGTCAGTCCGACCAGATAGACGGACCCGGCGGTGGCGAGGAACGTGGTGATGCCGAAGACGAGGTACTTCGCGGTCAGCACCCGGTGCCGGTCGGGGGCCGCGGTGAAGGTCGTGCGGACCAGGCCGGTGCCGTACTCCGAGCTCATCATCAGAACGCCGAGGGCCATCACCGAGAGCTGCCCGACCAGCAGGCCGAAGAGGGCCGGCGCGGTGAACGGCATCTGCACGTAGTTGTCGGACCTCGTCTGGGTGACGAAGAGGATCCCGATGCCGACGATGATGACGACGAGCGAGGCGAGGGTCCCGACCGTGGAGCGCACCGACGTCAGCTTGGTCCACTCCGAGGCCATCGCGTGGCCCAGGTGCGGCCGCGTGGCCGGCACCGACGAGGTGTAGACGGCGGGGTCCGGCCGCTCCGCGGGCACGGCGGCCCGGCCGGTCGTGTTCGGGGCGGCGGTCATCGGGCGTCCTCGGGGTCGTTCTTGGCGGCTGCGGCGAGCCGGCTCGGGTCGCTGGGCATCAGGAACGGCGCTCCCCCCGACCCGGGCGGCGGCGGCGCGTAGAAGCCCGTCTGCGGGACCGCCGGGGCCGGGAGCTCGTCCTCCCACTCGGGGACGGTCAGCGGCTCCGGCTCCCACAGCTCGGCGCGCGGGTCCTCGCTGGAGGTGAACTCGACGGAGGACTGGGTCATCCGCATGTACGCCTCCTCCAGCGAGGCCCGGTGCGGTGACAGCTCCCACAGCCGTACGCCGGCCTCGTGCGCCAGGTCCGAGATGCGGGGCAGCTCCAGCCCGGTCACCCGCAGCGCGCCGTCGGGCTCCCTGAGCACGCGGCCGCCCGCCTTGGTGAGGACCGTGCCCAGCGTGTCCCAGCCGGCCGGGTCGGTGTCGGCCGCGCGGACCCGGGCGAATCCGGCCGAGTTGTGCGTGATGAAGTCCTGGGTGCCCATGTCGGCCAGCAGGCGGCCCCGGCCGATCACGATCAGGTGGTCGGCGGTCAGCGCCATCTCGCTCATCAGGTGCGAGGAGACGAAGACGGTGCGGCCCTCGGCGGCGAGCTGGCGCATGAGGTTGCGGACCCAGAGGATGCCCTCGGGGTCCAGGCCGTTGATCGGCTCGTCGAACAGCAGCACCTGCGGGTCGCCGAGCAGCGCGGCGGCGATGCCGAGCCGCTGGCCCATGCCGAGCGAGAAGCCCTTCGTGCGCTGGCGGGCCACGTCCTGGAGGCCGACGACGCCGAGGACCTCGTCCACCCGCTTCTCGGGGATCCCGGAGAGCTGGGCGACGGAGAGCAGGTGCGTCCGGGCCCGGCGGCCGCCGTGCATGGCCTTGGCGTCGAGCAGGGCGCCGACGTGCCGCTGGGCGTTCGGCAGGTCCCGGAACGGGGTGCCGTTGATCGTGACCTGGCCGGAAGTAGGCCTGTCGAGTCCGACGATCATGCGCATGGTGGTGGACTTACCGGAGCCGTTGGGCCCCAGGAATCCCGTGACGTGACCCGGCTTGACCTGGAAGGACAGCTGGTCGACGGCGGTCTTCGCGCCGAAGCGCTTGGTCAGGCCGACTGCCTCGATCATGATGCTGCCCCTCAGCAGGCTGGGACGGCTTTCGTCCTGTAAGGGTTTAGAGGATATCCAGTCGCATCTGGTTCCGTCCCGTCCCTTATCCCTGACCTACCCCTGAGGCCGACCCGGGGATGCCCCGTAGTACTTCAGGCGTCCCTCTTCCTGAGGACGACGTAGCCCCCGAGTACCGCGGCGGCCACCCACAGGACCATGATCCCGAGCCCGCCCCAGGGTCCGTAGGGCACCGGATCGCTTCCCATGGCCCCGGGGACGACCTGCATGATCTTGGATCCGGCCTGGTCGGGGAAGTACCGGGCGACCTTCTGGGTGGCGGAGACCACGCCGAGGATGTTCGAGATCAGGAAGAAGAACGGCATCAGGATGCCGAGCGCGAGCATCGAGCTGCGCAGCATGGTCGCCACGCCCATGGAGAAGAGGGCGATCAGCGCCATGTAGAGGCCGGCCCCGATCACCGCGCGCAGCACGTTCGGCTCGCCGATGCCGATGCTGCGGTCGCCCAGGATGGCCTGGCCGAGGAAGAAGGACAGGAAGCTGGTGATCAGACCCACGACCAGCGCGAGGCCGGTGGCGACGGAGAGCTTGCCGAAGAGGAAGCTGCCGCGGCGCGGCACGGCGGCCAGCGAGGTGCGGATCATGCCCGAGCTGTACTCGGTGCCGACGACCAGGACGCCGAAGACGATCATCGCGAGCTGACCGAGGGTCATGCCGGAGAAGCTGACCAGCGTCGGGTCGAAGGTGGCCTGCTCCTCGGGCTTCATGTCCTTGAAGCTGCTGTTGACGAACGCGGACAGGGCGGCGCCGATGCCGACCGTGACGACGAAGGCGGCGACCAGGGTCCAGCTGGTCGAGGCGACCGAGCGGATCTTGGTCCACTCGGACTTCAGGATGGCGGGGAGGGAGGAGGAGGCCACGGTCACTCGCCGCCCTTGCGCGTCGACTCGAAGCCGGCGCCCCACGCGGGTACGTCGGCCGGCCGGGCCGGATTGTCGGAAGCCGCCCCCGCGGGGCCGCCCGGGACCCCGGGGGCGTGGGCGTGGTACTCGATGGAGTCCGCCGTCATGCGCATGAACGCTTCCTCCAGGGAGGCCCGCTGCGGGCTGAGTTCGTGCAGCACGATCTGGTGCTGGGCGGCGAGCTCGCCGAGCCGCTCCGCGGTCACCCCGTCGATCTCCAGCGTGCCGGTGGCGGGGACGCTGATGGCGTCGATCCCGGCCTGGTGCAGGACGTCCTTGAGCCGCTCCTGCTGCGGGGAGCGCAGCCGGACGTAACTGCGCGAGTTCTGCTGGATGAAATCGGCCATTGACAGGTCCGCCAGCAGCCTTCCCTGCCCGATGACGACCAAATGGTCTGCGGTCAGCGCCATTTCACTCATCAAGTGGGAGGAAACGAAGATCGTCCTGCCCTCGGAGGCCAGCCCCTTCATAAGATTTCTGATCCACAGAATTCCCTCCGGGTCCAGACCATTGACGGGTTCGTCGAACATCAGGATTTCCGGATCGCCCAGTAGCGCGGAGGCGATTCCCAGCCGCTGGCCCATACCGAGCGAAAATCCTTTCGACTTCTTCCGCGCGACGGCCGTCAGACCGACCAGGTCCAGCACCTCGGAGACCCGGCGCTCCGGGATCCGGTTCGACTGGGCCAGGCAGAGAAGGTTGTTGTAGGCGCTGCGACCGCCGTTCATGGCCTTCGCGTCGAGCAGCGCACCGATGTACTTCAGCGGCTCGGGCAGGTCCCGGTAGTGCTTCCCGTCGATCCGGACCGTGCCGCTGGTCGGGTTGTCGAGGTCCAGCATCATGCGCATGGTCGTGGACTTCCCCGCCCCGTTGGGGCCGAGGAATCCGGTCACCACCCCCGGTCTGACCGTGAAGCTGAGGTCGTTCACGGCGGTCTTCGCGCCGAATCGCTTGGTGAGGCCCTCAAGCTCGATCATGCCGCTCACGCTAGAACGACCGAGGGCCCCTCGCCACCTCACGGAGGTGACGCGGGGCCCTCGGTCACATGTACGTACTGCGCGTGCGTACCGCGTGTACGTACGGCGCCTACGTAAGGCGCCTACGCACTAGCGGCTCTGCTGCGCCGGGACGCCGCGGGTGACCGGCTCGTCGTCCACGATCGGGTTGGCCGCCGCGACGGCCGCACCGGTGAGCGTCGCCAGCATCTCGCGGACGTTGGTCAGCTGCGCGTTGATCGAGTCGCGGCGGTTGGTGAGCGCCGCCAGCTCGCGCTCGGACTCGCTGCGGATCCGGTCGGCCTTGGCGTTGGCGTCGGCCACGATGTCCTCGGCCTGGCGCTGCGCGGTCTCCACGGTCTGGCGGGCGCGGCGCTCGGCGTCCGTACGGAGCTTCTCCGCCTCCAGGCGCAGCTGCTCAGCGCGGTGCTCGATCTCCGCGAGGCGCTTCTCGGCCTTGGCCTGACGCGAGGCCAGGTCCCGCTCGGACTGCTCGCGGCGCTTGGCCAGGTTGGTCTCGAAGTCCGCGGCGGCCTGGGCGGCCTTCGCACGGGTCTCCTCGAACAGCGCGTCGGCCTCCTCGCGCTTGGAGGCCGCGTCCTTCTGGGCCTCGGCGCGCAGGGCCGAGGCGTCGCCCTTGGCCTTCTCGACAATGCGGACGCCCTCGTCCTCGGCCGTCGACTTGCGGTCGGCGGCGAACGACTCGGCGTCGTTGCGAACCTGCTGGGCGGCCGACTCGGCGAGCTCGCGGTGCTGCTCGGCCGCGCGACGGGCCTCCTCGCGCAGGTCCTTCGCCTCCTCCTCGGCGAGCCGCAGGATCTTCTCGACCCGGGCGCCGAGGCCGGCGTACGACGGCTCGGCGTCGCTCACCTGGGCCTGGGCGTTCTGCGTCTCGAGGTGCAACTCCTCGATCCGCTTTTCCAGAGAGTTGATGCGTCCGAGGGCGCTGTCACGGTCGGAGACCAGCTTGGTAATGCGGTCGTCCACCTGACCGCGGTCGTAACCGCGCCGCACGAGCTCGAAGCCGAAGGGGGAGGAAGGGTCGCTCATGGGGTTCCTGTCGAATGAGACCGATGAGGTACTGCGTGAGGTGTTAAGGGGAATCCTAGGCGCCAGGGCGGCGTGTCATCGAGTCAATCCACGTTTGATCTGGACAATGACACCCCTTTTGAGTGGCAAGGCGTCAGAATGCTTGTCACTCGTTCGCCTGAACCTCCATCAGGAGCACACATCTGTGTGCGCCGACTACCCCTCTGACGTCTTGCCACCCGATCGAGTGGAACCCGCTGTCGCGCCGGCCTTCACGCCCCCCGCGCCCTGGCCGCCGACCGTGGGCTTCGCGCCACCCGAAGGCGCCTCGAATGATTCCAACGCCTCAAGAACGTCCTGGACACGGGAGATCTCCGCCTGAATGTCCTCGCGCCTGCGCACCAGGACCTCCAGCTCGCGGCGCCCCTCGTCGACGAGGCGCTCGGCCTCCGCCTTGGCCTGGCTGAGCGCGCTCTCGGCCTCCCTGACCAGCTCGGCCTTCTTCTGCTCGGCCTCCTTGAGCAGCGCCTCCGCCTTGCGCACCGCGGCGATCCGGACCTTGCTCGCCTCGCTGCTCGCGTCCGACACCAGCTCCTTGGCCTTCGCCTCGGCCTCGACGCTCTGCTCGGTCGCCGCCCGCACCAGCTTGTCCACGCGCTCGCCGGCCGACTTCATCTGCTCGGCAGACTCCCGGCGGGCCCGCTCGTGCAGCTCCTCGACCTCCGACTCGACCCGGCCGCGCAGTTCCTCCGCCCGCTCCCTTATGGCGGCGGCGTCCGTGCGCGCGCCGACGAGCAGCTCGTCCGCGTCCGTACGGGCCTTCTCCACCATGGAATTGCCCTCCACGGTCGCCTCCGAGGTGATCCGCGCGGCCTCCTTGCGCGCCGCGTCGACCATCGCGTCGGCCTGCTCCTCGGCCGCCGTGGTGGCGGCCAGGGCCTGCTTCTGCGCGTCGGACGTCAGCTTCTCGGCCTCCGAGGAAGCCTCCGTGATCAGCCGGTCCACCTGCTCCGCGGCCTCGCTGCGGCGCTTGTTGGCCTCCTCGCGGGCCTCGTCCAGCAGCCGCTCCGACTCCGTACGGGCCTCGGCGCGGGTGCGCTCGGCCTCGTTCGCCGCCTCCGCCTTGACCCGCTCGGCCTCGGACCGGGTACGGGTCGCGTGCTCCTGCGCCGAGGACAGCGCCTCCGCCGCCTCCTTGCGCAGCCGCTCGGCCTCCACCGAGGCCTCGCCGACCGTGCGCTCGTTGTCCTTGCGGGTCTGCTCGGTGAGCTTCGCCGCCTCGGACGAGGCCTCCGTGATGAGCCGGTCCGCCTGCTCGGCCGCCTCCGTACGCAGCCGGTTGCCCTCGGCACGCGCCTCGTCCAGGGTCTGCTCGGACTCCCGCTCGGCGCTCGCCAGGGTCTCGTTGGCCGCGGCCGTGACGCGCTCCGCCTCCGCGGTGGCCTCGCCGATGATCCGGCCGCCGTCCGCCCGGGCGTCCTCCAGGAGCCGCTCGGCCACGGCCCGCAGGGCCTCGGCCCGCTCGTTCGCCTCGCCGACCGTACGGTCGTTGGCCGCCCGGGTCTCGACCGTCATCCGCTCGGTCTCGGCGGTGGCCTCGCCGATCAGGCGGGCGCCCTCGGTGCGGGCGTCCTCCAGGGTCTCGGCCGCCTGCGCGATGAGCCGGTCCGCCTCGGCGGCGGCGTCGCCGACCGTCGCCGCGTTCGCCGCGCGCGTCTCCTCGGTGAGGCGCTCCGCCTCGGAGAGGGCCTCCGAGGTGAGCCGGTCGGCCTGCTCGGCCGCCTCGGTGCGCAGCCGGTTCGCGTCGGCGCGGGCCTCGTCCAGCGTGGCAGCGGCCTCGGCGCGCGTCGCGTCCGCGGCCGCCAGGGCCTCGGCCGTCAGCCGCTCCGCCTCCGCCGTCGCGTCGCCGACCGTGGCCGCGTTCGCCGCGCGGGTCTCCTCGGTGAGGCGCTCCGCCTCCGCCGTCGCCTCCGCGACGATCCGCCCGCCCTCGGCGCGGGAGGACTCCAGGGCCTCCGCCGCCTCGCCGCGGATGCGGTTCGCGTCGTCCCGGGCGTCCGCACGGGTCCGGGCCGCGTCCCGCTCGGACGCCGCCAGTGCGTCGGTGGCCTCGGTGCGCACCCGCTGCGCGTACTCCGCGGTGTCGGCGCGCAGCTGCTCGGCCTCGGCGATGGCCTCGCCGACCGTCCGCTCCGCGAGCGCCTTCGCCGCGTCCGTCTCGGCCCGCGCCTCGGTGCGGATCCGGTTGGCGTCCTCGGTGGCGCGCTCCCGCTCCGCGTGGGCGTCGGCGCGGACCCGCTCGGCCTCTTCGCCGGCCTCGGTCCGCGTACGCTCCGCCGCGTGCTCGGCGGCGCTGCGCAGCCCGGCGACCTCCTCCTCGGCCTGCTCGTGCAGACCCGCCACGGAGTCCCGTACCTGCTGGGCGGTGGCCTCGGCCGCCGTCACCAGCTCCGACGCGCGCCGCTCCGCCTCTTCGGTCAGGCGGGCCGCCTCGGCCTGCGCCTCCTCCGAGCGCTTGCGGGCCTGCGCCAGCAGTTCCTCGCTCTGCTCGCGGGCCTGGGCCCGCTCGCTCTCCGCGTCCGTGCGCGCCGAAGCCAGGGTCTCCTCGGACTCCCGACGGCGCCGGGCGGCCTCCTCCTGGGCGGCGGCCAGCGCCTCCGCGGCCTCCTCGGCGACCCGCTCCGCGGCGGCCTTCGCCTCCGCGCGCAGCCGGTCCGCGGTCTCCTTGGCCTCCGAGCGGACCCGCTCGGCCTCGGCCTCGGACTCCTCGCGCAGCCGCAGCGCGACCTGCTCGGCCTCCGCGCGCACCCGGCCGGCGTCGTCCGCCGCGTCCCCGCGCAGCTGGTCGGCCTCGGCCTCCGACTGTGTCTGGAGGGTGCGGATCCGTTCCGCCGACTCGGCACGCAGCCGGTCGTTCTCCTCGGTGGTCTCCTTGCGGATGTTCTCCGCCGCCGTACGGGCGTCGCGCAGCGTCTGCTCGGCCGTGGTCAGCCGCGCCTCCGCCTCCGTGTGCAGGCGTACGAGTTCCTCGTCGGCCTCCGTCCGCTTCGCGGCCAGCGCCTGCTCGGTCTCCTCGCGCCGCACCGCCGCGGCGGCGTCCGCCTCGGCCCGGACGGTCTGCGCCTGCTCCTCGGCCTCGGCGCGCAGCCGCTCCGCCTCGGCGCGGGTGCGCTCCAGGGTCTCCTCGGCCTGCTTGCGCAGGGTCGTGGCCCGCTCCACGGCCTCGGCGCGCACGCGCTCGCTCTCGGCGCTCGCCCCGCCGCGCAGCTCGTCCGCGTCCGCCTTGGCCTTGCCGAGCAGCTCCTCGGCGGTCCGGGCCGCCTCCTCGATCTGCTGGACCGCCTCGCGACGGGCCTCGCCGCGGATCCGCTCGCCCTCGGCGACGGCCTCCGCGCGCAGCTGTTCGGCCTCGCCGCGCAGCCGCCGGGCCTCCTCCTGGAGCTCGACGGTCCGGGCCCGGTACTCCTCGGTGTCGTCCTTCGCCGCGCCCTTGAGCTCGTCGGCCGTGGTCGCCGCCTGCAGGCGCAGCCGGTCGGCCTCGGCCTCCGCCTCGCGGCGGATCCGCTCGGCCTCCTCGGACGCGGCCCGGGTGGTGGCCCGGGCGTCCTCCGAGGCCTTGTTCAGTACGTCCTCGGCCGTGCGGGCAGCCTTCGCGAGCTGCGCCGCCATGTCCTCGGCGGCCGCCGTACGGGCCGCCTCGCCGGCTTCGGTGCGCAGCCGCTCCGCCTGGGCGCGGGCGTCGGCCAGCGCCTGCTCGGCCTCGGCCTTGAGGACCTCGGTCTCCTTGGTGGCCTCGCCGACCAGCCGGGCCACCTGCTCCTTGGCGGTGCGGGTGCGCTGCTCGTTGACGGACTCCGCCGAGGCCAGCTGCCGTGCGGCGCTCTCCTTGGCCTCCGCCAGCACCTTCTCGGCGGCCGCGCGTGCCTCGCGTAGCGCTGCCTCGGCCTCCTGGGCGCGCTGCTCGGCCACCCGGCCGAGGTCCATGGTCTGCTGCCGGGTCTGCTCGGCCTCGGCGCTGGTGGACGAGCGCAGCCGCTCCGCGTGCTCGGTGGCCTCCTGGGCCTGCGCGGAGGCGGCGGTCAGCAGCCGCTCGGCCTCCTTGCGGGCGCGCAGCAGGGTGGCCTCGGTCTCGGCCCGGGCGGCCTCCGTGTCGGCGGCCATCCGGCGCCGGGTCTCCTCGGCGACCCGCGCGGCCTCGGCGCGGGCGGCGTTCAGCGACTGCTCGGCCTCGGCGCGGGACTCCTCCATGAGCCGGCGGGCCTGGGACTCCGTACGGGCCCGCAGCTGCTCGGCCCAGGCCACGTTCTCGTTGACGTGCGCCTCGACGGTCTGGCGGCGCTCGCTCAGCTCCTGGTCCAGGCGCTGGCGGCGGTTGACGGCCTCGGCGTGCAGCTCGGCCTGCAGGCGCGCCTGGTGCTCGGCGTGCTCCTGGAGGATCCGCTGGGTCTGCGCCCGGACGTCGCGCAGCTCGCGCTCGGCGTCGGAGCGCATCTGGTCGGCCTGGATCTGGGCATTGCGAAGCAGCTGCTCCGCCTGATAGCCCATGTCCGCGCTGTCGTAGGCGGGCCGGGACGCCAGATTGCGGCGTACCTCGTGGAGCTTGGCGCGCAGCACCTCGACCTGGTATCCCAGGTCCTCGGCGTGCTGGACGGCCTTCCCGCGCTCCTTCTTCAGCCGCTCCATCTCGGCCTCGAAGCGCGAGAGATGGTCGGCCTCAGCCTGATGGCTCTCCTGGCTTTCGTAGCCCCGCACAGCGCGGTCCCATCCGTCCCCTGGTCGCAAGCTCACTCCCAATTGAGCATCGCTCGCCCGCTGAACGACGCCCCCGGGGAATGGTGTCAGATACCGGGTCAGGGATCACAGGCCCCGACCCCGTCTCCGCACCGATCCCCGGCCGAGCCATGGCCACTCTACCGGCCGGGGAATCGGGGCATCAGTGGTCAGGGTTGGAGGTGACGAGTTCGGTGAGGACTCCGCCGCAGTCCTTGGGGTGCAGGAAGGTGATCTGGGAGCCCATGGAGCCCGTGCGGGGCTGGTCGTAGAGCACGCGCACGCCCTTGCCGCGGATGGCCTCCGAGTCGCCGAGGACGTCCTCGGTGCCGAAGGCGATGTGGTGGACGCCCTCGCCGTTCTTGGCCAGCCACTTGGCCACCGTGGAGTCCTCGCGGGTGGGCTCCAGGAGCTGGAGGTAGGAGGCGCCGCCGTCGGAGGTCCCGTTGATCTTGAGCATGGCCTCGCGCACGCCCTGCTCCTCGTTGACCTCGGAGTGGAACACCTCGAAGCCGTACGTGGCACGGTAGAACTCGACGGTCTTGTCCAGGTCGAAGCAGGCGATCCCGATGTGGTCGATTCTTGTCAGCATGGGACCAGTGCACCGCCGAGAGGGGCGGTCACGCAACGTGCCAGCGATCACACCGACAGCCCGGTGACGCCGCGGGTACCGCTCAGTACATTCAGGTAAACCCTCGTTCACTCCTCATCCTCAAGGGGCTGTGCCTCATGTCCGGATCGAACAACACCACTTCAGTGATCGTCGCCGGGGCCCGCACGCCCATGGGACGACTGCTCGGCTCGCTGAAGTCCTTCTCGGGCGCCGACCTCGGCGGCTTCGCCATCAAGTCCGCACTGGACCGGGCCGGGATCTCCGGCGACCAGGTGCAGTACGTGATCATGGGCCAGGTGCTCCAGGCCGGCGCGGGCCAGATCCCCGCCCGCCAGGCCGCGGTCAAGGGCGGCATCCCGATGAACGTGCCCGCCCTCACCATCAACAAGGTGTGCCTCTCGGGCCTGGACGCCATCGCGCTGGCCGACCAGCTGATCCGCGCCGGTGAGTTCGACATCGTGGTCGCGGGCGGCCAGGAGTCGATGACCAACGCCCCGCACCTGCTGCCCAAGTCCCGTGAGGGCTACAAGTACGGCGCCATCGAGATGCTCGACGCGATGGCCTACGACGGCCTCACCGACGCCTTCGAGAACATCGCGATGGGCGAGTCCACCGAGAAGCACAACACCCGCCTGGGCATCGAGCGCGCCCCGCAGGACGAGTTCGCCGCCGTCTCGCACCAGCGGGCCGCGGCCGCGCAGAAGAACGGCGTCTTCGAGGCCGAGATCACCCCGGTCGAGATCCCGCAGCGCAAGGGCGAGCCTGTGGTCTTCTCGCAGGACGAGGGCATCCGCGCGGAGACCACCGCCGAGTCCCTCGGCAAGCTGCGCCCCGCCTTCGCCAAGGACGGCACCATCACCGCCGGCACCTCCTCCCAGATCAGCGACGGTGCGGCCGCCGTGGTCGTGATGAGCAAGGCCAAGGCCGAGGAGCTGGGCCTGGAGTGGCTCGCCGAGATCGGCGCCCACGGCAACGTGGCCGGCCCGGACAACTCGCTCCAGTCGCAGCCGTCGAACGCGATCCAGCACGCGCTCAAGAAGGAGGGCCTGGAGGTCGCCGACCTGGACCTCATCGAGATCAACGAGGCCTTCGCCGCCGTCGCGGTGCAGTCAATGAAGGACCTCGGCGTGACCCCGGAAAAGGTGAACGTCAACGGCGGCGCCATTGCCCTGGGGCACCCGATCGGCATGTCCGGCGCCCGCGTGGTGCTGCACCTGGCGCTGGAGCTCAAGCGCCGCGGCGGCGGGGTCGGCGCGGCCGCGCTGTGCGGCGGCGGCGGGCAGGGCGACGCCCTGATCGTCCGCGTGCCCAAGGCCTAGGAACCCGTCGAAGCAGCGGTACGAGAACCGAGGAGAGCAGCACGTATGACGGTGGTGGACGTCCCCCAGCTCGTGGCCCAGGCACGCGCAGGCAGGCCGAGGGCGGTGGCCCGGCTGATCTCGCTGGTCGAGGGGGCGTCCCCGCAGTTGCGCGAGGTGATGGCGGCGCTGGCCCCGCTCACGGGCAACGCGTACGTGGTGGGCCTGACGGGGTCGCCGGGCGTCGGCAAGTCGACCTCGACCTCCGCGCTCGTGACGGCGTACCGCAAGGCCGGCAAGCGGGTCGGCGTCCTCGCCGTCGACCCGTCCTCGCCGTTCTCCGGCGGTGCGCTGCTCGGCGACCGGGTGCGGATGTCGGACCACGCCTCCGACCCGGGGGTCTACATCCGCTCCATGGCCACCCGCGGCCACCTGGGCGGTCTCGCCTGGTCCGCGCCGCAGGCGATCCGGGTGCTGGACGCGGCGGGCTGCGACGTGATCCTGGTCGAGACGGTCGGGGTCGGGCAGTCCGAGGTGGAGATCGCGGCGCAGGCGGACACCTCGGTGGTGCTGCTGGCTCCCGGGATGGGCGACGGGATCCAGGCCGCGAAGGCGGGAATCCTGGAGATCGGCGACGTCTACGTCGTCAACAAGGCCGACCGGGACGGCGCGGACGCCACCGCGCGGGAGCTGAACCACATGCTGGGCCTGGGCGAGTCCCGGGGCCCGGGAGACTGGCGGCCGCCGATCATCAAGACCGTCGCCGCGAAGGCCCAGGGCATCGACGAGCTCGTCGAGGCGCTGGAGAAGCACCGGGCGTGGATGGACGAGCACGGGGTGCTGGCCGAGCGGCGTACGGCGCGCGCCGCGCGCGAGGTGGAGACCATCGCGGTGACGGCCCTGCGCGCCCGGATGGCCGATCTGCACGGGAACGCCCGGCTCGAAGCGCTGGCGGCCCGTGTCGCGGCGGGTGAGCTGGACCCGTACGCGGCCTCGGACGTGCTCCTGGCGACGCTGACGGAGGCCTGAGGCGCCTGTCGGCCCGTGGTGGCCGGATCGGGGCTGATGCGGGTGCGGCCGGTCGACCATAGACTGGCGAACGCCCGGAATGCCCCGATACCCGATAGAGGGAGTGGCGTCATGGCCAAGCGCGGCAACAAGAAGCGAGCACGCAAGAAGAAGAAGGCGAACCACGGCAAGCGTCCCAACGCCTGACCGACCGGAGCGCCGCAAAGCGTACGAGGAGCCGCACCCCTGCACGGGGGTGCGGCTCCTCGTTTGTCAGCGGCTGTCGCTGTTCTCGTAGTCGCTGTTCTCGTCGCTGTCGCCGCCGTTCTCGTCCTCGTCGGAGTCCGAGGGGGAGACGGTGGCCTTGCCCGACGTGGGATCGACGTGGACGTGCTGCGTGCGGCCGTCGCCGGACTTGATCTCCACGTCCCAGTAGCGCTTCTGGCCGTTGCCGTCGTTGTCGTCGTCGTCCCAGTTCACCGACCAGACCGCGCCGGGGTGGGCGGCCAGGGCCGCCGTGATCGCCTTCTGGGCGTCGACCTTCGCACCGACCAGCGCGGCCTTCTCGTTGCGGTCGTCGTCGTTGCGTTCGGTGTTCCGGGTGGTGGCCTTGCCGTCGGCGCCGACCTCCACCTCGGCGTACGCGCCGCCCTTGCCGATGATGTTCACGTGCCAGGTCGAGCCGTCCTTGTCGAGGGACTCGATGACGCCGGGGTAGTGCTTCAGAGCCGCCGCGGCGGCCCCCTGCGCGTCGACGGAGGCGCGGGCTGCCGTGGAGACGGCCGGGAGGGTTCTGCCCGCGTCGGCGGCCGCCGCTCCGGCGGCGGCCACCGGGCCGCCGACGAGCAGGACCGCGGCGGCCGCGGACGAGACGTACAGGGTGTGCTTCATGGCTGACCTCCTCAGGCCGGCCATGCGCTTACGGTTGCTCGGCGGGCGGCCGGCGAGCGAGCGTTACCGCCCATTCTCCCGGCTGCCGGCGAGGACCGCTCGGCCAGGGATCGTGCTCAGGCCTTGCCGCGATTGTCGCGCAGGTGGTCCGCGACCGGCGTCAGGGAGCCGCGCAGCGCCGCCAGCGCCTCCGGCGGCAGCAGGTCGATGAAGTGCCGGCGGACGGACGCCACGTGGTGCGGGGCGACCTTGCGCATGGTCTCCATGCCCTCTTCCGTGAGCACCGCGAACAGGCCGCGGCGGTCGGACTCGCAGTTCACCCGGCGGACCAGGCCGGCCGCCTCCATGCGCGTGATCTGGTGGGACAGCCGGCTCTTGGACTGCAGGGTCGCGGTCGCGAGATCGCTCATCCGCATCCGGTGGTCGTCCGACTCCGAGAGGTTCACGAGGATCTCGTAGTCGTTGTTGGTGAGTCCGAAGGGCTGGAGATCCTTTTCCAGCTGGTGCATCAGCAGTCTGCTGACGTCCAGATGGGTGCGCCACGCGCACTGCTCGGCGTCGGTCAGCCAGCGCGTGGCCGTCTCGGTCTCGATGGTCTCCATGAATGAACTCTACCTAAGAAGTTGAATTACGTACAAAAATGCGAGCGGGATTCGAGCGGGTCTAGAGGCCGAAACGCCGCTGGAGATCGCCCAGCTGCCCCGGCATCCGGGGCACGCCCAACTGTCCCAGCGGACCCTGGCCCGCGCCCGGAACGCCCTGCGCGTTGCCCGCGGCCGCACCGGCGCCGACCGCTCCGACGGCCTGCTCCGCCATCAGCATCTCCGACGACTGGAGCAGTACCGTCCCCGCCCCGACGAACTCGAACTGGTGTTCCTCGCCCGAGGAGCCGCCGATGCCCGTCAGCGAGCGCAGTCCTCCGATCACGCCCGACATGTAGCCGTGGTCGTAGTGGTGGCAGGGGGAGGGGCAGTCGGCCCAACCCACCAGTGCCTGCGGGTCCACGCGCAGTGGCGGTTCCATGAACACCACTGGACCGTTGGACGCCGCCACGAACTTGCCGGTTCCGATCAGCGTGAGGAAACCCGGGACGATCGACTGCTTGAGCGCCAGCGAGGGCTGGTACGCCAGCAGGTTGCCTGACCGGATGGTCAGATTCCCGTTGTCCAGGTCGTACGAGTTCACGTCGAAGGCCCGGTCGGCGAGCAGCATCTTGCCCTGCCCCTCGGCCACCACCCAGTCGCTCGCGTGCAGCGGCGAGTGGAAGCTGGTGCGCAGCAGCCGGTCGAAGCGGCCGTGGCCGATGCCGTTGAACTCGATGCTCCCGTAGTACGAGATCATCTTGCCCTTCTGCAGGAACCACTGGCTCCCCTTGAGCTCCACGCAGAAGGTGTACGCGTTCACGTTGTCGTCGGAGGGCAGGGTGTACGGGTCGAAGACCGTCGGGCCGCCGGGCCCGCCCATCACGGGACCAAAGTTCACAGCTTCTCCTCCGAGGCCTGTACGTACACCGCGCCCTGGCCGGACAGCTCCAGCTGGAACGCCTCGCCCGAGCCGCGCCCGACCATGTCGCGCCAGCCCAGCGCCGTGGACAGCTTGTTGCGGACGTCCCCGTGGTGGGCCACGTACGCCTGCGGGTCCACGTGGACCGGGCGGTTCGGGGTGATGGGGAGCTCGATGACCCCGCCGTGGGCCATCACGGCGACCGCGCCGTGGCCCTTGAGGGTGGTGGTGAACAGGCCCTGGCCGGTCACCTGGCCGCGCACCATGCCCATGACCCCGCCCTGCGAGCCCATGAACATCGTGCCCTGCTGGAGGGAGCCGTCGAAGGCGAGGAGCCGGTCGGCCTCCACGTACAGCGTCTCGCCCGTGAGGCTGATGACTTGGATGTGGTGGCCGCCGTGGCCGAACAGCACGGTGCCGCTGCCCTCGACCGTCATCAGCGGGGTCTGCTCGTTCGCCACGCGGCGCCCGATCATGCCCATGACCCCGCCCTGGCCGCCGGTCAGGCTCGGGGTGAAGGACACCTCGCCGCGGTACGCGAGCATCGCGCCGCGCTGGCTGTACATCTTCTGCCCCGGGACGACCTGGGCCTCGACCATCTTCGAGTTGATCTCGCGGAACGGCATCAGACGTCGCCCCCGATGGTGTTGCGCTCGCTGGGCTGCACGTACACCAGGCCCTCGCCCTCGAAGCGGATCTGGAACGCCTCGCCCGAGCCCTCGCCGATCAGCGTGCGGAAGTTCACGCCGGACTGGAAGGACTGCTGGAGGTTGCCGGTGTGCGCGATGTACGCGCCCGGGTCGACGGAGAGCGGGTACTGGGCGCTGACGCGCAGCACCACCGCCGGGCCGTCGGACATGATCGCCGCCTGGCCCGAGCCCTCGACGGTCGTCGTGAACAGCCCGTTGCCGGTCGTCGCGCCGCGCAGGCCCGTGAAGGTGGTGCCGGTGCGCAGGCCGGCGTCGGTGCACAGCAGGTTGCTGGACTCGACGTAGAGCTTCTCGCCGCGCAGATCGACCAGATTGATCTCACTCGCCCGGTCGGCGAAGAAGCAGGTGCCGTGCCCTTGGACCTCCATCACGGTCATCTGCTCGCCGGTCAGGCGCCGGGTCACCATGCCGCGGAGGCCTTCGCCGCCGCCTGTCATCTTCTTGAAGGCCATCTGACCGTCGTACGCGACCATGGAGCCGTTCTTCGCTTTGACGGCATCCCCGGTCAGGTCGACGGCGAGCACCTTGCTGCCTTGGAGTCGGAACTGAGCCACGGGATGACGTTATCGGCAGTGGGCGAGCCCGAACAGGGCCTGTTGGCCGATATCCGCCACACTCGGGCACTTTCGTGCACCTTCGGGGGTGTGCGAACTGCCCCCGGCGGGACCCGCGTCAAGATCCCCCGCACCGGCTGAGACACTGGAACGGACCCCCGGCACCCACCCGAAGGTTCCACGTGGACATCAAGACCGCTTCCGCCCTGCACCGGCTGCGCCTCATCTCCGTACCGGAGGCGCTGTCGTTCCCGGCCCTGCTGATCTTCGGGTCGCTGCTGAGCCGGATCTCGGACATCGACTACCTGATGATGCCGCTCGGCGCCCTGCACGGGATCCTGTTCCTCATCTACACGGTCTTCCTGCTGGATGTCTGGAACAAGGCCAAGTGGCCGCTCAAGAAGGTCGCCCTGTTCTTCCTGCTGGCGATGCTGCCCTTCGGCGGCCTGTACGGCGACCGGCTGCTCAAGCGCGACGAGGCGGACAGCGTCCTGGCCGCGCGGGCGCGCGAGGCGGCCCGCGCATGATCGTCGCGTTCTCCGTGACCCCGCTCGGGGTCGGTGAGGAGGTCGGCGCCTACGTCGCCGACGCCGTGCGCGTCGTACGGGAGTCGGGGCTGCCCAACCGGACCGACGCCATGTTCACCACCGTCGAGGGCGAGTGGGGCGAGGTGATGGACGTGGTGAAGCGCGCCGTGGAGGCCGTGGAAGCGCGCTCGCCGCGGGTCTCCTTCATCCTCAAGGCCGACATCCGCCCCGGCGTCACCGACGGCATCACCTCGAAGGTCGAAACGGTAGAACGCCACCTCGCCGAGGGCTGACGCGCTCACACGACCTGGACGTGCACATCGGGCGGATTGAGCACCGACAGATACGCGGCCATGTCCTCCGGGTCGCTGGTGAAGATCACTGCGCTGCCGTGCTTCGCGGCGGCCAGGGCCACGCTGGCGTCCACTGCGTCCGGCCGCTTCTTCGGGGGGAGTTCGGCCTCCCCGAGGGCGGTACCGATACGGCGCCAGTCCGTCAGGTCAAAACCCGTCGCGCAGGCGATGCACTCCGGACGGCCCGCCTTGGTCTCGCGCATCGGCGGGACCGAAGCCCGTGCCCGTGGCACGGAACAGTCCCTGAGTGTCGTGGCCAGCGCATGGACCAGCGCCGGGTTGGGGCGCCACACCTGAGCCAGCACCGGCCCGAGGACAAGGGCCCGGTGCGGGGTCTCCTTCAGGGCTTCGTGCAGGTGGACCGCCTTGGCCTTGCGGTCGGCAAGGGCGATGAGCATCCCGGTGTCGTAGACGGGGACCCTCCCCACGCTCACGCGGCTCTTCCGGAACGCGCACCGGATCGATCTGCCCCGTAGACGAGATCAAGGGCCGCTTCGACCTCCCGCCGCTCCTGCTCCGTCAGTGCCCCGACGGCCGTGTCCTCCTGCGGCGCACCCGCGCCCGCGGCCTCGGCTTCAGCCGCCGCGATCAAGGCGTCCACGTCCGCGAACTGCGCCTCTATGGTCTCGGTCTCCGCCATCTGTCGCGTCGCGGCGTGCACGAGGTACGCCGAGACGTCCAGGCCGGCTCGCTCGGCATGCCGCCTGATGCGTTCGGCCTGCTCCTGCTCAAGGCTGATGCTGATCCTGGTCTTGGCCACAAGCGCAGTGTATGACGCGTATTACGCCCCGCCAAGCCGGACTCACCCCGTCGCGTCAGACCGGCCGCCATGGGCCCCGGCCGTGTACTCGGGGGTGAGTGCCTTCCAGCGAGTGGGGCGAGGTGATGGACGTGGTGAAGCGCGCTCGCCGCGGGTCTCCTTCATCCTCAAGGCCGACATCCGCCCCGGCGTCACCGACGGCATCACCTCGAAGGTCGAAACGGTAGAACGCCACCTCGCCGAGGGCTGAGCCCCGGCCCGGCTCCTCCGCTTCGGCAACGCCCCCGGCCCGGTCAGCCGCCCAGCAGGGCGAGGAAGCGGCGTACCGCCTCGACCACCGGGACCCCGACCTCGCCGACCACGGCGGCGACCCCGGCGATGGAGCCGAGCGCACGGCGCACGGCTCCCGGGGGAGCGGCGTCGCCCTCCTGGACGGTCTCCAGGGATTCGTCGATGACCGCCCGGTCCGCTGCGGAGACCTGGCCCCGGAGCGTCTGGATCAGGCCGATCATCTCGCGGAAGACGGCCTGCGGGTCCTGGGGTGCGTTGTAGTTGTAGGGGTTCATGTTCTGGCCGGTGTTCCCGGTGCCGCCGTAGACGTTGACGTTGTCCCGACGTGCCCGATGTAGTTGTTGATCTTGAGGTCGAAGTCGGCGTGCGGGGGCTGCCCGCCGTCTCGATGACCAGTGCGTAGAACGTCCTGCGCAGCAGTGCCACGACCAGCCGGCCGATCGCGACGAGCGCCAGGGCCAGCAGGACGAGCGCCGTGATCTGGACGGAGACCTGCTCGTAGTCGCCCGTCAGGCCCTCCCGGATCGCCCACTGGGTGATGACCGCCACGACCGCCAGCGCGACGACCGTCGAGGCGAAGCGCCCGACGGCCGCCTTGCGGTCGGCGCCGATCCACAGGACGCGCCGACTCACTCGGACATCGATGACCTCGTGTCTGGCCATTGCGGATCCCCCTCCACGCACTGCCCGTGGCGCACGGGATCCTCGCCAACCCCCCTTCCGGCAAGGCGTTCTGCCCAGGTGGATACGGCGTTTCAGCCCTTCGAGCGACGGGCCAGCCCGAGTGCGTAGTCGGGCCACCAGCGGCCCGCGGCCGGACCGCCGCGGCAGGGGCCGTCGGACTCGCCCGGGCGCTTGATCCACAGGTACGCGTCCACGAGCGGGTCGCCCGTCCGGTCGGTCGGCGGGGCGCCCAGGGACCTGCCCGGCGGGTTGCACCAGGCCTGTCCGCGGTCGCCGCCCAGCGGGCCGTCGCCGTTGCGGCTGGTGTCGATGACGAAGTGCTTGCCCTTGGCGGCCTTGGAGATCTTGGCGCCGTAGGCGCGCCCGGCTTCGACGGGCTGGAAGTTGGAGACGTTGAGGGAGAAGCCGTCGGCGCGCTCCAGGCCGGCCCGCAGGAGCGGGCCGACCAGTTTCTTCGGGTCCGGGATCCAGGCCGGGTTGCCCGCGTCCAGGTAGACCTTGGTGTTCTTGTTCCGCTTGAGCCGGTCGACGGCCTCGGACAGCAGCCGCAGGCGCTCGTCGTGGCGGTCGGCCCGGGTGCAGCCGTCGACGACGTGCGCGATGGCGTCCGGCTCCAGGATGACGATGGCCTTGTGGTCCGCGATGTTGTCGGCGAAGGCGCCGATCCAGGTGCGGTAGGCGGCGGCGTCCCGGGCGCCGCCGGCCGGGTGCCGGCCGCAGTCGCGGTACGGGATGTTGTACGCGGTCAGCACCATGGTCCGGCCGGCCGCCCGGGCGCCGGCCCGCGCCCGGCGGATCTCCGGGCCGGGGTCGCCGGCCGGACCCCACAGCGCCATCGGCCGGTCCGAGATCCGCCGCAGCACCTGGGCGTCGCTGTTGCGGCCCTGCGCCTCCCAGGCGTCGACCTGCCGGGCGGCGTCGCTCTGCGGGTCCACCCAGAACGGGGACTCGTCGACCGGTCCGGCCGCCGCCGCGGGCCGGTCGGGCGGCGCGGACCCGGGCCCCGCCTGCGGGGCCGGGCTGCACGCGGGGGCGGCGGCCAGCAGCAGCGCGAGGCCGAGGGCGGCGGGGACGGCGCTGGGGAAGGCGGTGCGCAGGGGGCTGCCGGTGCGGGGAGCGGTGGGACGGGGGCGGGCGCGGGGGCGGGGGCTGCGGGCGACGGTGCGGCGACGGCCTGGCATCCGGCTTCCTCCGGGCGAAGGGTCGGGCAGCGGACCGGGATATCGTGACATAAGCGACATTAAGGGCGGTGGTGCGACACCGGCCGCGGGCCCCGAGGCCCACGGGGCTCACCGTCCGAACGCGTTCGCGGACCGGCCGCCCCGCCAGCCCGCCCGCAGGTCCGCGGCGGCCGAGGAGTGAGACGGGGCCCGCCGTCAAATGACCGACCGGTAGGGTCTGTGGCGTGCCGAAGCCGCTCAGCCTCCCCTTCGACCCCATCGCTCGCGCCCATGAACTCTGGCAGCAGCGCTGGGGCCCGGTGCCCTCGATGGCCGCCATCACCTCGATCATGCGGGCGCAGCAGATCCTGCTCGGCGAGGTCGACGCCGTGGTCAAGCCGTACGGGCTGACCTTCGCGCGGTACGAGGCGCTGGTGCTGCTCACCTTCTCCAAGGCCGGGGAACTGCCGATGTCGAAGATCGGCGAGCGGCTGATGGTCCACCCGACGTCGGTGACGAACACGGTGGACCGGCTGGTCAGGTCGGGGCTCGTCGCCAAGCGCCCGAACCCCAACGACGGCCGCGGCACCCTCGCCTCCATCACGGACAAGGGCCGCGAGGTCGTCGAGGCGGCGACGCGGGACCTGATGGCGATCGACTTCGGCCTGGGCGCGTACGACGCCGAGGAGTGCGCGGAGATCTTCGCGCTGCTGCGCCCGCTGCGGGTCGCCGCCGAGGACTTCGAAGAGGCGTAGCGGGGATCACTCGGCCCCCGTCGAGATCGCGCAATTCGGACGGCTAGGCTCGACGGCATGAAAAAGAGCGTGCTGACCCGCTACCGGGTGATGGCCTTTGCCACCGCCGTCATGCTGCTGGTGCTCTGCACCTGCATGATCTTCAAGTACGGCTTCGACAAGGGTGCGGATCTGACCTTCGTCGTGTCACAGGCCCACGGCGTGCTCTTCATGATCTACGTGGTCTTCGCCTTCGACCTGAGCTCCAAGGCGAAGTGGCCGTTCGGCAAGATGCTGTGGGTCATGCTCTCCGGCACGATCCCGCTCGCCGCCTTCTTCGTGGAGCGCAAGGTCCGCGCCGAGGTGGAGCCCCTCGTGACCGGCGGGCTCGCCACCGCGAAGGCCTGAGGACTCGCGTCCCGCTCGATTCCGCCGCCCCCGGGGTGACTCTCCGGGGGTTGCCCATCGACATTTACTAGGACGTCCTAGTAAATTCATCGGTATGGACGCTGACGCCATCGAGGAGGGCCGCCGCCGCTGGCAGGCCCGTTATGACAAGGCCCGCAAGCGCGAGGCCGATTTCACCACGCTCTCCGGCGATGCCGTCGACCCCGTCTACGGGCCCCGGCCCGGCGACTCGTACGAGGGATTCGAGCGCATCGGCTGGCCGGGGGAGTACCCCTACACCCGCGGCCTGCACCCCACCGGGTACCGCGGGCGGACCTGGACCATCCGGCAGTTCGCCGGGTTCGGGAACGCCGAGCAGACCAACGAGCGCTACAAGATGATCCTGGCCGCCGGCGGCGGCGGGCTCTCCGTCGCCTTCGACATGCCCACCCTCATGGGCCGGGACTCCGACGACCCCCGCGCCCTCGGCGAGGTCGGGCACTGCGGGGTCGCCATAGACTCCGCGGCCGACATGGAGGTGCTGTTCAAGGACATCCCGCTCGGGGACGTCACCACCTCCATGACCATCTCCGGGCCCGCCGTGCCCGCCTTCTGCATGTACCTCGTCGCCGCCGAGCGCCAGGGAGTCGATCCCTCCGTCCTCAACGGGACGCTCCAGACGGACATCTTCAAGGAGTACATCGCCCAGAAGGAGTGGCTCTTCGAACCCGAGCCGCACCTGCGCCTCATCGGCGACCTCATGGAGTACTGCGCCGCCGGCATCCCGGCGTACAAGCCGCTCTCCGTCTCCGGCTACCACATCCGCGAGGCCGGGGCCACGGCCGCGCAGGAGCTCGCGTACACGCTCGCCGACGGCTTCGGCTACGTGGAACTCGGCCTCTCCCGCGGCCTGGACGTGGACCACTTCGCCTCCGGACTGTCCTTCTTCTTCGACGCGCACCTCGACTTCTTCGAGGAGATCGCCAAGTTCCGCGCCGCCCGCCGGATCTGGGCCCGCTGGATGAAGGAGGTGTACGGCGCCAAGACGGACAAGGCCATGTGGCTGCGCTTCCACACCCAGACCGCCGGGGTCTCGCTGACCGCGCAGCAGCCGTACAACAACGTCGTGCGCACCGCGGTGGAAGCCCTCGCAGCCGTGCTCGGCGGCACGAACTCGCTGCACACCAACGCCCTCGACGAGACCCTCGCCCTGCCCAGCGAGCAGGCCGCCGAGATCGCCCTGCGCACGCAGCAGGTGCTGATGGAGGAGACCGGCGTGGCCAATGTGGCCGACCCGCTGGGCGGTTCCTGGTACGTCGAGCAGCTCACCGACCGCATCGAGGCCGACGCGGAGAAGATCTTCGAGCAGATCAAGGAGCGCGGACTGCGCGCCCACCCGAACGGGCAGCACCCGATCGGGCCGATCACCTCGGGCATCCTGCGCGGCATCGAGGACGGCTGGTTCACCGGGGAGATCGCCGAGTCGGCCTTCCAGTACCAGCGCTCCCTGGAGAAGGGCGACAAGCGGGTCGTCGGCGTCAACGTCCACCACGGATCGGTCACCGGGGACCTGGAGATCCTCCGGGTCAGCCACGAGGTGGAGCGGGTCCAGGTCCGCGAACTGGCCGAGCGCAAGGGCCGGCGCGACGAGGCCAAGGTCAAGGCGGGGCTGACGGCGATGCTGGATGCCGCGCGCGACGGCTCGAACATGATCCCGGCCATGCTCGACGCGGTGCGCGCCGAGGCCACGATGGGCGAGATCTGCAACGTCCTGCGCGAGGAGTGGGGCGTCTACACCGAGCCGCCGGGCTTCTAGTCCGCCGACGCCGCGCGATACGGCCGGTCGTGCCCCCTCCTCCGTACGGTGGCGGGCGCGGCCGGCCTTCGCGCAACCAGCCGGAGCGGCCCAGGCGTCAGCCTCAGGCCTCAGGCCTCAGGCCTGGTCGGGGCCGCGCAGGCCGTGCATCAGGAGGGCCGTGAAGGTGGCGACCCAGAGCTCGTCGACCGGCTCCGAGCTCACCAGGGCGCGGTGGACCACCGTCCCGGCGATCACGTCGAAGATCAGGTCCGTGGTGCGGTCCGCGAGGGACTCGTCCTCCTCGTACGGGAGTTCGCCGCGCGCCTGCGCCCGCTCGCGGCCCAGTACGACGAGACGTTTCTGCCGGTCCACGATCGCCGACCGGATCCGGTCGCGCAGTGCCTCGTCCCGGGTGGACTCGGCGACCACCGCCATCAGGGCCGTACGGGCCTCCGGGCGCCGCAGCAGCTCCGCGAAGCGCAGGACCACGTACTCGATGTCGGCTTCGAGGGAGCCCCGGTCGGGCAGTTCGAGGGCGTCGAAGAGCTCCGCCACCGCGTCCACGACCAGCTCGTTCTTGCCCGCCCAGCGCCGGTAGAGGGTGGTCTTCGCGACGCCGGCGCGCGCCGAGACGTCGCCCATCGTCAGCTTCGACCAGCCCAGCTCCACCAGCGCGTCCCGCGTCGCGGCGAGGATCGCGGCATCCGCGGCCGCGCTGCGCGGGCGGCCGGTGCGGCCGCCTGGCGGGGTGTGGGTGGCTGAGCTGGGGTTGCGCATGGCCGAGACCATACCCGCCAGTAGTGGAACCGCCGGGACCCTCGAAGGTGTGGTTCAGATCACGGGGCGCGGGGAGGCTCGGGGAGTTACGCTACGACTCGTAGCGTAAGAGCGACAACCACGCGAAGCTACCGGCGCCAGGTGGGGACCCGGCGTCAAAGACACAAGAGGGACCGGCCCGATTCGGCCGATCTTTTTCGTCGGCGCGCGCACTCGGGGGAGGATGTACGCATGCAGCCCAGAAACATGTCCATGAGCGGCGTCGTAGACCTTGCCGCGGTGAAGGCGGCCGGCGAGGCCAAGGCGAAGGCCGAGCAGGCGCGCGCGGATGCGGCCCGGCAGGCCGCACAGGGCGGCGCCCCCGCTTCCGCCGGCGCGCTTCCGCCGTCCGCGCTCGTCATCGACGTAGACGAGGCCGGTTTTGAACGCGATGTGCTCCAGCTCTCCGCTGAGGTGCCGGTCGTCCTCGACTTCTGGGCCGAGTGGTGCGAGCCCTGCAAGCAGCTCAGCCCGCTGCTGGAACGTCTGACCGTCGAGGCGAACGGCCGCCTCGTCCTGGCCAAGGTCGATGTCGACGCCAACCAGATGCTGATGCAGCAGTTCGGCATCCAGGGCATCCCGGCCGTCTTCGCCGTGGTCGCGGGCCAGGTCCTGCCCCTGTTCCAGGGCGTGGCCCCCGAGCAGGAGATCCGCGCGACGCTGGCCCAGCTGGTCCAGGTCGCGGAGGAGCGCTTCGGGATCATCGGCATCGAGGTCGACCCGAACGCCGAGGCGCCGGCCGCCCCGGCGGCCGCGGCCGAGGCCCCGGCGGGCCCGTACGACGCGCTGCTGGAGGCGGCCGTCGTCGCGCTGGACGCCGGTGACCTGGGCGGTGCGGTGCAGGCGTACAAGAACGTACTCGCGGACGACCCGGCCAACACCGAGGCCAAGATGGGCCTGGCCCAGGCCGAACTCCTCGTCCGCGTACGGGACATGAACCCGCAGACGGTGCGCGCCGAGGCGGCCGCGAACCCGCGCGACCCGGCGGCGCAGATCGCGGCGGCGGACCTGGACCTGGTCGGCGGCCACGTCGAGGACGCCTTCGGGCGCCTGGTGGACACCGTACGGGTGACGTTCGGTGAGGACCGCGACGCCGTGCGGGTGCGGCTCCTGGAGCTGTTCGAGGTCATCGGTGCGGACGACCCCCGGGTGTCGGCGGCGCGTACGGCGCTGGCGCGGGTGCTGTTCTGAGGACCCTTCCGCAGGCGCCCCTGGAGGCGTCGCCGAAGGCCGGTGGACCACCGGCGATTTGTTGACACAGAGCTAAACAGCGGCCGCACTTTGCCAAAACTTGGTAATTGCGGCCGCTGTTACTCGCAGTAAATAGAACCCCGTGAACTGTCCGGTGTGTTCACTCTTCCGCCGATCTGTCGTGGCCCTTGGTGACACCGTGTGTTGCTGCCCGATACCGGTGCGCCGTACGTAGGTTATCTGGCCGTTACCCGCCAGTAACGACCCCCCTTGTGCCCCGGCCGGGAATGGACCACGATCGGCGACGCTCGGTCCTTCCCGCAGAGCCGCTCACCCGGAGCCGCGGTGGAGGGTCCCCACCGAGCCGGCCGATGGCAGTGGCACCGGCCGTGGGACAGGGGGGTCTCCGCCGCACGGTGGGGCCTGTCCTCCAGGTTGCGCGAACGCGTGGCCAAGTGGTTGTCGCTCGGGGGTGATCGCCGGTGTACCGAACGCGGCCAGGCCGCGGCTCGGCCGCTTGCGCTCCTTCCCGAGGACGTAGCACTTCTCCCATCCCAGGACGGGCACGGCCCGGACCGGAGATGTACGTCCGAGAAGGAGGAACGAAATGAGTTCTCAGGTTCGTGGCGGGACCAGATGGAAGCGCTTCGCGCTCGTCATGGTGCCGAGCATCGCGGCCACGGCCGCGGTCGGTGTGGGTCTGGCGCAGGGTGCCCTCGCGGCGTCCTTCAGCGTCTCCGGCCAGGACTTCAAGGTCAGCGCCGAGAAGCTCGACGGTGACAACCTGATCCAGTACGGCAGCATCACCAAGGGCAAGGACCTCAAGGGCCCCGGTGACGTGTACCACCCGGTCACCATCTCCGGGTTCAGCCACGCCGAGATCACCAACATGTGCCAGTCGCTGGTGACGCCGACTCCGATCGGCAACATCACGCTCCAGCTGCGTACCGGCCACAAGGGCTCTCCGGCGATCGCGGACAACATCTACCTGGATGTTGCCGAGCTCGACGCCGACGCCGAGTTCACCGACCTCGACATCGGTGTTGCCGTGGGCGAGCTCGGCAAGGACGGCACCACCAAGCCGCAGGCCGGCACGGTGAGCAACAATGCGATGTTCTCGCAGCGCGCCAAGAAGGCGATCCTCACCAACGTCAAGCAGAAGGCGTGGGCGACGACGGCGGGCACCTTCAAGCTGCCCAACCTCAAGCTCCGTCTGCTGAGCGGCGACCAGCCGTGCTACCAGGACGTCAAGGACTGACGCAGTCCCGGTGCTTGACCGGACGGGCGGCCGGCGACGGCAGCCGTCACCGCCGCCCGCCCGTCCGGGCTCCACAGAGTTCTCCGTACCACCGTTTCCAGGGAGCTGTTGTCCATGAACCCCCAGGCCCCGGTCTACGTGCGCGCCGAAGATGACGCCTTTCTCACCGTGGTGTACTACTACGTCCACGCCTGGAGCGGTCGCCGTCCCTTCTGGGCCGGGCTGTTCACGCTCCTCGGTGGCCTCCCGATCATGTACTTCCCGTACGCGGACCTCCGGTTGGGCAACGTCACCTTCGCCATGGCCACGACGGCGGGCTCCGGCTCGCTGATCATCGGCGTCCTGCTGGTAACGCTGGGCCTGGTCCTGTGGTTCCAGCGCGGCGCGAGGGTCTTTGCCGGCGTCGCCGCGATCCTGCTGGCGCTGGTGTCCCTGCCGATGTCCAACCTCGGCGGCTTCTTCATGGGCTTCAGCCTGGCCATGGTCGGCGGTGCCCTCGCCCTCGCGTGGGTCCCCGGCAAGCCGGCGGACGAGGCCGCGCAGGCGGGCGGGCCGGACAAGGCCGAGGCGATGGCCGGCTCCCAGGGCATTCCGGGCCCCCGTGAGACGGAAACGGCATACGCGAGCGAGACGACTGCCCACGCCGATGGCGGGAGGAACAGTGCGGGGTGACGAGACGCAGCGGGGTGAGGCCCCAGGCGCAGAGTCCCGTGAGAGAAAGGGCCCGCGACACGCGGCGCCCAGGAAGTCGTTGCTGACCAAGATCCAGATACCCGTCGGCAAGACGATGGCGCTGGCGGCCATGCCGACGGCGGTCTTCGTGGGGATGGGCATGGCGCCGAAGCTCGCCATGGCCGACGACAAGGAGATCCCCTTCGCACCCGGGCCGTGCGTGACGCGGTCCGACGAGCCCGCGGAGTCGGAGTCTGCGAAGCCGTCGCCCTCGAAGTCCCCTTCGAAGACGCCGTCGCCGAGTTCGTCGCCCACCGCGACCCCGTCGCCGGGCGTGACCCCGTCGGCGTCGACGCAGGCGGAGAAGCCCGCGGAGAAGCAGCCGGAGCAGCCGGCGCAGCAGCCGGCCGCGAACCAGGCGGCTCCGGTCGCCCCGGTCGCCCCATCGGCGTCCAAGAGCGTGAACCCGCTGGACCCGCTGGGTGTCGGCGACAAGATCAAGGGCTTCTTCGACGAGCTCGGTAAGCCCCTCGCGGGCACGAAGCCGGCGGACGCCCCGGCGACCGCGCCCCAGCCTGCCGCCACGCCCACCCCGGACCCCTCGGCGGACGCGATCCGCGAGGCGGCCCGTAAGGCGGGCGTCGAGGTCTCGGAGCTGTCCGAGGAGGTCAAGGGCACCGTCACGACCCCCAAGGACGAGACGGGCAAGACCGCCGATGACAAGGCGGACGAGAAGGCGGACGAGAAGGCCGACGACGAGGACACCGAGCCCTCGCCCGGGGCCTCGAAGGGTGCGGACGGGAAGGAACCCTTCCCCTGCCCGACCTACGACGCCAAGGCGCTGGCCGACGCCGAGATGGAGCAGGGAATCCCGCTCCTGCCGGACGAGCCCTGGTACCTCGACAGCTCGCTGCTGACCCTCTACGGCCTGGACTACGCGGGCATCGTCGAGGTGAAGACTGCGGGCGGCAAGACCAAGAAGGTCCTGAAGTTCACGGCGGACTCGCTCGACATCAAGGACCTGTACCAGACGGTCGGCAAGGAGGGGAAGGTCGCCCACCTGAAGTCCCGTCCGGGCTCCACGTCCAAGATCCGCGGCGGCACGGTGACGATGTACACCGAGAGCCTCAAGGGCAACCTCTTCGGTCTGATCCCGATCGAGTTCACCCCGAACAGCCCGCCGCCGCTGAACGTACCCTTTGCGTTCTTCACGAACGTCAAGGTCGTACAGGCCGGCCAGTTCGGAGGCACCCTCACCGTTCCGGGCCTCAAGAACTACATCGGTCCGCCGGAGGGGTAGCAGCCCACGCGCGTTCTCCTCGGCCCGTCCCCCTGCCCGGGGGACGGGCCGTCGGCATTGTGATGTACAGCCAACTTATAAGTTCTTCACAGGGGTTGAAGTCTGGACTAGCGTGATCACGCCGCAGTCATGGACGCGGCGCGCGGCTGTCCACGGGGGGAAGGTCGAGTACTTCGGCGTGCCCTTGGCACGCCTGCGCTCGAAACTCCTTAAGGACCAGCTCTTTCATGCTGCAAACAATGAACCGCTCGGTGCGCCGGGTGGTGATCGGCGCGGTCGGCCTGGTGCTGGCCGCCGTCGCGGCGGGGGTGTCCGGAGCCGCGCCGCCGCTGTGGAGCGACCGCACCGAGAACACGGCGGCCACGGCGCCCCTGACGACGTTTCCCCTCTTCGCGCGCAACGCGAGCACCGGCAAGCTCCGGGCGTACGAGGCGAACGGCACGGGCGGCCTGAAGGCCGGCTACGAGTTGGGCGGCGGCTTCGGCGACGCGTCCGCACTCCTCCAGGCCAACGTCTCGGAGGGCGGCAGGGGCAACGACCTCTACCACCGGATGAGCAACAACCTCTACTACACCGCCGAGCACGGCAACGACACCAAGCTCATCGGCGGCGGCTGGGACATGTACAACCTGCTCCTCTCCGTCGGCAACATGGGCGGTACGGCGGCCCCGGACATCGTGGGGCGGGACGCCGCCGGAGCCCTGTGGCTGTACACGGGCAACGCCGACGGCACCTTGGCGGCCCGCATCAGGATCGGCTCGGGCGGCTGGAACTCGATGACCGCGCTCGCCGGCCGCGGCGACTACACCGGTGACGGCAAGGCCGACCTGCTCGCCCGTCACAGCGACGGCAACCTCTACCTCTACCCCGGTACCGGCAACGCCGTCGCCGACGGTGCGCTGGGCACCCGTATCGCCCTGGGAACCGGCTGGGGCGCGTACAAGGCACTCGTGTCCGCCGGAGACACCGACGGCGACGGCAAGACCGACCTCATCGCCAGCGAGCCCTCGGGCGCGCTGTGGCTGTTCAAGGGCACGGGCAAAGCAGCCGCCCCCTTCGCCCCGCGGGTGCAGATCGGCACCTCCGGCTGGGCCGCCTTCGACGTCCTCTTCTGAACAGAACGGCTGATACCGGAATGCGCAAGAACGCACCGCCGTCCAGACGCCGTCGTACCGGCGCCTGGACGCGATTCCTCGTCACCACCGCCGTGGCCACGGCCGCGGCCGTCACCTTCACCAGCAGCGGCATCCAGCCGCCCGCCGACCCCCTGAGCACCGCACGCCCCGCCGCGGCCTCCGAGCTCGACCTCGACGCCGCCAAGAAGGTCCGCGACGCGCAGTGCCTGCTCGGCAACGTCCTGCGAAAGGGCGGCGCGGAAATGAAGGCCGTGGCCCGGGCCGGGCTGAACGGCACGGAGGCCGAGCTGCTCGCCGCCGCCGCGCCGAACTACTGGGACCAGACCCCGCTGGCGACCGCGTACGACAAGGACCACAAGGCCGCCGACGACAAGTTGGCCGAGATGCAGGAGCGCGACAAGGCCTGGCAAGCCTCGCTCTACATGCACGACATCCCGCCCGGCTACACCTACACCGGCTTCCAGTGGCCGCCGAACAACCCGAACATCTTCACCCAGACGGGCTTCGGCGGTTGGATCGCCGACCGCTTCTGGACCGGTGAGAGCGACCACTACGTGGATCCGCACCCGGTCGCCAGCAAGGAGTCCGCCGACGCCGTCACGGCCATCGCCAACGCCCGCTACTACCCCGACGGGTCCTATGAGGACCGCAGCGCGTGGGAATGGGACATGCAGCACATGCATCCCATGTACGCGGACGACGCGCGCATGTTCCTGGAGAACGGCGGCTTCCCGACCTCGGCCCCCGCACCGGACACCATGGAGTTCCGGGTCGACGTCGAGAACCTGAAGGCCCGCTTCGCCTCCTGCGCCACCACCAACCCGGTCGACCCGCACCACGTGCTGACCGCCGAGGTCGCCGTGGCCTCGCAGGAGTGGCAGAACGAGATCGCCGGCCAGCGCATCCAGCGCGACACCATCCTCGGTGCCGAGCAGGCCGCGTCGAAGGACCTCCAGATCGCCGCGCAGGCGATGACCGAGTCCCTGGGCCAGTCGATGATCGCCAGCCGGCTCGCGGACTGGGAAGCGCACTTCCTGAAGGTCCCGGTCGGCAGCGGGCGCCCGCCCGCGTCCGAGTTCACCAAGGCCCGGACCTGGATCGAGCAGGCCAAGGCCCGCGCCACCGGGCGGCTGTACGTCGCCTCGCGCGCGGCCCAGGACGCGCAGGCCCAGGCCGCCACCGTCGCCGCCGCGCAGACGGCCGCGTACCAGATCGCCGACCAGGCGGGTCTGCCCCGCGGCCGCGGACTGCTCTACGGGCAGCAGGCGGCGCAGATCACTAAGGCGTCCGCCGCGGCCGCACAGGCCGCCGCCAAGGCGACCGAGACCGCGCTGAACGCCACCCGCGCCTCGGCCGCCGACAGCAAGACGCTGAACTCGCTGGCGATGACCCAGGCGCACGCCTCGAAGGCGGAGTTCCGCCGCAAGGCCGCCCAGGAGGCCGAGGCCCAGGCCAAGGCTGCCGCCGAAGGAGCGGCCGCCCAGGCGGTGAAGGCGGCCGAGAACGCGGCGAAGGCCAAGGCCGCCCAGACGAAGGCCGCCGAGGCCGAGACCGCCGCGAAGAACGCGGCGGCCGACGCCAAGGCCAAGCGACAGCAGGCCGAGGCCGAGCGCGACTACGCCAAGTCCCAGAAGGACCTGGCGGAGTCCGAGCGGAACAAGGCGGCCGCCGCCGAGTCCACCGCGCAGAACCAGCGCGCGATAGCGGCAGAGAAGCTCACGGGCGCCCAGGCCGCGGGCCGCACGGCCGGCGAGCAGAAGGACGCCGCGCTCAAGGCCGAGCAGGACGCGGTCGCCGCCCGCGACGACGCCGTCGAGGCCGAGACCCGGCGCGACGCGCTCAACGCACAGGCGGCCGCCCTGGAGTCCCAGGCAGCCGCGGACGAGGGCAGCTCCGCGGCCGGGGCCTCGCGCGCCGCCGCGACCAGGGCCCGGTCCGAGGCCAACGACGCCACGAGCGCGGCCACCGCCGCCCGCGCGGCGGCGAACACGGCCACCACGGCCGCGTCCAACGCGCGCGCCGCGGCCACCCGGGCCGAAGGCGCGGCGAAGCGGGCCCAGTCGGCCGCGGACCAGGCGAAGGCCGACGTGGCCATCACCGGAGCCGCGGTCACCAAGGCGCACGCGGCCGCCGCCGAGGCGATCGACGCCTCGTGGCAGGCGAGCTGGAACGCGGTCACCGCCAAGGCGCTGGCCGACACGGCCAAGGCCAACGCGCTCAAGGCGAAGGCCGACGCGACCGTGGCACGCGCCGAGGCCAACGCCGCGGGCGCCGAGTCGATCCGTACGGCCGGGTTCGCCTACTCCACCGCGCAGGCGGCAGCCGCCGCCCGCGACTCTGCGGCGCAGGTGATCAAGCCGGCGAACGACGCCATCGAGATGGGCTCCCCGTACAAGGAGACCGACGCCTCGGCGGGTCTGGCCGTACTCACCGGCCAGGCGGCCAAGACCGCCGCCGAGCGCCAGGCGGCCGTGGCCCAGGCCAAGTCCGACCAGGCCGCCAAGGCCGCGGCCGAGGCCAAGGCCCTGGCGGCGCAGGCCGACGCGGACGCGAAGATCGCGGCGGAAGCGGCGGCCTCGGCGGCGGACTGGGCGGCGAAGGCGGCCAAGTCGGCCGCGGCGGCCCAGGCGTCGGCGAACCAGGCCGCGGCCTCGGCGAAGGCCGCGCAGGCCTCCGAGGCCAAGACGGTCGCCTACCACGAGCAGGCGACCGCGGACGCGGCGGCCGCCCAGGCGGCGGCCACCACGGCCGACGGGTACGCCAACGCGGCGGACTCGGCCGCCACCGACGCGGAGCGGGACGCGGCTTCGGCCCGTACCGCGGCGGCGGGTGCCGAGGCCGACGCGGGTACCGCCCGCGGGATCGCCACCCAGGCGGAGAAGGACGCGACGACGGCAGAGGCGGCCGCGTCCCGCGCCCAGGAGGCCGCCGACCAGGCCCAGGTGATCGCCAAGGAGTCCGAGAGCTGGAAGGCCGAGGAGAAGACGGCGAAGGCCGCGGCGGTCTCGGACCAGGGGCAGGGCGTCACGGGCGAGGGGATCGTCTGGGTCTCCAGCATCAGGGATGCTCCGGAGCCGGTCAGCGACTGCGTCGGTACCGGTGGCTGCGACATCACCTTCCGCCACCACATCACCGGCACGGTGGTCTACCTGCTGCTGATGTGCGACGTGCCGGGCACGGCGCTCGGTGACTGCATCGGCAACATCTCCTCGGAGTACCTCACGCAGGTGCCGATCGACGTCACGAAGGACAAGGTCGAGCACATCGCGGGCCGGGACCTGGCCGAGGCGGCCGTCAAGGGGATCGTCATGGCGATGATCTCCGACATCAAGGGCTGCATCTGGGACCTCCAGGCGTCGAGCTGCGCCTGGCTCGCCGCGGAGTTCGTGATCCCGGGGATCCTCGGTCTGCTCGCCAAGGCCGTCACGGGGATGCGGGCCGCGATCAGGGCCGGGGCCTCCCTGGCCGTGTGGGAGGCGGAGATGGCGTCGCTGGGTGCCTCCGCCGCCGCCATCCGCAACATGACCGGCGGACTGAAGGTGTCCGAACTCGTTGCCGCGGAGTTCAAGAAGATCTTGGACATCGCCAAGGCGAAGGGGCTGAGCAACGCCGGACTCGGCGCGAAGCTCTGGGAGAACACCACGGGCAGGGGACCGGTCAACGCCGAGGGTGCCTACGAGATGATGAACCTCAAGCACCTCGCCGAGGTCAAGAAGGGGTTCACCAAGGGCGAGGTCCAGGGCGTGCGCGACGCGTACGCCGAGGTCTACCGGCTCCGTCCTTACCACCCGGTCGCCACGCCCAAGGGCAACAAGAGCGCCGGCCCCCGGGCGGACCTGATGGACTGGCTGCTCCAGCATTGGGACGAGGTGCCATGAGAACCCGCTTCTACGCCGGCCGGCACGAACCGCTGACGGTCCACTTCGAGATCATCGGCGGTGAGCACGTCATCGACCCGGGCGACTGGATCGACGTCGAGTTCGCCGAGTCCGAGACGCCGAGCTCGGTCCTCCCCGTGGAAGGCGCCCTGGTCCTGACCCAGGAGGGCGACGGCTCCATGAGGGTGTGGGACTCCTCCGGCCGGGAGATCGACCCCGGCGGCGAGTGACCGCATGAGAAAACGCCGAGGGCGGGGGCCCCCCCCCTGCCCCTGTTTTCTCCCCCTCCCCTCTTCCGCCGGGCTCTGTCCCCACCCCGATCGCGATCGGGGTGCCGCCCTCGGCCTCTGTGCGGCGGAGTCGGTCAGCCGCCCAGGTGGTGGACGCGGACCATGTTGGTCGTGCCCGGGACGCCGGGGGGCGAGCCGGCCGTGATGATCATGGTGTCGCCCTGGTTGTAGCGCTTGAGCTTGAGCAGCTCGGCGTCCACGAGGTCGACCATCGCGTCGGTGTTGTCCACGTGCGGGACGACGTAGGACTCGACGCCCCAGCTCAGGGTGAGCTGGTTGCGGGTGCCGGTGTCGGTGGTGAAGGCCAGGATCGGCTGGGACGCGCGGTAGCGCGACAGCCGGCGGGCGGTGTCACCGGACTGGGTGAAGGCGACGAGCGACTTCGCGTCGAGGAAGTCGGCGATCTCGCAGGCCGCGCGGGCGACGGAGCCGCCCTGGGTACGGGGCTTCTTGCCCGGGACCAGCGGCTGGAGGCCCTTGGCGAGGAGCTCCTCCTCGGCCGCCGAGACGATCTTCGACATCGTCTTGACGGTCTCGATCGGGTAGGCGCCCACCGAGGACTCGGCCGACAGCATGACGGCGTCCGCGCCGTCGAGGATGGCGTTGGCGACGTCGGACGCCTCCGCGCGGGTCGGGCGGGAGTTGGTGATCATCGACTCCATCATCTGGGTCGCGACGATCACCGGCTTGGCGTTGCGGCGGCACATCTCGATGAGCCGCTTCTGGACCATCGGGACCTTTTCGAGCGGGTACTCGACGGCCAGGTCGCCGCGGGCCACCATGACCGCGTCGAAGGCGTCGACGACGGCCTCCATGTTGGCGACGGCCTGCGGCTTCTCGACCTTGGCGATGACGGGGACCCGGCGGCCCTCCTCGTCCATGACCTTGTGGACGTCGTTGACGTCGTTGGCGTCGCGCACGAAGGACAGGGCGACCATGTCGCAGCCCATCCGCAGGGCGAAGCGGAGGTCGTCGACGTCCTTCTCCGACAGGGCGGGGACGTTGACGGCGGCACCCGGCAGGTTGATGCCCTTGTGGTCCGAGATGACACCGCCCTCGATGACGATGGTCTTGACCCGGGGGCCCTCGACCGAGGTCACCTGGAGCTCGACGTTGCCGTCGTTGATCAGGATCTGGTCGCCCTTGGCGACGTCACCCGGCAGACCCTTGTAGGTGGTGCCGCAGATGGACTTGTCACCCGGGACGTCCTCGGTGGTGATGGTGAACTCGTCACCGCGCACCAGCTCGACGGGACCCTCGGCGAAGGTCTCCAGACGGATCTTCGGGCCCTGGAGGTCGGCGAGGACGCCGACGGCGCGCCCGGTATCCGCGGAGACCTGCCGGACGCGGTCGTACCGCTCCTGGTGTTCTGCCTGGGATCCGTGGCTGAAGTTGAATCGGGCCACGTTCATACCTGCCTCGATGAGTGCTTTCAGCTGCTCATACGAGTCGACGGCGGGGCCCAGCGTGCAGACGATTTTGGAACGGCGCATGGAGCGATCCTATCGGTTTGTTTCGTAGCGGAATATTCCGTCTGGTGGAAAGTCCAAAGTGACTAGCCGGTAACCAATTCGTACGCCTGCGCGGCGATCTCCAGTTCCTCATCGGTCGGGACCACGGCCACGGCCACCCGGGCGTATTCCGCCGAGACCAGCCGCGGCTCGGGGGAGCGCACGGCGTTGGCCTCCAGGTCCAGGGCGAGCCCCAGCTCGGCCAGGCCGTCCAGCGCGGCCTCGCGGACCTGGTGGGCGTTCTCGCCGACCCCGGCCGTGAACACCACCGCGTCCACCCGGCCCAGGACCGCCGAGTAGGCCCCGATGTACTTCTTCAGACGGTGGACGTACGCGGCGAAGGCGAGGCTCGCCGCCTCGTCGCCCTCGCCCGCCCGCCGCAGCACCTCGCGCATGTCGTTGTCGCCGCACATGCCCAGCAGACCGCTCTTCTTGTTCAGGAGCGAATCGATCTCATCCACCGAGAGGCCGCCCACCCGGGCCAGGTGGAAGATGACCGCCGGATCGAGATCGCCCGAACGGGTACCCATGACCAGACCCTCCAGCGGGGTCAGGCCCATCGACGTCTCCACGCACACCCCGCCCCGGACCGCCGAGGCGGAGGCCCCGTTGCCCAGGTGCAGCACGATCACGTTGACCTCCTCGGGGCTCTTGCCGAGCAGCCCGGCGGCCGTCCGCGAGACGTACGCGTGGGAGGTGCCGTGGAAGCCGTACCGCCGGATGGAGTACTTGTCGGCGGTCGCGGCGTCGATCGCGTACCGGGCCGCGTACTCCGGCATCGTCGAGTGGAACGCCGTGTCGAAGACGGCGACCTGCGGGATGTCCGGGCGCAGCGAGCGCGCCACCTCGATGCCCGTCACGTTCGCCGGGTTGTGCAGCGGAGCCAGCGGGATCAGGCCCCGGATCTCCGCCAGCACCTCGTCGTCGATGACGGTCGGCTCGGTGAACCGGGTCCCGCCGTGCACCACCCGGTGGCCCACGGCGGCCAGTTCGGGCGAGTCCAGGCCCATGCCGTCCGCGGCGAGCTCGGCCGCCACCGCCTTCAGTGCGGCCTCGTGGTCCGCGATCGGGCCGAGCCGCTCCCGCTTGCCGCCGGCCGCGCCGGCCCCGATCAGCGGCTCGTGCACGAGCCGGGACGTCTCCTCGCCGATCCGCTCCACCAGGCCGACGGCGAGGCGGGACCGGTCCGCCATGTCGAGGAGCTGGTACTTCACCGACGAGGAGCCGGAGTTGAGGACGAGTACGCGAGATGCGGTCACGATGGGGTCTTTCCTGTTCGCAGTCGGTCGGGGTGGGGAGTTCAGGCGGTGGGCGCCGGTGCGCCCTGCGCCTGGATCGCGGTGATCGCCACGGTGGTGACGATGTCCTGCACCAGCGCACCGCGCGAGAGGTCGTTGACCGGCTTGCGCAGACCCTGGAGCACCGGGCCGACCGCGACGGCGCCCGCCGAGCGCTGCACGGCCTTGTACGTGTTGTTGCCGGTGTTGAGGTCGGGGAAGATCAGCACCGTGGCGCGGCCGGCCACGTCGGACCCGGGCAGCTTGGTCGCGGCGACCGAGGGCTCCACGGCGGCGTCGTACTGGATCGGGCCCTCGACGGCCAGGTCGGGACGCTGCTCGCGGACGATCTCGGTCGCCTTGCGGACCTTGTCCACGTCCGCGCCGGTGCCGGAGGTGCCGGTCGAGTACGAGAGCATCGCGATCCGCGGCTCGACGCCGAAGGCGGCCGCGGTGGCCGCCGACTGGATGGCGATGTCGGCGAGCTGCTCGGCGTCGGGGTCCGGGTTGACCGCGCAGTCCCCGTAGACGAGGACCTGGTCGGCCAGGCACATGAAGAAGACCGAGGAGACGATCGAGGCCTCGGGCTTGGTCTTGATGATCTCGAAGGCCGGGCGGATGGTGGCGGCGGTGGAGTGCACCGAGCCGGAGACCATGCCGTCGGCGAGGCCCTCCTGGACCATCAGCGTGCCGAAGTAGTTGACGTCGGTGACCACGTCGTTGGCCAGCTCGACGGTCATGCCCTTGTGGGCGCGGGCCTTGGCGTAGTACTCGGCGAATCGTTCCCGCAGAGGGGAGGTCGCCGGGTCGATGAGCTGGGCGCCCGAGATGTCGATGCCGAGGTCGGCGGCCTTCTTCAAGATCGCCTGCTCCTCGCCGAGCAGCGTCAGGTCGCAGACCCGGCGGCGCAGCACCACGTCCGCCGCGCGCAGCACGCGCTCCTCGGCGCCCTCGGGCAGGACCACCCGGCGGCGCTCGGAGCGGGCCCGCTCCAGCAGCTCGTGCTCGAACATCATCGGGGTCACGCGCTCGGAGCGGGCCACCGACAGCAGGTCGCGCAGCTCGGCGGTGTCCACGTGCCGCTCGAACAGGCCGAGCGCGGTCTCCAGCTTGCGCGGGGTGGCCGAGTTCAACCGGCTCTGCAGCGAGAAGAGTTCCGCGGCGGTCGGGAAGCTGTTGCCGGCCACCGAGACGACCGGCGTGCCGGGCGCCAGCTTCGAGGCCAGCGTCAGGATGTCCTTGCTCGGGCGCTCGTTGAGGGTCAGCAGCACACCGGCGATCGGCGGGGTGCCGGAGGTGTGCGCGGCGAGCGCGCCGACGACCAGGTCGGATCGGTCCCCGGGGGTGACGACCAGGCAGCCGGGGGTCAGGGCATTGAGGAAGTTCGGCAGCATGGCGCCGCCGAAGACGAAGTCCAGCGCGTCGCGGGCCAGCCCGGCCTCGTCGCCGAGGAGCACCTCGCCGCCGAGCGCCCGGGTGATCTGGGCGACGGTCGGGGCGGACAGCGACTTGTCGTCCGGCAGTACGTAGCAGGGCACCGGCAGTCGGGCGGCCAGGCGCTCGGCTATCAGGTCGCGGTCCTCGGCCGCCACCCGGTTGACGACCATCGCGACGACGTGGCAGCCCAGGCTCTCGTACGCCCGGTAGGCGTTGCGGGCCTCGGCGCGCACGGCCTCGGCCAGGTGCTTGGTGCCGCCGACCACGGGCACGACGACGGCCCCCAGTTCGTTGGCCAGGCGGGCGTTCAGCGCGAGCTCGTCGGGCAGGTTGGTGTCGGCGTAGTCGGTGCCGAGGACCAGCATGACCTCGTAGTCGCGGGCCACCCGGTGGTAGCGGTCGACGAGTCGGGAGACCAGCTCGTCGGTGCCCTTCTCGGCCAGGACGGCCGACGCCTCCTGGTACTCCATGCCGTACGCCGTGGCGGCGTCCTGGTCGATGCGGTAGCGGGCCTTCAGGAGGTCGAAGAGCCGGTCGGGACCGTCGTGCAGCAGAGGCCGGTACACACCGACCCGGCCTGTCTGCCGGGTCAGGAGCTCCATGATCCCCAGCTCGACGACCTGTCGGCCGTCCCCCCGCTCGATGCCGGTCACGTACACGCTGCGCGTCACGCGTGCTCTCCGTCCATGGTTTGTACTGTTTGGTATGGGCTTGACCCCTTGACAATACCTCTGCGGGTCGATAGGGCGCCCGCCAGGAAAAGGGCCCGTCCGGGCAGGTCGAAAGGCCTGGTGGGGGTCGTGGCGGCCGACGACCACAGAGCGCGCGGTACCCCCGGCCCGTGGAACAATCGGACACGCTTCACTAATACGCCCTTCATATGTACGGCTGTCCGCCCGCACGCGTACGGCCAGGTACGACCAGGAGCAGGAGACACAGCACGATGCGTATCGGAGTTCTCACCGCAGGCGGCGACTGCCCGGGCCTCAACGCTGTCATCCGGTCGGTCGTACACCGGGCCCTGGTCGGGCACGGGGACGAGGTCATCGGTTTCGAGGACGGCTTCAAGGGCCTCCTGGACGGCCATTACCGCCCCCTCGACATCAATGCCGTCAGTGGCATTCTCGCCCGCGGCGGCACGATTCTGGGTTCAGCCCGCATGGAGCGCGCCCGCCTGCACGAAGCGGCCGAGAACGCGGCCGAATTGGCGAGGCGCTACGAGATCGACGCACTGATCCCGATCGGCGGCGAGGGCACGCTGACCGCCGCCCGGATGCTGTCGGACGCCGGGATGCCCGTGGTCGGCGTACCGAAGACGATCGACAACGACATCTCCTCCACCGACCGCACCTTCGGCTTCGACACCGCCGTCATGGTCGCCACCGAGGCCATCGACCGCCTGAAGACCACCGCCGAATCGCACCAGCGCGTGATGGTCGTCGAGGTCATGGGCCGTCACGCGGGCTGGATCGCACTGGAGTCGGGCATGGCCGGCGGCGCCCACGGGATCTGCCTGCCGGAGCGCCCCTTCGAGGTGGACGACCTGGTCAAGATGGTGGAGGAACGGTTCGCCCGCGGCAAGAAGTTCGCCGTCATCTGCGTCGCCGAGGGCGCGCACCCGGCCGAGGGCTCGATGCCGTACGAGAAGGGCGCCATCGACCAGTACGGCCACGAGCGCTTCGCCGGCATCGGCAACCGGCTCGCGGTCGAGCTGGAGCGGCGCCTGGGCAAGGAGGCCCGCCCGGTCATCCTCGGCCACGTCCAGCGCGGCGGCACCCCCACCGCGTACGACCGCGTGCTCGCGACCCGCTTCGGCTGGCACGCCGTCGAGGCCGTGCACCGCGGCGACTTCGGCAACATGACCGCCCTGCGCGGCACCGACATCGTGATGGCCCCGCTGGCGGAGGCCGTCACCGAGCTCAAGACGGTCACCGAGGCCCGTATGTACGAGGCCGAGTCCGTCTTCTGAGGCTCTGGCGCGGCGGGTCCTAGGTCCGCCCGGCCGGGACCTCCGTCCTGACTTCCGCCGCCGAACGGCCCCGGCCGCGTCCTCCTGTGGACGCGCCGGGGCCGTTTCCCGTACGGCCGCCGTGCGGCTGCAGTGCCGGAGATGTGTCCTAGGACGCACCGCCGGCGAGGTACCAGAAGTGGTCCACGATGCCGGCGAGGAACTCCCGCCCCGCATCCCCCGTCCCCGCCTCGCCCGAGGCGCTGCCCCAGCTCAGGGTCGCCACCATCCTCGACTGGTAGTCGTCGTGGAGCTGCTCCAGTACGTGTTCCAGGTTCTGCCGGGGTATCGGCAGCAGCTTGCTCAGCGGCTTCACGTACGCCTGCCAGCGCGTGGTGACCGCACTGCGCAGCACCTCGGCCAGCTCCTCCTGCTTGCCCGTGGCCGTCACGAACTGGGCCAGGGTCAGCCCCAGCGCCGAGGCGAGGGCGACGGACTGCCGCTCGTTGCCCTTCCAGCGCCCGGTGTCCTCCATCTTCTGGTACGAGTTGGCCTCCAGGCCGACCCGCCGGGCCAGCTCCTCCGCGGCCAGCCCCCTCGCGATGCGGTGCTCCCGCAGGGTGACCGGCTCGGCGAGCAGTTCGCCGGGCGAGCACCACAGCACGCCGGCGAGCGCGGTGAGCTCGGTCGACGTGGGGGAGACCTCGCCCCGCTCCCAGGCCATCACCGTCTCGGGGGCGACCATCAGTCCGTACTGGGCGCGCAGGCCATAGGCGACATGTCCGGGAGCCATGCCCAGGGCCGCGCGCAGACGACGCGCGGCGGGGGCATTGAAAGGTGGGCTGGAGTGCACACGGCACACCGTAGGAGTGGCCGAGGCGTGGCGACTACAGACCAATCAAACAAGCCCATAACTCGTAGGAACCTCCTACGGAGTTAAGGGCTTTGGTCCGTTTTCCCTGAGACTGTCCGGTAATCGGTTCCCGCGGAAGATCCAATGTCAGCGTACGGTTCCGGCCATCCGCCGCGATACCCCCGTGCGCGATCCCCGCACGATCCCTTCACGCACCCCCCTGAACCGGCCGCGAGGCCGACACGTGATCCACTACGGGGCCCTCGCGGACGGGGGTGGCGAGGGCCCCTCCGGTGTCAGGGCCTGAGCCAGACCGTGGCCAGGGGTGGGAGTGTCATGCGGAGGCTTGCCGGGCGGCCCTGTGCGGGTACCGGCTCCGGGCGCAGCGGGCGGGCGTGGTGCACGCCGCTTCCGCCGTACGCCTCGTGGTCGGTGTTGAGCACCTCCCGCCACTGCGCCACCTCCTCCGGCACCCCGATCCGGTACCCGTGCCGGACCACCGGCGAGAAGTTCGAGACCGCCAGCAGCTGCGAGCCGTCCTGCGCGTACCGCAGGAACGCGAGGACGTTGTCCTCCGCCGCGTCCGCCTCCACCCACGCGAAGCCCTCCGGGACGCTGTCCCGCTCCCACAGTGCGGGCGCCGCCGTGTACGTGCGGTTCAGGTCGCGCACCAGCGTGCGCACCCCCCGGTGGTCGCCGGCCGCCGCGTACGAGGAGTCCAGCAGCCACCAGTCGGGCCCGTACGTCTCGGACCACTCCGACCCCTGCGCGAACTCCTGCCCCATGAACAGCAGTTGCTTGCCCGGATGGGCCCACATGAACCCCAGGTAGGCGCGGTGCGCGGCCCGCTGCTGCCACCAGTCCCCGGGCATCTTCGAGACCAGCGAACCCTTGCCGTGCACCACCTCGTCGTGCGAGATCGGCAGGACGTAGTTCTCGCTGAACGCGTAGACCATCCCGAAGGTCATGTCGTGGTGGTGGTACTTGCGGTGCACCGACTCCTTCGACGCGTACCGCAGGGTGTCGTGCATCCACCCCATGTTCCACTTCAGGCCGAAGCCGAGCCCGCCGCCGTCCGTCGGCCGGGTCACGCCGTCCCACGCGGTGGACTCCTCGGCGATCGTCACCACGCCCGGGCAGCGCCGGTAGACCGTCGCGTTCATCTCCTGGAGCAGCGCCACCGCGTCCAGGTTCTCCCGCCCGCCGTGCTCGTTCGGCGTCCACTGCCCCTCGCCGCGCGAGTAGTCGAGGTAGAGCATCGAGGCCACCGCGTCCACGCGCAGCCCGTCGATGTGGAATTCCTGGCACCAGTACACCGCGTTGGCGACGAGGAAGTTGCGGACCTCCTTGCGGCCGTAGTCGAACTCCAGCGTCCCCCAGTCCGGGTGCGCCGCCCGCTGCGGGTCCTGGTGCTCGTACAGCGGCCGCCCGTCGAACTCGGCCAGCGCCCAGTCGTCGCGCGGGAAGTGCGCGGGCACCCAGTCGACGATCACCCCGATCCCGGCCCGGTGCAGCGCGTCGACCAGGAAGCGGAAGTCGTCCGGGCCGCCCATCCGCGAGGTGGGCGCGTAGAAGCCGGTGACCTGGTAGCCCCAGGAGCCGCCGAAGGGGTGCTCCGCGACCGGCATCAGCTCCACGTGCGTGAAGCCGAGTTCCTGCACGTACGCGGGCAGCTGCTCGGCCAGCTGCCGGTACGTGAGCCCGGGCCGCCAGGAGGCCAGGTGCAGCTCGTACACCGAGAACGGCGCCTGGTGGGCCGGCCGGGTGCCCCGGGTCGCCATCCACTGCGCGTCCTGCCACACGTAGTGCGAGGCGACCACCACGGAGGCGTTGGCCGGCGGGACCTCCGCGCGGCGGGCCATCGGGTCGGCGCGCAGGGTGTGCGAGCCGTCCGGGCGCGTGATGTCGTACTTGTACAGGGCGCCCTCGCCGACCCCGGGCAGGAACAGCTCCCACACCCCGGTGGAGCCGAGCGAGCGCATCGGATAGGCGACGGAGTCCCAGTACGAGAAGTCCCCGGTGACCCGGACCCCCTGGGCGTTGGGCGCCCACACCGTGAACCGGGTGCCCGCCACGCCCTGGTGCTCCATCGGCTCGGCGCCCAGCGCCGTCCACAGCTCCTCGTGCCGCCCCTCGCCGATCAGGTGCAGGTCCAGCTCGCCCAGCGCGGGCAGGAAGCGGTAGGGGTCGTGCACCTCGATCTCGTCGCTGTCGTACGCCACCAGCAGCCGGTAGTCCGGCACGCCGGTCAGTGGCAGCAGCCCGGAGAACAGCCCGTCACCGTCGTCGAAGAGCTCGGCCCGCAGCCCCTTGGCGACGATGGTGACCGCCTTGGCGTACGGACGCAGCACGCGGAAGGACACCCCGCCCCGCTGGGTACGGGCACCCAGCACCGCATGGGGGTCGTGGTGGCGGCCCTCCAGCAGCCGGGCCCGCTCCTCCCCGCCGAGCGCGGGCGCGGGCCGGACCCCGTGCGGAGGGGCCGTACGGCGGGCCCGCGGGGTGCGCGGCTTTCTGGCGGAGGTCTCGGCCTGGGCGCCGGCGCTGGCGGCGGCTTCCTCGCGGACGGGCGGTGACGGCTGTCGTGCGGCGCTCACGCGAGCGGCCTCCTCGGGGGCTTCTGATGGGGGTGCGGGGAGATGGAACCGGGGGCCGGCGGGGTCGGCGGCACCCGGTGGGCGGGGCGCTGGGGCTCCGACAGCCGCCGGATCGCGGCCATCGGGACGTGCAGCCAGTCGGGGCGGTGCCGGGACTCGTAGCGGGCCTCGTACACCGCCTTGTCGGTCTCGTACGCGCGCAGCAGTACGGGGTCCTCGCGCGGGTCGCGCCCGGTGGTGCGGGCGTAGCCCTCGCAGAACGCGGCCCGGCAGGCATCCGCCCAAGCGGGGGCGAAGGGGCGGTGCGAGCGGGCGGCGTAGTCGAAGGAGCGCAGTATCCCGGCGATGTCGCGCACGGCCGGTTCGGGGCGGCGCCGGTCGGCCAGCGGCCGGGCCGGTTCGCCCTCGAAGTCGATCAGCGCCCAACTCCCGTCGGCGGTGCGCAGGGTCTGGCCCAGGTGCAGGTCGCCGTGGATCCGCTGGGCGGGGACCCCGGCCCCGCGGGAGGCGGCCAGCGCGTCGAAGGCCCCGCGCAGTCCCGCCTCGTAGGGGCGCAGGGCCGGCACCTCGCGGGCGGTGGCGGCGAGGCGCGCGGTCATCCCGGCGGCGAGCCGGGCGGTCTGCTCGGGACCGAGCGCCAGGGTGGGCAGGGCGGCGGCGAGCGCGCTGTGCACCTCCGCGGTGGCGCGGCCGAGCGCGTGGGCCTCGGCGGTGAAGTCGGCCCCGGCGCCGAGCCGGCGCAGCGCGAGCTGCCAGCCGTCGTCGGAGCCGCGCAGGTAGGGCTGGAGCACGCCCAGGGTCAACGGTTCTCCACCTGCCGGCCGGGCCTCGTACCAGGCGACCGGAGCGGGCACCCGGGTGCAGCCGGCGGCGGCGAGGGCCCGGGGCAGCTCCAGGTCCGGGTTGACCCCGGGGCCGACCCGGCGGAACACCTTCAGGATGTACGAATCCCCGTAGATCAGCGAGGAGTTGGTCTGTTCCCCGGACAGCGGCCGGGGGGCCAGGCCGGCCGGGACGGGCGCCGCCGGGTCCCGGTCGAAGCGCAGCGGGCCGAGGGCGCCGGGGGAGCGCAGCCGCTCCAGCAGCAGGGCCGCGAGCCGCGGGTCGCCCATCCCCTCGTACACGGCCTTGCCGGCGTACGGGCCGTCCTCGGCGTGGCCGATCAGCGCGGGGGCGAGCGCCGGCGGCAGGGACGCGCGGACGCCCAGGAGCAGTTGGTAGCAGTCCCCGTCCACGTCGAGGAGGAGGTGCAGCAGGCCGGGATCGGACCCCGGCGGCAGCAGCTCGGCCGCCGAGACGGCCCGGATGCCCGTGATGGTGCGGCCCTTGCCCGCGAACCAGCGCTGCGCGGGCAGCCAGGCCCGCAGCATGGGTTCGAGCGGGCCGATCCCGGTGCCCCGGTCGGCCGTCAGCCGGCTCCGGGAGGATGCAGCCTCCGACATGGCGTCGCGTCCTTTCCCCGGGCCGTCACAGAATGCGCAGAGTGTCCCGGATGTGCGGCAGTTGCTTCTCCGGTATGTGCGAGTGTCGGGTCAGGATGATCCGTACAGGGGCGGGCGGTTGACCCATTCGAGCTGCCCGCCCCGTAGCGGGTCCGCTATTCGGTGCGCAGCCGGAACCAGAGGAAGCCGTGGCCCGCCAGGGTCAGCAGGTACGGCCACTCGCCGATCGGCGGGAAGCGCACGTCGCCGGTGAGCTCCACCGGGACCCGCCCGTTGAACGACCGCAGATCGAGCTCGGTGGGCTGCGCGAAGCGCGAGAAGTTGTGCACGCACAGCACCAGGTCGTCCCCGTACTCGCGGAGGAACGCGAGCACCGCCGGGTTCGACGACGGCAGTTCGGTGTACGAGCCGAGTCCGAAGGCGGGGTTCGCCTTGCGGACCTCGATCAGCCGGCGGGTCCAGTGCAGCAGCGACGAGGGCGAGGCCATCGCGGCCTCGACGTTGGTGACCTGGTACCCGTGGACCGGGTCCATGATGACCGGCAGGTTCAGCCTGCCCGGATCGCAGGAGGAGAAACCGGCGTTGCGGTCCGGCGTCCACTGCATCGGGGTGCGCACCCCGTCGCGGTCACCGAGCCAGATGTTGTCGCCCATGCCGATCTCGTCGCCGTAGTAGAGCACCGGAGAACCGGGCAGCGACAGCAGCAGTGCGGTGAACAGCTCCATCTGGTTGCGGTCGTTGTCGAGCAGCGGGGCGAGGCGGCGCCGGATGCCGATGTTGGCCCGCATCCGCGGGTCCTTGGCGTACTCGGCGTACATGTAGTCGCGCTCTTCGTCGGTGACCATTTCGAGGGTGAGCTCGTCGTGGTTGCGCAGGAAGATCCCCCACTGGCAGCGGTCCGGGATCGCCGGGGTCTTGGCCAGGATTTCGGAGACGGGGTAGCGGGACTCTCTTCGGACGGCCATGAAGATGCGCGGCATGACGGGGAAGTGGAACGCCATGTGGCATTCGTCCCCGCCCTTCGCGAAGTCCCCGAAGTAGTCGACGACGTCCTCGGGCCACTGGTTCGCCTCGGCCAGCAGGACGGTGTCCGGGTAGTGCGCGTCGATCTCGGCACGGACCCGCTTGAGCAGGTTGTGGGTGCGGGGCAGGTTCTCGCAGTTGGTGCCCTCCTCGGCGTACAGGTAGGGCACGGCGTCGAGGCGGAAGCCGTCGATGCCGAGGTCGAGCCAGAACCGCAGGGCCGAGACGATCTCCTCCACCACGGCCGGGTTCTCGTAGTTGAGGTCCGGCTGGTGGGAGAAGAAGCGGTGCCAGTAGTACTGCTTGCGGACCGGGTCGTAGGTCCAGTTCGAGGTCTCGGTGTCGACGAAGATGATGCGGGCGTCCTGGTACTGCTTGTCGTTGTCGGCCCACATGTAGTAGTCGCCGTAGGGCCCGTCGGGGTCCTTGCGCGACTGCTGGAACCACTCGTGCTGGTCGCTCGTGTGGTTCATGACGAAGTCGATGATCACCCGCATGCCGCGCTGGTGCGCGGAGTCCACGAACTCCACGAAGTCGGCGAGGTCGCCGAACTCGGGCAGCACGGAGGTGTAGTCGGAGACGTCGTAGCCGCCGTCGCGCAGCGGCGAGGCGAAGAACGGGGGCAGCCAGAGGCAGTCGACTCCGAGCCACTGGAGGTAGTCGAGCTTGGCGGTGAGCCCCTTGAGGTCACCCACTCCGTCGCCGTTGCTGTCGTGGAAGGAGCGGACGAGGACCTCGTAGAAGACGGCCCGCTTGAACCAGTCGGGATCGCGGTCCTTGGCGGGGGTGTCCTCGAAGGTGTCGTGGACGGGATCGTTGATCATCATGTGGTGGGTGACCCTCCGGTGGGCGGGGACGGTCGCAGAGCGGCCAGCACGTGCGCGGGCGTTCGGCCCGGCTCTAGGCGCACGTAGTTCGCCCTGCCCCAGTGATAGGTCTCGCCGGTGAGCTCGTCGCGCACCGCGAGGGACCCGTGCCAGTCGAGGCCGAGTACCGGCATGTCCAACGAGACCGTCGCCTCCTGGGTGTGGTGCGGATCGAGGTTGACGACCACCAGTACGGAATTGGCTCCGGCGTGCTTCGAATAGGCGATCACCTGTTCGTTGTCGGTCGGGTGGAAATGGATGTCGCGGAGCTGCTGGAGCGCGGGGTTGCGGCGGCGCAGCCGGTTCAGGGAGGTGATCAGCGGGGCGATGGTGCTGCCGTCGCGGTCCGCGGCGGCCCAGTCGCGTGGCCGGAACTCGTACTTCTCGGAGTCCAGGTACTCCTCGCTGCCCTCCTTGACCGGGGTGTTCTCGCAGAGCTCGTACCCCGCGTAGACGCCCCAGGTCGGGGAGAGGGTGGCGGCGAGCACCGCGCGCACCTCGAAGGCGGGGCGGCCGCCCTCCTGAAGGTATGCGTGCAGGATGTCGGGGGTGTTGACGAAGAAATTCGGCCGCATGACGGAGGCCGACCGGGTGGAGGAGAGCTCGGTCAGGTACTCGGTGAGCTCGGCCTTGGTGTTGCGCCAGGTGAAGTACGTGTACGACTGCTGGAAGCCGACGGAGGCGAGCGCGCGCATCATGGCGGGGCGGGTGAAGGCCTCGGCGAGGAAGATCACGTCCGGGTCGGACTTGTTGATGTCCGCGATCACCTTCTGCCAGAAGACGACAGGCTTGGTGTGCGGATTGTCCACCCGGAAGATCCGGACGCCGTGGTCCATCCAGTGGCGCAGGACCCGGACGGTCTCCTCGACGATGCCGGCCATGTCGGTGTCGAAGTGGATCGGGAAGATGTCCTGGTACTTCTTCGGCGGGTTCTCGGCGTACGCGATCGTCCCGTCGGCGCGGTGGCGGAACCACTCCGGGTGCTTTTCCACCCAGGGGTGGTCCGGGGAGCACTGCAGCGCGAAGTCCAGGGCCACCTCGATCCGCAGCTCGCGGGCCTTGGCGACGAAGGCGTCGAAGTCCTCGATCGTGCCGAGGTCGGGGTGGACGGCGTCGTGCCCGCCCTCGGTGGAGCCGATGGCCCAGGGCACGCCCGGATCCCAACTGCCCGCGGAGAGGGTGTTGTTCGGGCCCTTGCGGTACGTACTGCCGATCGGGTGGATCGGCGGCAGGTACACCACGTCGAAGCCCATGGCGGCGACCGCCGGCAGCCGCTCGGCGGCGGTACGGAAGGTCCCGCTGACCGGCGGCGCCCCGGGCTCCAGGACGGCGCCCTCCGAGCGGGGGAACATCTCGTACCAGGAGCCGAAGAGGGCCCGCTTGCGCTCGACCAGCAGCGGCAGCGGCTTCGACGCCGTGACCAGCTCGCGGTACGGGCGCCTCGCGAGCACCGCGTCCACCCGGGGGTCGAGGGCGGCCGCGTACCGCACGGCCGTGGCGCGGTCCTCGTCGCGCATGGCGTCGGCGGCGGCCAGGACGTGCTCGCGGCCGTCGCGCTTGGGAACCTTGGCGGCCGCCCGTTCGTAGAGCTCGGCACCCTCCAGCAGGGTCAGCCCGGCGTCGATCCCGGCGGGGATCTTGATCGCCGCATGGGCCCGCCAGGTGGCCACCGGGTCACTCCACGCCTCGACGGTGTACGTCCACCTCCCCTCGGCCTCGGCCGACACCCGGGCCCCCCACCGGTCGGTGCCGGGGGCCAGCTCGCTCAGCGGCACGGGGGGCCGCAGCCGCCCGCTCGGATCTCGGAGTACGACGTGGGCGGCGACGGCGTCGTGCCCCTCGCGGAACACGGTGGCCGAGATCTCGAAGACCTCGTCCACGACCGCCTTGGCGGGTCTCACGCCGCAGTCGACGGCGGGGCGGACGTCCAGCACGGGAATGCGACCGATCATGATGGGATCACCTGGGGGCAGTTCGCAGGGCTCGGTGACTGTCCGGCCGGAGTACCGGCCGGTCGTGCACGCTCTGTTCGCTCTGTTTCTAGCCGCTCAGTGGACGGCTGGGCTGCGGGCATGGCCGCTCCTGTCCGCGTTCACTCGGGTGGCGGGAGAGGTCGGGGGAGGGTGTGCCGTGCGCGTACCCGGGAGCCCTGCCCACTCTCGCCCGGCCCAATCCGGGTCCTTGGTTAACTACTCGTACGTAGTGGCCGGGGCATGGCCAAGGCCCCGCTCGACATCCATCGAGGCTCCGTCAAGTCGGAGACGACTACCCGATGTACATCGAGCCACCGGGCGCCACACCCGCCTCGCCGGCCCCATCCCGCAGGCCCGTTTCCCCAGCTTCCCGGACGGGTGACAATGGCCCATGCGCACGACGGCATGGCACGAATACATCACCAACGGGGACCCCCTCGCCGGATACTTCGAGGGCGGACCGCCGCCGCTGGCCGGGGTACGGGTGCGGTCCGTGCACCCAGACGCCTGGGGCCAGGCCGTGGTACTGCGGATCGACCTGCCGCGCGAGCGCGAGCGGGAGCGGGGCACCGTGCAGTGCCACCTGAAGTTCCTCGCCGTCGAAGACTTCCGGCTGGACCGGTGGGAGCCCCCGGTGGCGGCCGACGTCACCCTGACCCCGACCACGGAGCAGCGGCTCGCGGTCACCGTGCGCGGGGCGCGGATCGCGCTCGACTTCGGCGCGCACCGGCACCTCCAGGTTACCCATGTGAGCACCTACCGGGGAGACGAGGCCGGGCCGCGGGAGTTCGCCGGGCCCGTGGACCGCATGGTGTACCCCGTACTGCCGCCGACCACGGCGAGGACCTTCTATGAACACCCCTGACCGGGCCGCCATCCCCGACTGGGCCGCCGGCGAGCTGCTGTACGTCCACCTCGACGAGCGCGGCCCGTCCGTCACCCTCGGCTTCGAGTGGGCCAAGCCCGCCGGATACCACCACCTGAGGTTCCTCGTCTTCGACGGAGTGACGCAGGTGCGCGCCACCGGCCTCGGCAGCCCGGTCCCGCACGAGGTGACCGCCGTACCCGGGGCGGACGGGCGCCTCGACGTCCGCGTCGCCGGACCCGCGCAGACCCTCACCTTCCGCGCGGCGTCGCTGCGCACCCCCGACCCCTCGGTCCTGAACCACGTACGCCGGCTGCGCGCGCCCGACCCCGCCGTGCGGACCGCGGCCGCGCGGGCGGCGACCGCCGTGGCCTGGGCCCCGGAGGAGGAGCGCCACCTGGCCGCGGCCCTGGTCGAGACCGCCCGCGCGGAGGCCGACCGGCAGGCCCTGACGGCGCAGCTCGACGCGCTGCCCGTCTTCGAAGAGGCCCTGGACGACCGGGTCCTGGACCGGCTCTGCGCCCTGCGCTCCGATTCCCCGGCCCTGCGCGGCCTGCTCGCACGGGCGGCCCGGCTGGTGATCGCCGAGCCCGTGGAGCCGGCCGGCGCGGCGACCCTGGCCGTGGTGCGCTGCCTGCGCGGGGTCGCGCACCCGGGCCTGGCCTTCCGTACCCCGGGCGGGGAGCCCGTCGTACTGGAGCGCATCGAGTTCTACCGCCGGGCCGTGGACCGGCTGGATCCCGGGTGCAGCGCCCGCGTGTTGCTGTCGGGTCCCGGGGCCCGGTCGCTGTGCGAATGGGACCGGCTCGACGCGGACCGCCCCGTACGGGCCCTCGTACGGGCCCTGCGCGGCCCCGCCCCCCGGGCGCGGGAGCGGGCCGCCGACGAGGCCTCGGACTGGCCGGACTCCTGGCCGCCGGACGAGGGGCGCGTCCTGTGCGCGGCCCTGGCCCGCGCCGCCGCCCGGGAGGCGGACCCGACCGCGCTGGAGGCCGAGCTGAACGCGCTGCTGCGGCTCGGCCGCTTCCTGGACGGGCCCGCACTGGCGGTCCTGCGCACGATCCCCGCCGGGTCCCTGCCGGAGCCCCTGCGCCCGTACCTGGCGGACCTGTTGGCCGGCCCGTCCCGGTGACCGGCCCGGGCACACCGCAACGGAGCCCCGCTCAAGGCGCCATGGCCGACCGGGAGCCGTCTCGCTAGCCTTCCGGGGGTGATAGGCGGGTGCACAGCGTGGTGCGGCCGCTCCGACCCGTAATCCCCTGCGAAGGTGGAACACGTGAAGGCTATCCGTCGATTCACCGTGCGCCCCGTTCTCCCCGATACCCTCCTGCCGCTCGCCGACCTCGCGCGCAATCTGCGCTGGTCGTGGCATGCGGAGACCCGCGAACTCTTCCAATCCGTCGATCCCGAGGGCTGGCAGGCCGCCGGCGGCGATCCCGTCCGGCTGCTCGGCGCCGTCTCCGCAGCCCGGCTGGGGGAGCTGGCCGGGGACCGCCGGTTCCTGCGGCGGCTCGCCGTCGTCGCCGCCGACCTCGATGACTACGTCCACGGCGGGAGGTGGTACCAGAGCCATGAGGCCGGCCCCGAGCTGCCCGCCGGGATCGCCTATTTCTCCCCCGAGTTCGGGATCACCGCCGCCCTGCCCCAGTACTCCGGCGGGCTCGGGATCCTCGCCGGTGACCATCTCAAGGCCGCCAGCGACCTCGGGGTACCCCTCATCGGCGTCGGACTGCTCTACCGGCACGGGTACTTCCGCCAGTCCCTCTCCCGCGACGGCTGGCAGCAGGAGCACTACCCGGTACTGGACCCCAACGAACTGCCCGTCTCCCTCGTGCGCGAGGACGACGGGGCCCCCGCCCGGGTCTCCCTCACCCTCCCCGGCGGACGCGCCCTGCACGCCCACGTCTGGCAGGCCCGCGTCGGCCGCGTGCCGCTGCTGCTCCTGGACTCGGACGTCGAGGACAACGACGCCGTCGCCCGGGAGGTGACCGACCGGCTCTACGGCGGCGGCAGCGACCACCGGCTGCTCCAGGAGATGCTGCTCGGCATCGGCGGCGTCAGGGCCGTGCGGACCTACTGCCGGATCACCGGGCACCCCGGTCCCGAGGTGTTCCACACCAACGAGGGACACGCCGGGTTCCTGGGACTGGAGCGCATAAGGGAACTGGAGGGGCAGCAGGGCCTCGGCTTCGACGCCGCCGTCGAAGCCGTCCGCGCGGGAACCGTGTTCACCACGCACACGCCCGTGCCCGCGGGGATCGACCGCTTCGACCGCGCCCTGGTCGCCCGGCACTTCGGGGACGGCGGCGAGCTGCCCGGAGTACCGGTCGAGCGGATCCTGGAGCTCGGCGCGGAGACGTACCCCGGCGGCGACCCCGGGGTGTTCAACATGGCGGTCATGGGGCTGCGCCTGGCCCAGCGTGCCAACGGCGTGTCCACCCTGCACGGCGCCGTCAGCCGGGAGATGTTCGCCGGGCTGTGGCCGGGGTTCGACCCGGCCGACGTGCCCATCACCTCGGTCACCAACGGGGTGCACGCGCCGACCTGGGTGGCCCCCGAGGTCGTCCGCCTCGGGGTCCGCCAGATCGGGGCAGGGCGGACCGAGGACGCGCTGTCCGTCGGCGGCTCGCAGCGCTGGGACGCTGTCGCCGACATCCCCGACCAGGACGTGTGGGACCTGCGCAGGGTGCTCAGGGAGCAGCTCGTCCAGGAGGTACGGGACCGGGTGCGCGCCTCGTGGCGCCAGCGCGGCGCCGCCGAGGCCGAACTGGGCTGGGTGGACTCCGTGCTCGACCCGGACGTGCTGACCATCGGGTTCGCCCGGCGCGTGCCCTCGTACAAGCGGCTCACGCTGATGCTCCGCGATCCGGAGCGGCTGCGCAGGCTGCTGCTGGACCCGGACCGGCCGGTGCAGATCGTCGTCGCGGGCAAGGCGCACCCGGCCGACGACGGCGGCAAGCGGCTCGTGCAGGAGCTGGTGCGCTTCTCGGACGACCCGCGCGTACGGCACCGGATCGTGTTCCTGCCCGACTACGGCATGGCCATGGCGCAGAAGCTCTATCCGGGCTGCGACGTCTGGCTGAACAACCCGCTGCGGCCGCTGGAGGCCTGCGGGACCAGCGGGATGAAGGCGGCGCTGAACGGCTGCCTCAACCTGTCCGTGCTGGACGGCTGGTGGGACGAGTGGTTCGAGCCGGACTTCGGCTGGGCCATCCCGACCGCCGACGGCCTGGGCACGGACGAGGAGCGGCGGGACGACCTGGAGGCAGGCGCCCTCTACGACCTGATCGAGGGCCGGGTAGCACCGCGCTTCTACGACCGGGCCGACCGCAGCGGGCTTCCCGTGCGGTGGATCGAGATGGTCCGGCGCACCCTCGTCTCACTGGGGCCGAAGGTGCTGGCGGGACGGATGGTGCGGGAGTACGTGGAACGCCTCTACGCCCCGGCCGCGCTCGCCCACCGCGCCCTCGACTCCGGAGCGGCGCGGGACCTCGCCTGGTGGAAGGGCCGTGTCCGGGCCGCCTGGCCGCAGCTGCGGGTCGAGCACGTGGAGGCGCTGGCCGCGGCTCCCGTGAACGGCACCGCCGAACTCGGAGCCACGCTCACGCTGCGCGTGCAGGTCTTCCTCGACGCGCTCGCGCCCGAGGACGTGGAGGTGCAGGCCGTCGCCGGGCGGGTCGACGCCCAGGACGTCATCCGGGACGCGCGGACCTTCCCGCTCAAGCCGTCCGGCGGGCCGGACCTGGAGGGGCGCTGGGTGTACGAGGGCCCGCTCGCCCTCGACCGCACGGGGCCGTTCGGGTACACCGTACGGATCCTCCCGTCGCATCCGCTGCTGGCGACCCCGGCCGAACTGGGCCTGGTCGCGGGCCCGGTGGACGCCGAGGCGGGGGACCCGGCCGCGGGGGCCGGTGTGGTCCTGAGGTAGCGGCACACGCGGCTCAGGGGACGGGCGGCGGGTCGACCAGCCGCCCGTCCTCCACGAGCATCCCGGCCCGCTTGACGGTCTTCAGGGTCGGGATCACCTCCACCTGCCGGATCCCGGGCACCGCGCCGATCCGCTCGGTCAGGTACGTGTACAGGGCGTCGGTGTCCCGGCAGACCACCACGGCCACCAGATTGGCCGCCCCGGTCACGGCGGCCGCGAACGGCACCTCCGGGTGGCCGCCCAGGGCGGCGCCCGCCGCCGCGAGGTCCGCCGGGGCCACGGTCAGCATCAGGGTCGTCTCCGCCTCGAACCCGAGCGTGCGCGGCACGATCTCCACGTCGAGGTACATCGCGCCCTCCTCGCGCAGCCGGTCCAGCCGCCGCCGCACGGTGGACTCCGACAGGCCGGCGGCCCGGGCCAGTTCGGGGTACCCGGCCCGGCCGTCCTGCCCGAGCACCGCCAGCAGGGCCAGCTCCGTCTCGTCCAGGTCGTAGCGCGGCCTGCTCCCGGGCGCCGGCGGCCGGGGCGGCTCCAGGGCGGCCACCTGGTCGGGGCGCAGCACGTCGAGGCCGAACCAGCGCTCGGGGCCGCCGCTGAACAGGCGCAGGACGGTGTGGGCCGTCACCCCGGTGACCCGGCGGGTGCGCGGGAGCTTGTCCAGCAGCAGGGCGTCGCGGTCCTCGCGGGTGCGGGCCTTGGTCATGCAGTGGATGTCGGTGCCGCCCGAGCCGAGCTTGACCCAGGCGATGTCCGGGCGGCGGGCGAGCGCCTCCGCCACCGCCAGCGAGGCGTCCGGCGCGCACTGCACGCGCAGCCAGGACTCGAAGAGGCCGACGCGCGGGCCCATCGGCAGCCCGACGACCCGTACCAGGCCGCCGCCCCGCAGCCGGCGGTAGCGGCGCACGACGGTCTGGTCGGACACCTCAAGCACCTCGGAGAGGCGGCTGAAGGACGCTCGACCGTCGATCATCAGCGCCTGGATCAGCGCTTGATCGAGGGTGTCCAGCTCCACGGAACTCATGGTTTCCATCATTGCAGGGCCTCTGGTGATGGAAATCGGGCGGATTCGGGGCCGTGGGTGTGGGTGGTGGGGGATCGGCTGGGACCTTGAGGCCGGCGGAAGTCCTGCCGGACACTGCTGCTGACGAACTCTGACGAACTCCGCACCGGACCCCGAGGAGACCTTCCATGCGCAAGTGGCTGCCGTTGACCGCGGTGTGCCTCGGGGCCTTCATGCTCCTGGTCGACGTCACGATCGTGACCGTCGCCCTGCCGGACATGGCCGCCGACATGCACACCGGATTCGCCGGGCTCCAGTGGGTGATGGACATATACGCCCTCGCCCTCGCCGCCCTGCTGCTCGGCGCGGGCTCGCTCGCCGACCGGATCGGCCGGCGGCGCGTCTACCTCGGCGGGCTCGGCCTCTTCGCCGCGGCCTCGCTCGCCTGCGGCCTCGCCGACGGCCCGGGCGCGCTGATCGCCTTCCGCGCCGTCCAGGGCGTGGGCGGCGCCGCGATGTTCGCCACCACCATGGCCCTGCTCAGCTCGGCCTACCAGGGCCGCGACCGCGGGGTCGCCTTCGGCGTCTGGGGCGCGGTCAACGGCGCCGCCGCCGCGGCCGGCCCGATCATCGGCGGGCTGCTCACCGAGCAGTTCGGCTGGCGCTGGATCTTCTTCATCAACCTCCCCGTCTGCGCGCTCGCGGTGTACGTCACCCTCAGGGCCGTCGCCGAGTCCCGCAACCCGCAGGCCCGGGGCCTCGACCTGCCCGGCATGGCCACCTTCACCGCCGGCGCCGGCATCGTGACGTACGCCCTGATCCGGGTCGGGGAGAACGGCTGGAGCTCGGGCACCACCCTCGGCCTGTTCGGTCTGGGTGCGGCCGCCTTCGCCGCCTTCGTCCTCGTCGAACTGCGCAGTTCCCGCCCGATGCTGGACCTCTCGCTGTTCCGCAGTCCGGTCTTCGTGGCCGTCATGGCCGCCGCGCTGCTGATGTCCGGCGCCGCGTTCGGCTACCTGATGTACGTGTCCCTGTGGCTGCAGTCCGCCGAGGGGATGGGCCCGGTCGGCGCGGGGCTGGTGCTGGTGCCGCTCAGCCTGGCCGCCTTCTTCGTCTCCGCCGCGACGGGCAAGCTGATGCACGGGGCCCCGGTCCGGCTGACCATCGGCGGCGGGCTGCTGCTCATGGGACTCGGCGCTCTGCTCCAGGGCTGGATGCTGGACGTCGGCGACGGCTGGCCGGCGCTGCTGGCGGGCCTGACCGTCACCGGGGTGGGAGTGGGCATGGCTTCCCCGGCCCTGGCGGCCGCCGCGATGGCGGCCGTGCCCCCGGCCCGGGCGGGCATGGCGGGCGGCGCCCTGAACACCGCGCGGCAGCTCGGCATGGCGCTCGGCATCGCGGTGCTCGGTGCGGTCTTCCAGGCCGGGCTGGCCGACGGCCTCGGCGGCTCCGGCCGGCCGCACGCCGCGGCCGAGGCGCTGGCCACAGGCCGGGCGGGCGAGCTGCTGCACGCCGACCCGGGGGCCAGGGACTGGATCGAGACGGCCTTCGCGAGCGGGCTGAAGGACACCTTCTGGGTCTCGGGGGCGATGGGCCTGGTGGGCGCGCTGATCCTGTTCGCACTGGTGCGCCGGGCGGCTCCGGCCGCGGCGCCGGCTCCCGAACGCGCCGCTGCCTGAGCGGTTCCCGCGTTCGGCCCGCCGGCGGGACCGTGAGGGTGAACCCTCGAACGCGCCTCGCATGCTGAATCGTTTCGGCGGATTCGTGCGCTTCTACGCTTCCGGCGGATGTCATCGGACCCGGCATCCTCGGAACCCGAGAAACGGACTCCTCCATGCGTCTTCGTACCACCGCCGCGGCCGTCCTCGCCGCCGTCGCCATCGTCCTGCCCACCGCGGGCCAGTCCCTGGCCAACGACCACGACGACCACGACAGCCTGGGCGTCCTGCGCTACCGGTACACCGACGACGACGGTGAGGCGCAGCGCGCCAAGATCCGGCCCGCCGACAACGACACCTGCTACCGGCTGACCGAAACCTCCTGGGACAACCCGGCCTTCGCGGTGCAGAACGACACCGAGTCGGTGGCGCTGCTCTTCGAGGACCGCCACTGCGGCGGCAGCCCCGTGGAGGCACTGGAGCCGGAGGAGAGCGGGCGCAACCTGGAGGTCCGTTCGGTCCTCTTCACGCCGACCCGCCACCACGGCCACCACGACGGCCGTGACGACGACGGCCGCCACGACGACGAGGACCGCGCCATCAAGGGCGCCAACGGCGCCGGGCAGAGCGACCTCTTCACCAGGGTCTTCAGCGGCATCGGCTGAACCATCGGCCCCTTGCCCGAACGGGCCCGGCACCCCCTCGTGGGGCGCCGGGCCCGTTCCGCGTCCGGCCGGGCCCGGGTCAGGCCCGGGTCCAGGCCCGCCTCTTCAGGCCCGTTCAGCCGGGGCCGCGCCGGGGGCCAGCCAGCGCACCACGTCCGCGGCCGTGTACGGCCGGGCGTCCGGGGCGAGCCGCGGCAGGAACGACAGGTCCTTGCCGATCGTCACCAGCGCGGGCTCCACGCGCCCGCCCGGCCGCCGCTGCGCCAGGCCGATCGTCGCCAGCAGCCCGTTGCACAGGCACTGCCGGCCCTTCGTGTCGGCGGCGTCCCCGCCCTTGCGGACGTAGGCGGCCACGGGCTCGGCCGCGCACCGGTAGACCAGGCCGCGGGAGCCGCGTACGGGAGTGCGCAGGAACCCCAGGTCGCACACCCGGCGCCGGGCCGCGGCCACTTCCGGCTCCGAGACGGTGCCCGGCAGGTCCGCCACCTTGAAGGGGAAGGAGGTCGGCGAGGCCTCGGGGTCGTTGCGGACCGAGAGGGTGCCGTCGTGGGCCCGGCCGAGCAGTTCCTCGCGCAGGTGGCGCGCCATCCCGGACTCCTCGCACAGCGCGAAGGCGCTGCCGATCTGGACCCCGGCCGCCCCCGTGGCGCGGGCCGCGGCGAGCGCCTCGGGGCTCGCCTGGCCGCCGGCGAGCCAGAACGGCAGCCCGAGCGCCGCCATTTTGGCGAGATCCGGATCGTCGCGCGGCCCGTACACGGGCTCGCCGTCCTCGTCCAGCTTCATCGGCCCGCGCGGCGGAGCGCTGTGGCCGCCCGCCCCGCTGGTCTCGATCACGAACCCGTCGGGGCGGGTGGCCTCGTCCCGGGCCAGGTAGGCCGCCAGCACCGGCAGCGACACGATGGCCAGCACGTCGGGGCGGCGCAGCGGGCCGGGCAGGTGCCCGGCGAGCAGCGCCCGCGGGTCGAAGAGGTGGTCCAGCGGCTCCTCGTCGCCCTCGACGGCGATCTTGGTCACGCAGCGTTCGTAGCGCGCCAGCCGAGAGGCGAGGGCCGGGATCTGACCGGGGACTCCCGCGCCCACGAGCACGTAGTCGACGCCTGCCAGGATCGCGCCGAACATCGCGGGGGCCGTGGCCAGCTGGATCTTTTCGAGGTAGTTGACGCCGATGACACCTTCGTGTCCCTCCTTGGCGAGCCAGACCTCGGCGAAGTTGCCGAGGACGGTGAGGATCTCGGCCTGCGCACCGCCGGTCGCGCGCAGCCGGGGGGTGGTCCGCATCGCGGCGCCCTCGCCCAGGCCGTCCTCGCGGAAGTAGCAGTCGAGCGCGGCCTGGGCGAGCTCGGGGAGCGGGAAGGCCGCCAGCGCCCGGCGCGCGTGGCCGCCCGGGTCGCCGGTCTGGAGCACCCGGGCCAGTACGACGTCCAGCGCGGTCCCGGAGACCACCCCCAGCTGCCCCTCGCGGGCGACGGCCCTGGCCAGCCGCCAGCCGGAGACTCCGACGCCCATGCCGCCCTGGATCAGCCAGGGGCGCTGCGCGGCGGGATCGGTCGCGGGGGTCTGCGGCATGGGGCACGTCCGTCACTCGGGGGTTCACCCGAACCTACGGTTGCGTAGGTTCGCTGAGTTCCACTATCTCCCCGGGGCGGCCCGCCGACCGGCGCCGAAGGTCCCCGCCCCGGGGGGAGCAGGTCCCGTACGGGAAGGGCCCATGGAACAGGGCCGCCCGGGGAGGTCTTCTCCCGGGCGGCCCCGTGGTCTAGCGGTTCAGCCGTGGTTCATCCCTGGCCCGGTGGGGTCAGAAGGTGAGCTTCCAGCTGTCGATCTTGCCGGTGTCCAGGTTCGCGTTGTCGTTGACCCGGAGCTTCCAGACGCCCTGGGCGACCTCGGACGAGGCGTTGACCGTGTAGCTCTTGACGATGTTGTCCGCACTGCCGCCGGAGCGGTTGTGCAGGTTGTAGACGCTGCCGTCAGGGGCGACCAGGTCGACCTTCAGGTCACCGATGTAGGTGTGGACGATGTTGACGTCCACCTTGAGGGTGCTCGGCGCGTTGCCGGTCCGGGTCACCGTGAGCGGGGACTCGACGGTCGCGTTGTCGGCGATCGCGTAGTCCGTGGTGTTCTCGAACACGTTCTGCTGGATGGTGCCGACGGTCCAGGTGAAGGACGTCGTCCCCGTCTGGGAGGCGGAGTCGGTCACCGTGACGGTCACGTTGGACGTGCCCGTCGTGGTCGCCGTGCCCGAGATCAGACCCGTCGAGGAGTTGATCGACAGGCCGGCCGGCAGGCCGGTCGCCGCGTAGCTCAGCGCACCCGGGTTGGTGCTGGTCGCCTGGACCTGGAGGCTCACGGCGGTGTTGACCTGGGTGGTCTGGTTCGGGATCGCGGTGACCGTGACGCCGTTGGCCGGCGGACGGGCGCCGACGTTGATGGCGGCCCAGGCGTGGGCCACGTTGTTGTACGTGGCCGAGCCCGCGCCGTACAGGTCGGCGGCGGCCTGGAGGGTCGCCGTACGGGCGGCCGCGTAGTTGGTGTTCGACCGGAACAGACCGGTGGTCAGCGCGCGGAACCAGATCTTGGAAGCGGCGTCGCGGCCGATCGCGGTGACCGGGAGGCCGTCGGAGGTCGGCGAGTCGTAGCTCACGCCGTTGACGACCTTGGCGCCCGAGCCCTCGGAGGCCAGGTAGTACCAGTGGTTGGCCGGACCCGAGGAGTAGTGGACGTCGATGGAGCCGATGCCCGAGTACCAGGCGTCCTTCGACGAGCCGTCCTTGCTCGGCTTGTCCATGTAGCGCAGCGGGGTGCCGTTGCCGCGGATGTCGATCTTCTCGCCGACCAGGTAGTCGCCGACGTCCTGCGGGTTGTTGGCGTAGAACTCGACCGCCGCCGCGAAGATGTCGGAGGTGGCCTCGTTCAGGCCGCCGGGCTCGCCGCTGTAGGTCATGTTGCCGGTGACCGAGGTCAGACCGTGCGTCATCTCGTGGGCGGCCACGTCGGTGGAGGTGAGCGGCTTGGCGTTGCCGTCACCGTCGCCGTACGTCATGCAGAAGCAGTTGTTGTCCCAGAAGGCGTTCACGTAGTTGTTGCCGTAGTGGACACGGCTGTACGGGGAGACCCCGTCGTTGCGCAGGCCGTTGCGGCCGTGCACGTTCTTGTAGTAGTCCCACGTCACCTGCGCGCCGTAGTGCGCGTCGGCGGCGGCGGTCTCCATGTTGGACGCCGCGCCGTTGCCCCAGATGTCGTCCGGTCCGGAGAACAGGGTGCCGGTGCCGGAGGTGCCCCGGTTGAGGTTGTTCGTCTTGTGGCCGCCGCGAGTGGCGTCGTTCAGCGTGAAGTTGCTGCCCGACTGCGAGGTGCCGATGGTCACCTGGCCGCTGTACATGGTGTTGCCGGTGCCGGTCTCGATGGCCTGCCAGTCGGTGATCTTGGCGCCGGTCTTGGCGTTGGTCACCACGTGCAGCTCGTTCGGCGTGCCGTCGTGCTGGAGCCCGCCGACGACGGTCTCGAACGCGAGGACCGGAACACCGTCGGCCGCCCAGATCACCTTGCGGGCGCCCTTGGAGGCCTTGAGCTCCTTGGAGCCCTCGGCGCCGGCCGCGGAGACGGCCTGGCTCTCGGCGGCCTCCGTGGACACGGTCGGGCTGGTGTCCGCGACCTTGATCTCGTGGTTCGTGGCCTTGGTGACGCTCTTGGTGACGCCGCCCTTGGCGTGGATGGTCAGGTCGCCACCGAGCACGGGCAGGCCGTCGTAGGTCCGCTCGTACATGGTGTGCGTGGTGCCGTCCGCGTCCTTGGTCACTTCACGGACGACCAGCTTCTCGCCGCTGCCGAGGCCGAGAGCCTTGGCGGCCTGCGCGGTGGTGGAGTTGGCCTCGGCCAGGAGCGTCGCACGCTCCGAAGCGCTGAGTTTGAGGTTGGCCGCGCCCGGGTTGGACTGGACGGACGTGGGGGCCTGCGACGCGGTGGCGTCGGCGGTTGCGGATCCGGCCTGTATGCCGACGGCGAGCATCGCTGCCGCAGCAACGAGCGCGCCGACCGCGGTGGCACGCCTCTGGGGGGTGGGACTCAACGCAAACTCCTTCTGCAAGGGGGGTTCCGGACGGCTGGGTGGGCCTCCGGGCAGAACAGGCTGGTGCGATGAACGGTCGAAGAGTGCCACCTGAGCGCCGTGATGTCAGGGCCGCGTCAAAAGGTTGGCTGGAAACAGTTCGTTGTCCGAAGAGACGTATCCGGTATCCGAACCATTCACCTTCGTGTGAGAAAAGGGAGTCCATCATCCGGAACAGGTGATACCGGTTGCTAACGCTTGAGCAACGAGAGGTCTCGTTCACGCAAACGGCATCTACCGTACGGGTGTTTGTCGTACTGTTTCCCGGTGCGCCAGATGTCCGTTGCCCGGGGAAGCCGCGGACACGCGCCACTGTCATAGACCACGTGCCAGGGGGGCCCATGAGGCATGTCCATATTCCTGCGCAGAGAGTGGCCAGAGCAGCCGCGGGGGCGGCTGGGCCGGCCCGTCGGCTGGGAGACAAGGCCCGCTGGTACCTGCCTGCCGCCGTCACCGCCGACTTCCTCGGCGCGGCCGTTCCCGTCGGGCTCGTCTTCGAGGCCGCGCAGCAGGTCCGGCCCGTGTACTGCGGCGTCGGCACCGCTCTGGCCTGGACCGGGGTGCAGGCGCTGCGGCGCCGGTACGCGTCCCGGGTGCTCGGTGAGTCCCGCGGTGTCCTGCCGGTCGTACACGACTGGCTGATTCTGATCGGTGTCCTCGCCGTGGCGCGGGTCGTGACGGGTGAGAGCACCCCGCGGCTGTCCGCGCTCGGCGCCCTGCTGCCCGCCCTCCTGATCACCGTCGCCTGCCACAAGCTGACCTACCGCCACCTCTCCGCCGCCCGCCGCGAGGCGCACGCGGTGAGCCGGGTGCTGGTCATCGGCGAGCCCGACGCCGCCGAGGACGTCATCGCCCACCTGGCCGCACGCACCGACCACCCGTACGTCGTCGTCGGCGTGGTCCCGGTCGGCGCCGGGGCCATGGCCAGCGGGGTGCCCGTGGCGGCCCGGCTGGAAGCGGGCATGCCGCAGGCCCCGAACGGCGACTCCATCGCCGTGCTCGGCGCCGTCGCCAGCCACCACGCCGATCTGGTGCTCGTGGCCCCGGGGGCGCGGATCACGGGGGAGCGGCTGCGCCGCGTCGCGTGGGCCCTGCACGACGCCGGGCTGGAACTGGCCGTCTTCCCGGGGCTGGTGGAGGTTTCCGTCAAGCGCCTGGAGACCCTGTCCGCGGGCGGGCTCGCCGTACTGCGCGTGGCGCCGCCGGTGAGCCGGGGCGTGCAGACCGTGCTGAAGTCGGCGCTGGACCGCGTGGGGGCCGGGGTCGGGCTGCTCCTGCTGCTGCCGGTGTTCCTCGGAATCTTCCTGGCCATACGGTTCGGCTCGAGCGGTCCGGCCTTCTACCGGCAGCGCCGCATCGGCCGCGACGGGGTCCCGTTCGTCATGTGGAAGTTCCGCACCATGGTCGTCGACGCGGACGCGCGCAAGTCGGAGCTGTCCGGGGCCAACGAGAACGACGGCCTGATGTTCAAGATGCGCCGCGACCCCCGGGTGACCCGGGTGGGCCGGCTGCTGCGCCGCACCTCCATGGACGAGCTGCCGCAGCTGTTCAACGTACTGGCCGGGCACATGTCGCTGGTCGGCCCGCGGCCCCCGCTGCCGGAGGAGGTGGCGCAGTACGACGAGGTCGAGCTGCGCAGGCTCACCGTCCGGCCGGGGATGACCGGGCTGTGGCAGATCAGCGGACGATCCGACCTGTCTTGGGACGAAACGATTCAGCTTGATCTGCAGTACGTCGACAACTGGTCCTTCACCAGCGATGTCGACGTGATGGGCCGTACCCTCCGCGCCGTCGTCGACGGCCGCGGAGCGTACTGAGGGGCCCTGAGATTGCGATCAGCTCTGCTCGCGCCACCACCGGTAGGTGGAGGCGATGCCGTCCCGCAGCGGGATCCCCGGCTTCCAGCCCAGCGAGGTCAGCCGGCTGACGTCCAGGAGCTTGCGGGGGGTTCCGTCCGGCTTCGAGGTGTCCCAGGCGAGCCGGCCCTCGAAGCCGGTCACCTCGGCGACCGTCTCGGCCAGGGCCTTGATGGTCAGGTCCTCGCCGCAGCCGATGTTGACGGGCTCGTCCCCGTCGTAGCGCTCCAGCAGCACCGCGCAGGCCGCAGCCAGGTCGTCCACGTGCAGGAACTCCCGGCGCGGGGTGCCCGATCCCCAGAGGGTGACCTCTTCGCGGCCCTCGGCGGCGGCCTCGTGGAAGCGCCGGATCAGGGCGGGCAGCACGTGCGAGGACTCCAGGTCGAAGTTGTCGCCCGGGCCGTAGAGGTTCGTGGGCATGGCCGAGATGTACGAGGCCCCGTACTGCTTGCGGTAGGACTGGACCTGGACGATGCCGGCGATCTTCGCCAGGGCGTACGCCTCGTTGGTGGGCTCCAGCGGGCCGGTCAGCAGGGCGTCCTCGCTGATCGGCTGCGGGGCCAGCTTCGGGTAGATGCAGGAGGACCCGAGGAACAGCAGGCGCTCCACGCCGGCCGCGTGCGCGCCGGCGATCACGCTGAGCTGGATCTTGAGGTTGTCCTCCAGGAACTGCACCGGGTACGTGCTGTTGGCCATGATCCCGCCGACCTTGGCGGCGGCCAGTACGACGGCGTCGGGCCGGACGTCCTTCAGGTACGCCCCGGTCGCGGCGGCGTCGCGCAGGTCGAGGTCGGCCCGTCCCCGGGTGAGCACGTCGTGGCCGTCGGCGGTGAGGCGGCGGACGACCGCGGACCCCACGAGGCCGCGGTGGCCGGCGACGAAGACGCGAGCGTTCGGGGGCAGGAGCGGCGAGCTTGTCATACCGCCGATGATGCCAGCCCGCCCCCGCGTCCCGAGGGGCAGCCCCGCGCCCGACCGAATCCGCCGCAAAGACGGCGGGACCGGGCGTGTACGGTACCCAACCAGCTCCGGGCCCCTGGCCCGAACGTGCGCAGCGCCCCCCTGCCGGGGCCCGCCGCACGCACACCGAGGCGCAGCCTCACCACACACCGAACAGCAACCACCACCAGGGGGACCCCATGGGCAAGACCGCGCTGATCACCGGCGTCACCGGACAGGACGGCTCGTACCTCGCAGAGCTCCTGCTCTCCAAGGGCTACACGGTGCACGGGCTCGTGCGGCGGTCCTCCAGCTTCAACACGGAGCGGATCGACCACATCTACCAGGACCCGCAGACGGCGAACCGTTCCTTCGTGCTGCACCACGCGGACCTGTCCGACGGCGTCGCGCTGGTGAACCTGCTGCGCGACATACGCCCCGACGAGGTCTACAACCTCGGCGCCCAGTCGCACGTCCGCGTCTCCTTCGACGCACCCCTCTACACCGGCGACGTGACCGGCCTCGGCGCCCTGCGCCTGCTGGAGGCCATCCGGGCCAGCGGGGTCGACACCCGCATCTACCAGGCCTCCTCCTCCGAGATGTACGGGGCCACCCCGCCCCCGCAGAACGAGGGCACGCCGTTCCACCCGCGCAGCCCGTACGGCGCCGCCAAGGTCTTCGCGTACTGGACCACGGTGAACTACCGCGAGGCGTACGACATGTTCGCCGTCAACGGGATCCTCTTCAACCACGAGTCCCCGCGCCGCGGCGAGACCTTCGTGACCCGCAAGATCACCCGCGCGGTGGCCCGTATCAAGGCCGGCCTCCAGGACCGCCTCTACCTCGGCAACCTCGACGCCGTCCGCGACTGGGGCTACGCCCCGGAGTACGTGGACGCCATGTGGCGCATGCTCCAGCAGGACGAGGCCACCGACTACGTCGTGGCCACCGGTGTCGCCGCCACGGTCCGCGAGTTCGTCGAGGCCTCCTTCGGCCACGCCGGCCTCGACTGGAACGAGCACGTGCGCTACGACCCCAAGTACGAGCGCCCCAGCGAGGTCGACGCCCTCATCGGCGACGCCTCCAAGGCCAATGAGCTGCTTGGCTGGAAGCCGACCGTCCTGGTGGCGGATCTGGCAAAGATCATGGTCGACGCCGACATCCGCCAGGTCGAGGACCAACTGGCGGGCGTGACGGTCCGCATCGACCGCTGAGGGCTTATATTTCCCCTACGATTTGCCGTGTCCCGGTCATTCGCGCAGTTCTCTGCGGGTGTGGCCGGGGCAAACCTGCCGTATGTCCGTAGTGCGCCCTCCATGCTGAACCCTGTTGATTCCAAGTTGGTATGCAATGGGTCAAGTGAGGTGACCGGGACCTCGCGTGAGCCCTAGTCTGCGCCCAGTACATATGGCTGTTCGGATAGTTCCAGCCATCAAACCGGGCGATTGCCCTGGGGGGCTCATGCGTAGATCAAGAGGGCTGACTGCTGCCCTCGTCCTGTCACTGGCCGGCGCCGGCACCGGTATGGGCCTGGTGCTCATGCCCGAGGCCTCCGCCATCACGGCGCCCGTGGCATTCACCGCCGACAACCTGCCGACCTGGCAGCCCAATGGCATCGTCTGGGCGATGGCCCAGGCCAACGGCACCGTCTTCGCCGGCGGTACCTTCTCCGCGGTCCGCCCGCCGGACAACTCGGGCAGCGGCACCGAGCAGGAAGCCGTGAACTTCGTGGCGCTCGACGCCGCGACGGGCACCCCGACCTCCTGCAAGCTCGCCTTCACCATCGGCGACGGCACCGCGACGGTCCGCACGCTGACCGTCTCGCCGGACAAGAAGACCCTGTACGCGGGCGGCTACTTCGGCGCCGTCAACGGCACCCCGGTCTCCAGCGTCGCGGCCATCGACATCGAGACCTGCACCCCCAAGGCCTCGTTCCACCCGAGCTTCCCCGCCACCGTGCGCTCGCTCGCCGTCACCGACGACACCCTGTACGCGGCCGGCGACTTCGGCACCGTCGAGGACCAGACCCGCGAGCGCTTCGCCGCGGTCGACGCCACCTCCGGTGCGCTCAAGCCCTTCACGGCCAACGCGGACGAGCCGGGGCGCGCCGTCGCGGTCACCCCCGACGGCAAGAACGTGCTGCTGGGCGGCGACTTCTTCTCGGTCAACGGCTCCAACACGCACGCGCTCGCGGTGGTCAACTCCACCACCGGCGCGGTCGCCAAGACCTACACGAACATCCCGTCGAACTCGGTCGTCAAGCACATCTCGACCGACGCCACCGGCTTCTACACCGGCAACGAGGGCTCCGGCGGCGGCGTCTTCGACGGCCGCATCGGCCTGCGCCTGAGCGACTTCAGCGAGAAGTGGCGCGACCGCTGCCTCGGCGCGACGCAGTTCGTCCTGCCGTACGAGGGCGTGCTCTACAGCTCCTCGCACGCGCACGACTGCTCCACCGAGCTGGAGTTCCCCGACGGCAAGCGGAACTTCCTGCTGGCCCAGCCGACCGACCACGAAGGCGCCGCCCCCGCGCCCGTGGACGGGTTCGTGCGCGGCCCGCGCAAGCTCGGCTGGCACCCCACCGCCAACGACGGCCTCGGCGAGGGCATCGGCCCGCGCGTGATGGCCGTGGCGGAGAAGAACGACGTCAAGTACATGTGGGTCGGCGGTGAGTTCACCCTGATCAACGGCCAGCCGCAGCAGGGCCTGACCCGCTTCGCCTCCACCGGCGACGTCGGCGCCCCGACCACCCCGGTCGCCAGCGCCGCCGCCGTCAAGCCGAACGAGGTCCAGGTCCGCTGGCGCACCAGCTACGACCAGGACGACAGCAAGCTGACGTACCGCATCTACCGCAACGGCTCGGCCACGCCGATCGCCTCCGTGGTCGCGGACTCCGTCGAGTGGGAGCGCCCGCAGGCGTCCTGGGTCGACACCACCGCCAAGGCCGGCCAGTCGTACAGCTACCGGGTGACCGCGACCGACGCGGCGGGCAACACCAGCGCCCTGTCGGCGTCCGTCTCCGTGACGGTCCCGACCTCGGTCCAGGCGTACCCGAACCAGGTCCGCGCCGACGGTGCCAACCTGTACTGGCGCTACGACGACACCGTCAGCCCGTACGTCGCCGACTCCTCGGTCAGCGGCAACACCAGCGGCATCCAGCTGAACGCCCCGGCCCTGCGCCAGGCCCCCGGCGCCGTCACCGGTGCCAGCACGGCCATGGGCTTCAACGGCACCAGCCAGCAGGTCTACAGCGACCACCGCCAGACGGTGGGCACCTCGTACACCATCGAGACGTGGTTCAAGACGAACACCACGCGCGGCGGCAAGCTGATCGGCTTCGGCAACAACACCGACCGCAACAGCGGCACGTACGACAAGCAGCTGTACATGACCAACACCGGTCGCCTGATCTTCGGTGTCTACAACGGCTCGACCCGGACCATCTCCACCGGTCTGTTCGACACGTTCAACGACAACAAGTGGCACCACGTGGTCGGTACGCAGGGCCCCGCCGGCATGGCGCTGTACGTGGACGGCCAGTCCAAGGGCACCCTGAACGTCACCAACTTCAACGCCTACGCCGGTTACTGGCACGTGGGCGGGGACAACCTCAACAGCTGGCCGACCCGTCCGACGAGCAACTTCTTCGCCGGTCAGATCGACGAGACGGCCGTCTACCCGACGGCGCTGTCCCAGGCCCAGGTCAAGAACCACTTCGACCTGGCCAAGGCTCCCTCCGACACGGTCTCCAAGGTCTCCACGACCGAGGACACCTACATCAACCAGGGCGCCCCGAGCGCCGCCAACGGCGCGGCCACCTCGCTCGCCGTCCGCGGCAGCGGCTCGCTGTACGAGACGTACCTGCGCTTCAACCTCCCGGCCGCCCCGGCCGGGCAGGTCCTGAAGGCCGCCTCGCTCCAGATCAAGACCACCACCCAGACGGGCGCCGGCTCCGCCGACACCATCTCGGCGGTCCCGGTCACCGGCACCTGGAGCGGTACGGACACCACCTTCAACACCAAGCCCACGGTGGGCACCACCGCGCTCGGCACCATCTCGGCGGTGCCGGACGGCTCGGCGATCCAGAGCATCCCGCTGGACACCGCCGCGCTGACCTCGGTGCTGAACTCCAGCTACAGCCTGGCCCTGACGAGCAACGGGTCCGACCCGCTGTGGATCTGGTCCTCGGAGGCGACGGCCGCCGACGCCGCGCCGCAGCTGGTCCTCACCTTCGGCCCGCAGTAGCAGCCTGACGGAGTGCGGGGTCCGGCTTTCACGCCGGGCCCCGCACTCCTGTAATACCGAGCAGTTCCGAGAACCCTGAGAACCGAGTACCCAGTAAGTACGGGAGCCACCTGATGTACCGACGCTCCGCAGCGGCTGCTGTCCTGCTGGCCGCAGCCCTGACCCTGACCGCCTGCGGCTCGGACGGTGACGGCAAGGCCGACGCCGGCGCGGCCGCCAAGGCGAAGCCGCCGGCCTCTTCCTCGGCCCCCGACCCGGCGGACTCCCCGGCGGCGCCCACCGCGCCCGAGGCGAAGCCGACGGGTCCCGTTCTGCCGGACGCGAAGCTCACCCCCAAGACGGGCAGCTTCAAGGAGAACGAGAAGAAGTACCTGAGCGGCCGCGTCCCGGAGAAGATGGACCCGGCGGCCGTCCTGCAGACCGGCCAGGACTCCTGCCAGCGGGTGGAGCGCACGGCCAAGCGCGACAAGGACGCGGCGACCGGGTCCATCGTCGCCGGGGAGATCCCGGGCGCGAAGGACGCGATCACCTACCTGTGCCCGGAGCAGAAGCCGATCCTCGCCGCGGCGGAGAAGGGCTTCCCGGACGGCACGAAGCAGTCGCCCGCGGCGGGCACCTACCGGGCGCTGACCCAGAGCACCACCTGCGCGTGGGAGGCGAAGGGCAAGGACGGCGGCACCCTCGCGTCGGGCCCGGAGGCCCCGGTCAAGGCCGGCGACAAGATCACGGCCGCCATCCCGGCCGGCACCGCGGAGTTCGTCTCCACGGGCTGCTACGCCTGGGTGCCCGCGTAGGTCCGGGCGCCGGACCCCGTACGTACGAGAACGCCGCCGAGGACCGGATTACCGGTCCACGGCGGCGTTTTCGCGTCCGCTGCCCGGGTAACCGCGTGGTCACGGCACGACGACGGGCTACCGCTGTTTCGGAGGCGAGCGTCATGGGAGGAATGGGCAGTTGCATCGCCCTGATCGTGGTGGGGGCGATCCTCACCTTCGCGACCGACTGGGAGATGGAGAGCGTCAACCTCGACCTGGTCGGCCTGATCATGATGGTGGTCGGCGTCATCGGCCTCGCCGTCTACGCGAGCGTCCTCAAGCGCCGCCGCATCATGGGGGCCGTCCCCGTGGCGGGGGAGCGCCGGGACGTCCTGTGACGGGCGGCCCGGCTGCCGCCGGCTACCCGCGGGCGCGGGCCGCCTCGTAGACCGGCAGAAGGGTGTCCAGGACCGCCTCCATCGAGAAGGACTCCGCGGCCAGTTTGCGGGCCGCCAGGGACGCCGACCGGTTGGCCTCGGGGTCCAGCAGGGACAGGACCGCGGTCGCGACGCCCTCCGGCCCGGGATCCACGGCCAGGCCGGCGCCCGCGGCGGCGATGTCGCGGGCCAGGCCGTTGGAGTGGGTCACCACCGGCGGGACGCCCACGGAGAGGGCCTCCAGCACCGACATGGGGAACGGCTCGTCCACCGAGGGCAGTACGTACACATGGGCCCGGCGCAGCTCCGCCAGGACCTCCGCGCTCGACAGCGCGCCGGGCACCGAGAAGCGGTCCGACAGCCCGAGCGAGGCGATCCGGGCGCGGACCGCCGCCAGTTCGCCCTCGTCGGGTCCGGCCACCACGAACCGTGCGTCCGGGTGGGCCGCCAGGATCGCCGGGGCCGCGGAGACGAAGTCCACCGGGCGCTTACGGGCCTGCAGGCGCGCCGAGTACAGGATGCGCGGGGCACCCGCCGGAGCCGGCCGCTCCTCCTGCGCCGGGGTGCCGTTCACCAGCCGGACGGCCTGCGGCAGGGGCGCGCCCACCACCGCGTCCAGGCCCTCCCGCTCGTGCGGGGTCAGGTACAGCACCGCGTCGGCGCCGCGCAGCAGCCGGCGTACGGCCACCGCGTCGAGCACCTTGGCCAGGAGCTTGTCGCTCGGGTCCACCATGCCGTGGGTCTGGAGGACCAGCGGCTTGCGTGCCCGCAGCGCCGCCAGGGCGACGGGCAGGGTGACCAGGTCCCGGGCCAGGTGCACGTGGACCACGTCCGCGTCGCGCACCAGGCGGCCCGCCGAGGCGAGCAGCGCAGGCGAGGTCATCCCGCTGAAGCCCAGGGGGAGCAGGCGCCGGGCGGGGAAGAGCCTGGCCGGAACACCCTCCACCGAGGTGGGCCACGGGTCCGGGAAGCCCTCGCCGAGGGCCAGCAGCCGGGCCTCGTGGCCGCGTGCCCGCAGCCCCTTGGCCAGGTTCAGCGCGACCCGGACCGGCCCGCCGAAGGCGTGCGAGGGGGAGTGCAGCGTGACGGCGTGCAGAACTCTCGAAGCGGCGCTCACTTGGGCTCCTCCACCGGGCGGCGGTGCCCGTCCTGGGTCTGCAGGGTCAGCTCCGGCAGGTCCTTGTGCACGACGGAGCCCGCGCCGGCGACGGCGCACCGGCCCACGGTCACCCCGGCGAGCACGGTCGCCCGTACCGCCACCCAGGCACCGTCCTCCACGACGATCGGGGCGTTGCGGTAGCGGAAGTCGGCGGCCCGGTGGTCGTGCGAGCCGGTGCACAGCATCGCCTCCTGGGAGACGCACACGTGCGAGCCGATCACCACCGGCTCCAGGTTGAGCAGCCAGGCGCCCTCGCCGATCCAGGTGTGGTCCCCGACGGTCAGCTTCCACGGCCACAGCACGCGCACCTTGTGGCGGATCAGCACCCCCTCGCCGATCTTCGCCCCGAAGGCCCGCAGCAGCGCGACGCGCAGCCGGGCCGGGCAGAACCAGCTCATGAACAGCGTGTTCATCACCGCGAACCAGAGCGCCTGGGTCAACAGCCCGCGGCCCTTGTCGTATCCGGCCAGCGTGAAGGCAGGAAGATCACGCACAGCAGCCCCTCATCATCCGCCCCGTCAACCACCCCGTGGGCGCCTCCCCGGGCGCCGCCCGCTCAGACTAGACTGCGCGCGGATCAGGCACATGGGGTGGGGGCAGCAGTGGCAACGGACATACGCAAGCCCACCGTCACGCCTCCCGCGCCGACCGCCGAGGACGAGGCCAAGTGGGGCCGGGTCACCACCCCGCGCACCCTGCTCTCCCGCGCGCTGTCCGTCCCGCTCGCCCTCGGGTTCACCGTCTTCCTGCCGCTCTTCGTCGCCGTCCAGACCGGCGCCGGCGCCCACGACGCGGCGTTCTGGCTCCAGCTCCTGCTGACCATGTACGCGGGCGCCAGGCTCTCCGCGATGGTCCTGACCAGCCGCCGCAAGCTGCTCCAGGGCTCCTTCTGGCTCTTCGTCTACATGGCCATGGGCGTGGCCCCGCTCGCCCAGGCCGTCCTCGGCCAGGTCCCGACCCCCGTCGTCGGGCCCCGCTCCGACCTGACCGCAGCCATCGGCCTGGTCCTGCTCGGCTGCGCGGCCTTCGACGTGGGAGTGCTGCTCGCCCGCCACCGGCCCGCCGGCCGCGCGGGGGGCTCCCAGAAGGAGCCGCGCCCGGTGATGGCGCACCGGCGCAGGCTCCAACTGCTGACCGGGCTGTCGTTCCTGTGCAGCGCGGCCTTCATCATGAAGCTCGGCGGCCCGGCGGTCTTCTTCTCCAGCCGGCAGGAGATCATCGCCGGCATCGAGGAGGCGGGCGTCTCCAACGGCGACGGCCAGGCCGGCCAGGCCCTGCTGCGCGGCTTCGGCACCGTTCCGGCGCTGCTCGCGCTGCTGCTCTACACGCGGTGGCTGATCACCTCGAAGTTCGCCCGGCGCAAGGTGTCGATCATCGTCACCTGGTCGGCCCTCGCGGCCCTGAACCTGGTGGTCAACAACCCGATCTCGAACCCGCGCTACTGGTTCCTGACCGTCATGTTCGCGCTGCTGTTCACCGTCTTCCCGGTGAGCGCGGCGATGTACCGGGTGGCGCTGTCGATGGCCGTGGTGATCGCCCTCCTCGTCTTCCCCTTCGCGGACCGCTTCCGCTACGACGAGAAGAACTACAAGCCCGTCGAGACGACCTCGTTCCTGGAGCCGATGGCCCTCAAGGACTACGACCAGATCGGCATGTTCGCCAACACCATCACCTACGCGGAATCCGGCCCCGGCCACCTCTACGGCCGCCAGCTCGCCGGTTCCGTCTTCTTCGCGGTGCCGCGCTCGGTGTGGCCCGGCAAGGCGCGCGACACCGGCGTGATGGTCGGCGTGTGGATGGGCACCGTCAACACCAACCTCTCCTCCCCGATCTGGGCGGAGCTGTGGGTCGACTTCGGCCCCCTGGGCATGGGCGGCGGGCTGATGGCCATGGGGTACGCCGCCGCCCGCGTCGACCGCCGCTACGCCAAGCGGGCCACCCGCCGGTCCCCACCGGGGAGCCTGATCTCGGTGGTGGTCCCGCTCGTCGCGGGCTACTCCTTCATCCTGCTGCGCGGCCCGCTCCTCCAGGCCTCGGGCCGCGTCGCCATCGCCGCGATGTGCCTCGCACTGGTGGCCACGTACCGTACGGACAAGGACACCACCCTGCGCTGATCACGCGGCGGCGGGCGCCTTGACGGGCTCGGCGGGCGCTGGCGGCCCGGACGGCTGCCCGCGCAGCGGGACCTCCTTGAGGCACACGGCCGCGGCCAGTCCCGCGAGGCTCAGCAGCGCCGCGCACAGGAAGAGGCTGTGCGTCCCTGCGGCCACCGACTGCGGGCTGATCCCGTCGCCGACCCGGCGGGCGAAGAGCGATCCGAAGAGCGCGACGCCGAAGGAACCGCCGATGGTGCGGAAGAGGGTGGAGGAGGCCGAGGCGACGCCCATGTCCTTCACCTCGACGCTGTTCTGCGCGATGGTCATCGGCATCTGCATGGCCAGGCCCAGACCCGTGCCGAGCACCACCATGTAGAAGGCGGAGGTCCCGCGGCCGGTGCCGGCGTCCATCGTGGACAGCAGGTACAGGCCGAGCGTGACCACGCTGCCGCCGACCACCGGGAAGACCTTGTACCGGCCGGTCCGGGTCATCACCCGGCCGACGATCTGCGAGCACAGCACGACCGGGAGCACCATCGGCAGCAGCAGCATCCCGGAGTTGGCCGCCGAGGCGCCCTGCACGGACTGCTGGTACATCGGCAGGAAGCTCACCACGCCGAACATCGCCGCGCCGGTGGTGAAGGCCATCACCGAGGACAGCGACAGGTTGCGGCTGCGGAAGACGGAGAGCGGCAGCACCGGCTCCGCCGCCCGGGTCTGGGACCACAGGAACGCGCCCAGGGCGAGGACGGTGAGAGCCGCCAGGCCGAGCACCTGCGCCGAGCCCCAGGCGTACTGGGTGCCGCCCCAGGTGGTGAGAAGGACCAGCGCGCCGATGGTCGTGGTCAGCAGCGCGGCGCCCGGGTAGTCGATGCGGGCCGAGGACCGCTTCGCGGGCAGGTGCAACATCGACTGGATCCACACCAGCACGACCACGCCGATCGGCAGGTTGATGTAGAAGCTCCACCGCCAGCCCAGGTGGCTGGTGAGGAAGCCGCCGAGCAGCGGTCCGCCGATGGTGCCGATCGCCATGATCGTGGCCGACATGCCCTGGTACCTGCCGCGTTCACGCGGTGAGACCAGTGCGCCGATCAGGGCGAAGGCGCCGACCACGAGCCCGCCGGCGCCGATGCCCTGGAGGGCCCGGAAAGCGATCAGCTGCTCCATCGACCGGGCCGCGCCCGACAGTCCGGAGCCGATGAGGAAGATCGTGATCGCGATGAGGAAGGTGCCCTTGCGGCCGTGCAGGTCGCCGAGCTTGCCCCAGACCGGGGTGGAGGCGGCCGTGGCGAGCGTGTAGGCGGTGACCACCCACGACAGGCGCTCCAGGCCGCCGAGTTCGCCGACGATCGTGGGCATCGCCGTGCCGACGACCATGTTGTCGAGCATGGCGAGCAGCATCGCGAGCATCACGCCGAGCAGGGTCAGGCGTATCCGCCCGGGGGAGGCGGCCTCGGCCGCGCAGGGTGTGGTTTCAGGCATGGCCCCACGGAAGCACAGCCGAATCCAGGCGTACTGGGACCGGATGTGACGCGGCCACGAGCCGGCCCGGACCCGGCACCGGGCCGCCTCAGGCGGCGGGAACCGACTCCGCGGCGCCGGTCGGGGCGGGCGCGGCGGGCGCCTCGGTCCTGGCCACCCGCAGCCAGCCCGCCGCGGCCTTCGCGGCGGAGCCGAGGGCCAGCCCCCAGGCCGCCCCGGCCACGCCCCACAGCGCGTACCCGCCGAGCAGCAGCCCCACGGACAGCAGCGAGAAGACCACCTGCAACGACAGGGTGGCCTTCGGGTCGAGAACGCGCAGGGTCAGCAGCGCGCAGGTGCCGAGCCCCATGACGGCGTACTGCGCACCCGTGGCCGGAAGCAGCGCGGCCGCCGCCGCCCAGGTGTCGCCGAGCAGTTCGCGGCCCAGCCGGTCGGGCAGCGCGTACAGCACGGCCCCCCAGCCGGCGCCGAGGACGGCGAGCGCGCCGCCCATCAGCGCCGTCAGCCGGACCACGCCCCGCTTGCCGCTCGCCCGGCCCACGACGGGCGGGCCGAAGGCACTGGCCGAGTTGAACAGCACGTTCAGCGGCCCGAAGAGGGTGGTCGCGCCCCGCAGCGCGCCGACCGCCAGCGGGGTCGCGAAGACGCCGAGTCCGAGCACCGCGAGCTGGCTGGAGCCGTTGCCCACCGCGAACTCGACCACGAACCGCTGCCCGAGGTGTCCGCGCCGCAGGTACGGGCGCAGTTCCACCGCGGCCCCGCGCACGGACGGCCGCAGCAGCCACAGCCCGAGCGCCAGCGCGGGCAGCGCGGAGACCCCCCACACGAGGACCAGCCGCCCCGCCGAGGCCCCCTCCGGCTGGAGCAGCAGCGCAGGGACCACGCACGCGAGGCGCAACGCGTCGGCGGCCAGCGCCCGCTGGGGCGCCCGCAGCGCGGAGAAGCAGTAGCGCAGCCCGTCCTGTACGAGGACCAGGGGCAGTACGAGGCCCAGCGCGAGGAACGCCCGTCCGGCGCCCCCCGGCAGCACCAGGCCCACGACGGCCAGCACCGCCCCGGCCACGGCCGAGGCGGCCGCGGTGAAGGTCAGCCCCGAGCGGCACACGGAGGCCAGGCGGTCGCCCTTCTCCAGCACCACGGTCTGCCCGATGTAGGCCATGTTCAGCCCGAGGAGGACGCTGAAGGTCACGTACACCATGGAGAAGTCGGCGAAGCCCGACGCCGACGACAGCCGCGCGGCCAGCACCAGCACCAGGATGTTGGTGGCGCTGGAGGCGGCCTGGTCCAGGACCGAGGCGACCGCGGCGAGGCCGCGCCGGCTCACCGCCGGCCCGTGCGGACCGTGCGCAGGGCGACGGTGTCGGAGCCGTCACCGGGGATGTGCTGCTCGCCTTCGGCCACCTCGTACGCGATCGGCTGCGGCGCGGACCGGGCCGCAGCCGGCGCGCCGGGCCCCGGGCCCGGCGCGGAGGCGGGCTCGCCGCCCTTGCGCAGCTTGGGGCCGCGCTTCTCGCCGGGCAGCGGGGCGTGCAGCACGGCGCCCAGCACCGTGCCGCCGGCCCCGCTGATCAGCTCGCGGATCCGGGACAGGTCGCTGCGGTGCACCGCGCGCGGGTCGCAGACCACCAGGACCCCGTCGACGCGGTCCACGAGCGCGAGGGCGTCGGCGTACGAGAGCACGGGCGGCGCGAGCACGACCACGGTGGAGTTGGGGGAGTCGGCCTCGGAGATCAGCCGGGTGGCGCGCGGCGAGGTCAGGGCGCGGGCCACGTTGCGCACCTGCTCGCCGGGGATCAGGTCGAAGGCGCCCGACTCACCGGCGTCCACGACGAGCTGGCGTCCGTCGGGCCAGTCGGAGTCGCCCTGCTGCCCGGGGCCGCCGGGCATCTGGCTCCAGCGCGGCCGCCCGCCCGCGTCGGTCGGCAGCTGGCTGGCCAGCACCGGGGTACGCAGGTCGGCCTCGATGAGCAGGACGTCCTTGCCGGTCTCCGCGAAGGAGGCGGCCAGGTTCACCGCCACCGCGGCCGCGGTCTCGCTGCTGCCGCGCGGGGCCACCACGAGCAGGCGCCGCCGGTCGGCGAAGCGGGAGTCGTAGGCCAGCCGGAAGGCCACCGAGCGGAACTCCTCGGCGAGCCGCGGGTCCTCCTCGCCGGCCGCGAGCAGCGGGCCGCCGCCGGTCTTGCCCCGCGGCAGGGAGCCCAGTACGGGCGCGCGCAGGGCCCGGGCGACATCGCCCTCGGAACGCGGCGCCGGGTCGAACACGAGCCGGACCCAGGCCCCGAGCAGGCCGAGCGCGAGGCCCACGGCCGCGCCGAGCGCGAGCGACATGGGCAGGCCCGGGCCGTCCGGGTGGGAGGGCGCGGTGGCGGCGCTGGTGACCCGGCCCGGGGTCATGTCCAGGGCTTCCAGCTTGGTGATGTTGCCGTTGTAGCGGCCGACCTCGCTCTGCAGGTCGGTCTTGGTCGAGGTGGCGGCGTCGCGCGGGGCGCCGGCCGGCATCCTGGCGATCTCCTTGACGAGCTCGTCGAGCTGCTTGGACACCGGGTCGCGCTGGTCCTTGTAGCCCTTGACCATCTTGTCGCGGGTGAGGTCCAGGGCCTCCTGCCGCTTGAGCAGGTACGCCTCGGTCATCGCGTTGGCACGCCGGGCGGCCTCCTTGGGCGAGGAGGCGGTGTAGGTGAAGCGCAGGACCATCGACTGCGGCGGGTTGGTCACCTGGAGGCCGCTGCGCAGGCCCGCGAAGCCGGCCGCCGAGACCCCGAGCTTCTTCGCGGCCTCGTTGGCTATGGAGCTGGAGAGCGCGACCTGGCGCTCCGAGCCGATGTTGATCGCCTTGTCGGGGGCGAGGCTCGGGTTGAACGGGTCGTCGGTGGGCGCGCGCAGCACGATGTCGGCGGTCGCCACGTAGGTGTCCGCCGTGGAGACGCCGAGGTAGACGCCGCCCAGCAGGCCGATGCCGACGCCCGCGCCGATCAGCCGTCGGTAGCGCAGGAGCTGGCGGAACTGGTCCCTGAGGAGATCGGGCTCGTCCTCGGCCGGGGCCGCTGCTGGGCGGTTCGTCTCGATCACGGCTGGGGACCCCCAAGTGCTTCGTCTATCAGTGCGTCGATGCGGGCCAGGCCCGCCTCACGGCTCAGGTGGGCCGCCACGTGCCGCGGTCCGGCCGCACCCAGTTCATCAGCGCCCGCGGGGTCCTCGGAGAGGGCCCGCACGGCCTTCAGCAGCGCCTCGGGGTCCTCCGGCGGTACGAGGACTCCGGCGCCCGAGCGTTCCACCTCCTGGGCGGTACCGCCCAGCGCCGCGACGGAGGCGACGACGGGCCGGCCGGCCTGGAAGTACGAGGTGAGCTTGGACGGCACGCTCATGTCCATCACGGCGGCGTGCTGCGTGACCGCGAGTACGTCCGCCGCCGCGAGGATATCCGGGAACTCTCCGTCGGCGGCAGGGGGGATGATGTCCAGATTCGGCACATCGGACGCCAGGTCGGCGAGGGCCGCGCGCTGACTGCCGTCGCCCATGAGGACGAAGCGGACGCTCGGATCCAGCCGGGCCGCCCCGACGAGCACTTCGAGGCCCTGCTTGAGCCCCATGTTCCCGGAGTGCAGCACGACGGTCTGCCCGGGTGCCCAGCCGAGGTGGCGGCGGGTCTTGCCGCGCGGCTTGGTCGGCACCGCCACGTGGGACCAGTTGGGCACCAGGCGGATCTTCTTCGGATCCACGCCCATGCCCACGACCCGGTCCACGAAGGTCTCGTGGATGACGCCGACGAGGGTGGCCCGCTTGAGGGCGTACGCCTCCGCGCGCCCGGCGATGGCGGCGGCCTTGTCGCCGCCGCTGATCCCGCTCTGCGCGGCCGCCGCACCCATCAGGTCCTGGACGACCGGGACGTACGGGACCTTCCACTTGGCCGCGAGCCGTGCGGCGAGCACGCCGCCGGCCAGGCTGGGCATCTGGGCCAGGACCGCGTCCGGCTTCGGCATCCGGGGCGGGGCCACGGCGCCGTGCAGCAGGATCGACCCTTCAAACAGGGCCCGCTTGACGGCGGTCTGGCGCGGCGGCACGGTGTGCGCACGCCGGTGCACAGTCACCCCCGCGCGCTGCTCCGTGCGCCGGAGCGCCCCCTTGTACTCGGGCTCCAGCGACCAGGCCGGATAGTGCGGCATGCCCGTCAGGACGTGTGTCTCGTGGCCGAGATCTGCCCAGTGCTCCGCGATCTGGGTGGCGTACGGCCCAATCCCCGCGTGCTCGGGAGCGTAATTGGTGGAAACCAGCAGCAAGCGCCGGTGACCGGATCTGGACACTGAACGTCCCCTTCTCCCCTGGATGATGCGCACGTCACCCTATTCGTTCACCGGCGTGGTGAGGAACGTGCACGCTATTGTCTGCTAATCCGCCACACCGGGGGGTGTGGCTTCTGGGGGGTAACGGATGACGGAGCAGGAAATGTCCGAGTTTGGCGCGCCCGCGCGCAGACCGTACCGAGTCGGCTACGCGCCTGGCGCCTACGATCTCTTCCATATCGGACATCTCAACATCCTTCGGCACGCCCGCAGTCAGTGCGACTACCTCGTCGCCGGCGTGGTCTCCGACGAGATGGCCGAACTCGCCAAGGGCCGCCGCCCGATGATCCCGCTCGTGGAGCGCCTGGAGATCGTCCGCAGCGTCAAGTACGTCGACGCGGCCTTCGTGGAGACGGTGCCGGACAAGGTCGAGACCTGGCGGCAGGTCCGCTTCGACGTGATCTTCAAGGGCGACGACTGGCGGGGCACCCCCAAGGGGGACCGGCTGGAGAAGGACTTCGCCGCGCACGGCGTCGACGTCGTCTACTTCCCCTACACCGTGCACACCTCCAGCACCCAGCTCCGCCGGGCACTGGACGCCCTCGCGGAGCCGGCCGCGGAGTCCCTCACCGCCGAACGGCGCTGAGCTCCCGGAACCACTTCGTGAGGAACGCCAGCAGGAACAGCACGGCGACGACGCCCAGCCCCGCGTAGGCGTACGCGAACAGCTTCCCGCCGCCGAGCAGCAGGAACACCAGGCAGAACACCCCGTAGTCCACGGGCAGCAACGCCACCGCGCGCAGGGTCGACGGCGCGGCGGCGGGGCTCCCGGGGGCCGGCTTGGGCTTCAGCTTCTCGGTCAGCAGCCCGCCGAAGAAGGTGACGACCGCGGCGAACTGGAAGCCCAGCGGAACCAGCAGCCAGCCCTCCCCGCCGACGCCGTACTCATCGGGGAAGCGGTAGAAGGCGATCAGCACGCAGGTGTGCAGCGCGGTGAGCTTGGCGCAGTCCACGACGTGGTCGAGCCACTCGCCCGCAGCGCTCCCGCCCCCGCGCAGCCGGGCCAGCTGCCCGTCCGCCGAGTCGAAGGCGAAGCCGACCGCGAGGGCGGCCCACACCAGGGCGCCCAGCCCCCACGAGGGCGCGACCAGCGCCACCGCGGCCACCGCGGCGAAGCTGAAGGCGGCGCTGACCAGGGTCACCTGGTTCGGGGTGAGCCCGAGCGCGTACGACACGGCGGCCAGGTACCGCCCGGCCGGCCGGTTGGCGTAGCGCGAATAGAGCGACACCCCCTTCGCCGACTTCTGCGCCCCGCGCAGCTCCCGCAGCGCCGTCCCGACACTCGCCATCCACAAGCTCCCTCGAACGTGCGTGTACGCGTTCGTGCGTACGAGGGCCACATCATCGCAGGGCGAACGAGGGTTCCTCAGCCCACCACCTTCAGCCCACCACCTTCAGCAGCAGCACCGAGCGGGCCGGCACGGTCAGCGCCTGCCCGCCGCGGTGGCGGGTGCCCGGCGCGGCCGCCTGCTCCTCCCTGGAGGTGTCCAGGACCAGCTCGTACACCGCCGCCCACGGCGCCCCCGGCAGCACCCACTCCACCGGCCGGTCCCCGGCGTGCAGCAGCGCCAGGAAGCTGTCGTCCGTCACCTGCCGCCCCCGCTCGTCCCGCCCGGGGATGTCCCGGCCGGACAGGTACAGCCCCAGCGCCGCGGCCGGCGCGTACCAGTCCCGCTCCGTCATCTCCGTCCCGTCCGGGGTGAACCAGGCCAGGTCGCGCAGCCCGTCCGCCCCCTGGGCCCGGCCCGAGAAGAACGCCCGGCGGCGCAGTACCGGGTGGGTGTGGCGCAGCGAGATCAGCCGCCGGGCCAGCGCGAAGAGCTCCTGCCAATGCGGGTCGTCCAGCAGGGACCAGTCCACCCAGCTCGTCTCGTTGTCCTGGCAGTACGCGTTGTTGTTGCCGCCCTGGGTGCGCCCGAACTCGTCGCCCGCCACCAGCATCGGCACCCCGGTGGAGAGCAGCAGCGTGGTGAGGAGGTTGCGCAGCTGGCGGCGGCGCAGCGCGCCGATCCGCCCGTCCGCGCCCTCGGGGGGCTCGCCCTCCGCCCCGCAGTTCCAGGACCGGTTGTCGTTCGTGCCGTCCCGTCCGGCCTCGCCGTTCTCCTCGTTGTGCTTGCGCTCGTAGCTCACCAGGTCCCGCAGGGTGAACCCGTCGTGGGCCGTCACGAAGTTCACCGACGCGTACGGCCGCCGCCCGCCCCACGCGTACAGGTCGCTCGACCCCGACAGCCGGTACCCCAGGTCCCGTACGTCGGGCAGCGCGCCCCGCCAGAAGTCCCGTACGGCGTCCCGGTAGCGGTCGTTCCACTCCGTCCACAGCGGCGGGAACGCGCCCACCTGGTAGCCGCCGGAGCCCACGTCCCACGGCTCGGCGATCAGCTTCACCCGGCGCAGCACCGGGTCCTGCGCGATCACCGCGAGGAACGGCGAGAGCATGTCCACGTCGTGCATCGAGCGGGCCAGCGCCGCCGCCAGGTCGAAGCGGAAGCCGTCCACCCCCATCTCCGTCACCCAGTACCGCAGCGAGTCGGTGATCAGCCGCAGCACGTGCGGCCGCCCGGCGTGCAGGGTGTTCCCGCAGCCCGTGTAGTCGGCGTAGCGCCGCTGGTCCGACTGGAGCCGGTAGTACGCCCGGTTGTCGATCCCGCGCAGCGACAGCGTCGGGCCCAGCTCGCCGGCCTCCGCCGTGTGGTTGTAGACCACGTCGAGGATGACCTCGATCCCGGCCGCGTGCAGGGCCCGCACCATCCGCTTGAACTCGCCGACCTGCTGCCCGGCCGTACCGCTCGACGAGTACCCGGCGTGCGGGGCGAAGTATCCGATGGAGTTGTAGCCCCAGTAATTGCGCAGTCCCCGGCGCAGCAGGTGGTCCTCGTGGGCGAACTGGTGCACCGGCAGCAGCTCCACCGCCGTCACCCCGAGCCCGGTCAGGTGCTCGATCGCCGCCGGATGGGCCAGCCCCGCGTACGTGCCGCGCAGGTGCTCGGGAATGCCCGGATGGCGCATCGTGAAGCCGCGCACGTGCAGCTCGTAGATGACCGAGTCGGCCCACGGCGTCTTCGGCCGGACGTCGTCCGCCCAGTCGTCGTCATCGTGGACCACGACCCCCTTGGGGACGTGCGGGGCCGAGTCGCGGTCGTCGCGCACGGTGTCCGCGATGTACTGCTGCGGCCAGTCGCGCACGTGCCCGTAGACCTCGGGGGGCAGCGTGAAGTCGCCGTCAACGGCCCGCGCGTAGGGGTCCAGGAGCAGTTTCGCCGGATTGTGCCGGGCCCCCGTCCAGGGGTCCCAGCGGCCGTGCACCCGGAATCCGTAGCGCTGCCCGGGGCGCACGCCCGGCGCGAAGCCGTGCCAGATCTCGTGCGTGAGCTCCGTCAGCGCGCAGCGGGTCTCGGCCCCGGCCTCGTCGAACAGGCAGAGCTCCACCGCCTCCGCGCCCTGCGCCCACAGGGCGAAGTTGGTGCCCGCGGCGCCGTCGGTCCCGTCGGCGCCCGGGCGGAACCGGGCCCCCAGGGGATGGGAGGACCCGGGCCACAGGGGTGGCCCCGGGCGCGCCGACGCGCGTGGCGTCGGGCTCCGGAGCAGGCCGCTGACCTGCCCGTTGGCCTGTCCGCTCGACTGCCCGTTCGACTGCCCGTTGACGTGCGGCACGGGCGCGGTCTGGCCGCTCCGTACCTCACCTGCGACGGCTTCCACCGCCTCTTGCTCGGCTGCGCTCGACACTGCCCGCCTCCACGGCTCTCGGTACCGGCGGGGGTTGGGGAGTGCGGCCCCGGCGTCCCGGCGTGGGCCCGCCCCCGTCTGGTCCTTCCCACTGTTCTGCCCGGAACCTGGGCCGCACTCACGTTTCCCCTGGAGGGGCCCGGTCGTTGGAGGTGCGTGACTCTTCTGACGAGGCGGGCAGGGGCGGGCTTGGCGGCCGCGGCGGTATGGGCGGCCCTGCTGGGCGGCCTGGCCGGATGCACCGGGGACGGTGGATCCCCGATCGAGATCCAGCTGCCCGGCAAACCCCGGTCGCCGGACGAGGCCATCCGGATCACCCCCGACGACAACGCCAAGAACGTCCCGGCCGATGTGCCGCTCACGGTCAGCGTGCCCGAGGGCCGGCTGGAGCGGGTCGTGGTCACCAAGGTGGAGGACGCCCAGGAGGAAGAGGTCGCCGGCGCCATCGCCGCGGACGGGCTCAGCTGGAGCCCAGACCCGGCCGAAAGCCGGCTCTCGCTCGCGGCCAAGTACACCGTGGACGCCGTCGCCCTCGACGGGCACGACCGCCGCCAGGCCCGGCACACCACCTTCACCACCTACGTGCCCGAGGAGCGGTTCATCGGCTACTTCAAGCCCGAGAACCGCTCCACCGTGGGCACCGGCATGATCATCTCCTTCAGGTTCAACCGGGCGATCGAGCAGCGCGCCGCCGTGGAGCGGGCCATCACGGTCACCTCCGACCCGGCCGTGGAGGTGGCGGGCCACTGGTTCGGGCGCGAGCGCCTCGACTTCCGGCCCAAGGAGTACTGGAAGGCCGGCACCGAGGTCACGGTGAAGATGAAGCTGCGCGACATCGAGGGCGCGCCCGGCTCGTACGGCATCCAGGACAAGACCATCCGCTTCACCGTGGGCCGCTCCCAGGTCTCCACCGTGGACGCGGCGGCGCACACCATGGAGGTCCGGCGCGACGGCGAGCTGCTGTCGACCGTGCCCATCAGCGCCGGGGCGCCCAAGAACACCACCTACAACGGCAAGATGGTGGTGATGGAGATGTTCGACGTCACCCGGATGAACGGTGCGACCGTCGGCTTCACCAGCGAGGACGGCAAGGGCGAGTACGACATCCCCGACGTCCCGCACGCCATGAGGCTCACCGCCTCCGGAACCTTCCTGCACGGGAACTACTGGGCCAGCCCCGACACCTTCGGCTCCACCAACACCAGCCACGGCTGCGTGGGCCTGCGCGACAACAAGGGCGGCGGCTCCGACACCCCGGCCGGCTGGTTCTTCGACCGGACGCTGGTCGGGGACGTGGTGGAGGTCGTCAACTCACAGGACAAGACGGTGGCCCCGGACAACGGACTGGGCGGCTGGAACCTCTCCTGGCCGGCCTGGGTCGCGGGCTCCGCCACCGGCTGACCCGGCCCGGACGGCCCAATCGGGTGACAGTCATACCGGTTTGCCGTAGCGCCCGAGTGTCCTTCCGTCCGACGCGCCGTACCCCGCGCCCAGCCTGTACGGGCCAGCAGCGCAGAAAACGGACGGAGCGTCATGTCAGCAAGGAACTGGACCCTCGGCCTGGCCGTGGGGGCCGTACTGGCCACCGCGGCCCCCACGGCCCTGGCGGCGGGTCCCGGCGGGCCGACAGGGCCCGGCGGGCCCGGCTCGGACCGCCCGGCCCAGGCGCTGAGGGCCCCGCTGCCGGGCGGGCTCGGTCCTTGCCTCGGCCCCCGGTGCCCCGACCCGTTCCCGCCGATCGAGGTCGGCACCGAGCCCAACGGCTACGACGAGGGCATCAACGTCTTCGTCGGAGCCGACTTCCTGGTCCGCGAGCGCGCCTCCGAGGCCGAGGGCAAGGTCGTCGTCCTCGGCACCTTCGACCAGAACAAGAACCTGACGGCGACGGGCGGCGCGTACAACATCGGCATCGTCGGCGCCGGCTCGCTGGTGCGGCCCCCGCTCGGCGCGGACTTCCTCACCACCGGCCGCGACGTCCACATCGCCGCCGACCAGCGGCTGATCTCCGACGGCGGCGTCGTCCGCCACGCGGGCGCCGCCCCCGGCCCCGGCACCGTCACCGGCCCCCTGCAGGCCGACCCGGCCGCGGCCGCCCCGTACGCCGGCCTGCGCGACGAGCTCACCGCCGCCAGCCGCTGCTACGCCCGGGTCGACGGCAGGCCGCGTCCGGCGACGGGCACCGCCGTCAACCGGGACGGCTTCACCGTCTTCACCGGAGACGGCAGCTCCCCGCTCCAGGTCTTCAACGTGGACTTCGACATGGCGGCAGCGAACGGCGGCGCCATCGGCATCCGCTTCGCCCGGATCCCGGAGGGTGCCACCGTACTCGTCAACGTTCTGGGCGCCAGCCGTACGATCAGCACCTTCAGCGGCAGCATCAACGACACCGGGCCGAGCGCGGACTCGTGGAACGACTACCGCACCCGGCTGCTGTGGAACTTCCCCGACGCCACGGCCGTCCAGCTGACCGGCAGCGGCCAGTTCCAGGGCAGCGTCCTCGTCGGCGAGCAGGCCTCGCGCACCACCGTCACCGTGCCCGGCACCAACGGCCGCTTCTTCACCACCGGCGAGCTCGTCCACACCAGTGGCCGGGGCGGCGGCCAGGAGATCCACGCCTACCCCTTCAACGGGGACCTGCCCGACTGCGGAGCCCCGCCGGTCGTGACGGGCGCGGTCTCCGTGCTCAAGCGGGACGAGAACGGCGGGCCGCTGGCCGGCGCCACCTTCGAGCTGTGGAAGGAGACCAACGGCCAGGACGGGCTCCAGCCCACCGCACAGGGCGGGGACACCAAGGTCGGCGCCGACTGCGTCACCCCGGGCAGCGGCATCTGCGAGCGGACCGTGGAACTCGGCACGTACTACTGGCGCGAGACGCAGGCCCCCGCGGGCTACGTCCTTCCCGCCGACGCCGTCCACCGGCTGGTCCTGACGGCGGAGAACGCGACGGCCGGGGTCCGCGTCCAGGCGGACAACCGGCGCGAGCCCGACCGCGCGGCCAGGGTGCTGCTGCGCAAGACCGACGGGACGACGGGCGCGACGCTGCCCGGCGCCCGCTTCGAGCTGTGGCGCGAGACCAACGGCCGGTCCGGACTGCAGACCACCGGCGACGCCGACGAGCAGCTCGCCGGAGCCTGCGTCACGGACGCGGCGGGCACCTGCACGGTCGAACTGCCGGTCGGGCAGCGCTACTACTGGCGGGAGACGGCCGCCCCGGTCGGCTACGACGGCCCCCAGGACCCGGTGACCCCGTTCGACCTGACCGCGGGCGACGTGAGCGGCGGCATCACCGTCACCGTCCCGAACCGGAAGCGGGACGAGGAGTACGAGGGCTCGATCCGGGTCCTGAAGAAGGACGCCAAGACGGAGCGGCCGCTGCGGGGCGCGGTGTTCGAGGTCTGGAAGGAGACCAACAACACCGAGGGCCTGCAGACCCGGGGCATCAACCCGGACCACATTGCGGCGCCCGGCTGCGCCACGGACCGCACCGGGGTCTGCGACTTCGGCCCGCTGGAGCAGGGCTGGTACTACCTGGTCGAGACGGCCGTCCCGGAGGGCTACGTCCTGCCCGCGAACCGGGTCACTGGGCCGCTGCGGCTCGACGGGCAGACTCCCGGACGGCAGCTCGTGATCACGCTCCACAACAGGCGCGACGAGCACGGCAAGGGCGGTAAGGACGGCAAGGAAGGCAAGGGCGGCAAGGGCGGCAAGGAAGGCAAGGGCCCCCGCGGCTGACCGCCCCCGGCTGACCGCCCCCGGCGGTCCCGGTGAGCCGCCCGGGTCCGCCGCCCGGGTGAGCGCTTCACCCCGCCGGCGCACCCGGGCGGGCCGTACCCGGCCCGCCCGGGTTGGCTGGGACCGGCGGCCCGGCCGGCGGGCACGAGGAGGCCCGTATGGCGACAGGCGGCGCGGTACGCGCGATGGGCACTGCGGCCGCCGCAGCCCTGTTCCTCGCCCCGGCGGCCCCGGCCGGGGCGGCGGCCCCGTCCGCCCCCGACCCGGGACCCGCGTGCACCGCCGGGACCGGCCCCTACCAGCGCGAGCTGGAGGCCCACCTCGGCCGTCCCGTCGACGGGACCCAGTCGCCGGCCGACTGCGCCGCCGTCCGCGCCTTCCAGGAGGGCAACGGCATCCGACCCGCCGACGGCTACCCGGGCCTCGCCACGTACCGGATGATGGTCGCCGTCGCCGCCCGTACGGATCCCAACGCCGCCGGCGGCTGCCCCGTCCGCCCGTACCGCGTCACCTGCGTCGACCTGGAGCGGCAACTCCTGTGGGTGCAGCGCGCGGGCCGCGTGGTCCTGGCGCCCGTCCCCGTCCGTACCGGCCGCGACGACCAGGAGACCCGCCCCGGCTGGCACGAGGTCTACTGGCGCAGCATCGACCACAAGTCCTCGCTCTACGACGACGCCCCCATGCCGTACGCCCAGTTCTTCGACGGGGGCCAGGCCCTGCACGGCCGCCCCGGGGACCTCTACGCCCACGGCGGCTCCGCGGGCTGCGTCAACCTCTCCGTCCCCGACGCCGCACGCCTGTGGGACCTGCTCGGCGAGGGCGACGCGGTCTACGTCTGGGGCACCAAGCCCGGTACCGAGGGCTGATCCCGCCGCCCTCCCGGCACTTGGGACGGAATGGTGACAAGACCGTGGCTCTTCGTGATCCCCCCATGTGATTACCTGTCGACATGCGCGCGACTGCCCGCGCGCGGGGGACATGGGGAGAAGAAGAGTGAACCTGCAGCCGAGGCGCGGTCGCGTCCGCGTTGGCCTGCCGGCCCTCCTGCTGGGTGCGGCGCTGCTGCTCACCAGCGCGTGCAGCGGCGGCGGCGATGGCGGCGGCACCGGCGGGAGCGGTGGCGGGGACGGCGGGAGCGGCAAGACCGGTACCGAGGCGTCCAAGGCCGTCGTGAGCGTCAAGCCGGACGACGGGGCCAAGGAGGTCGCCACCAGCGGCGTCCTGAGGATAACCAGCACCGGCGGCAAGCTCACCACGGTGACCGTCGCCGACACCAAGGGCAACGCGGTGGAGGGCAAGCTCGCCGACGACGGCGCGAGCTGGGAGCCCGTCCGCAACCTCGCCTCCGCCACCGAGTACAAGGTGCACGCGGTCGCCAAGGACGAGGCCGGCCGGGAGTCCGCCAAGGACACCGCCTTCACCACCCTCACCCCGGTGAACACCTTCGTGGGCCACTACACGCCCGAGGACGGCTCGACCGTCGGCGTGGGCATGCCAGTCTCGATCAACTTCACCCGCGGCATCACCAACCCCGAGGCCGTCGAGAAGGCCATCTCGGTGACGGCCGAGCCGGCCGTGCCGATCGAGGGCCACTGGTTCGGCAACGACCGCCTCGACTTCCGTCCCGAGAAGTACTGGGCCGCGGGCACGAAGGTCACCCTGAAGCTCGCCCTCGACGGGGTCGAGGGCCGCCCGGGCGTCTACGGCAAGCAGACCCGTACGGTCACCTTCAACATCGGCCGCTCGCAGGTCTCCACGGTCGACGCGAGCGAGCACACCATGGAGGTCGTCCGCGACGGCCAGCTGCTCAAGAACATCTCGATCACCGCGGGCGCCCCGTCGACGACCACGTACAACGGGCAGATGGTCATCAGCGAGAAGTACAAGGTGACCCGGATGAACGGAGCGACCGTCGGCTTCGGCGGCGAGTACGACATCTCCGACGTCCCGCACGCGATGCGGCTGTCGAACTCGGGCACCTTCGTCCACGGCAACTACTGGGCCTCCTCCAGCACTTTCGGCTCGGAGAACGTCAGCCACGGCTGTGTCGGCCTCAAGGACGTCCGCGGCGCCGGTGACGGCAGCCAGCCCGCCGCCTGGTTCTTCAACGAGTCGCTGATCGGTGACGTGGTCGTCGTGAAGAACTCCAAGGACAAGCAGATCGCCCCGGACAACGGACTCAACGGCTGGAACATGGACTGGGCGGAGTGGATCAAGTAGTCCCCCGTACGCGGTTCCAGGTGGCCCGGTGCTGTGACCCACAGCACCGGGCCACTCCCGGTTAACCGGCGCTAACCTTCCCCGTATGACCATCTCTCTCGAAGTCTCCGAAGGCGTCGGCACCATCCTCCTGGACCGGCCGCCCATGAACGCCCTGGACATCGCGGCCCAGGACCGGCTGCGCGAGCTCGCCGTGGAGGCGACCGACCGGAGCGACGTCCGGGCCGTCGTCATCTACGGCGGCGAGAAGGTGTTCGCGGCCGGCGCGGACATCAAGGAGATGCAGACGATGGACCACGCGGCGATGATCGCCCGGTCCCGCGCCCTGCAGGACTCCTTCACCGCCGTGGCCCGGATCCCCAAGCCCGTCGTCGCGGCCGTCACCGGCTACGCCCTGGGCGGCGGCTGCGAGCTGGCGCTGTGCGCCGACTTCCGGATCGCCGCCGACAACGCGAAGCTCGGACAGCCCGAGATCCTGCTCGGCCTGATCCCCGGCGCGGGCGGCACCCAGCGGCTGTCCCGGCTGGTCGGCCCCTCCAAGGCGAAGGACCTGATCTTCACCGGCCGCATGGTCAAGGCCGAAGAGGCCCTCACCCTGGGCCTGGTGGACCGGGTCGTGCCCGCCGCCGAGGTGTACGAGCAGGCGCACGCGTGGGCCGCCAGGCTCGCCCAGGGCCCGGCCATCGCGCTGCGCGCGGCCAAGGAGTGCGTGGACGCCGGCCTGGAGGCGGACATCGACACCGGGCTCGCCATCGAACGCAACTGGTTCGCGGGCCTGTTCGCCACCGAGGACCGCGAGCGCGGGATGCGCAGCTTCGTCGAAGAGGGCCCGGGCAAGGCCAAGTTCCTCTGACCCTCCCCTGGATCCGCCCGCGCACGGGGCCCCCGGACCGGGGGCCCCGTCGTGCGTTGCGGGGCGGAGGAAAGCATGCGGGGCGGAGGAAGGACGCGGGCAACCGATTTCGCGGAGCCGGTGGTCTAGGGGGCGAGGGGGTGTTCGATGCAAGCCGAGCAAGAAGCTCAGTTCCAGGCCTTCGTCAGCGCGCGCTGGCCGTCCCTGGTGCGGACCGCGTACCTGCTGACCGGCCACCCGCACGACGCGGAGGACCTGACCCAGACCGCGCTGGCCAAGGCCTACCGGTCGTGGCGCCGGGTGTGGCGCAGCGACAATCCGGACGCGTACGTCCGGCGGATGCTGGTGACCTGCAACAGCGACCGCTTCCGCAAGCGCCGGGTCGCCGAGCGGCTGACGGCCGCCCCGCCCGAGACGTGCGTACGGGACTCCGCCGCGGCCTGGGCCGATGAGCGCAACGCGCTGATGGCCGCGCTGGCCGTGCTGCCGGCCCGGCAGCGGGCCGTGGTGGTGATGCGGTACTGGGAGGACCTCTCCGAGAGCGAGGTCGCCGATGTCATGGGGTGTTCCCCGGGCACGGTCAAGAGCCAGGCCTTCAAGGCCCTGGCGAAGCTGCGCGCGCACCCCGGGCTCGCCCAGGTGATGGACGGGCCGGTCCGAACGGCCACGACGAAGCAGGGGGAGATCCGATGACGGCACGCGAGAACGGGACCCGGGGCGAGGAGGAACTCGGGGCCTTCGAACTGGGCCTGCGGCAGCGGCTGGCCGAGGGCGCGCAGGAGGTCTACCCGGCGGCCGCCCCGTACCCGGCGATCGTAGAGCGGGGCCGCCGCGAGCGGCGCCGGCGGCTGGCGGCGGCGGGCGCGGCGCTGGTCGCGCTGGGCCTCGTACCCGTGGTGGCCTTCGCGCTCCCCGGCCGGGACGCTGCGGCGAACGGCGCCACGGTGACCTCGGTGCCGGATCCCTCCACGTCCGCGCCCCCGCCGTCGCCGACGGGGGCCGCGCCGGCCGGGCCCGCGGCTCCCGCGACCCCCGGCCAGCTGGCCGACGGGATCACCATGGCGGCGGCGGCCAAGGGGCTGGAGCAGTGCCTGGCCTACGGGCCCCCGGGCGGCGCAACGGGCGGTGCAACGGGCGGTGCCTCGGTCGGCGGACCCGGCGGCAGGGGCCCCGACCTCGGAAAGCCCGAGGACTACCGGATCCTGCTCGCGCAGCGCAGCACCGGCAACGACAACTCCCCGGGCGACGGCCGGTTCGTCGTGGCGGTCAAGGACGGGCCGACGCCGGTCCGGCTCATCTGCCGGATCGTGGACGGCGAGGTGACCGGGCGGGGCACCTCCTCCGGCCGGGACGGCAACCCCGAACGCGGGGCCGTCGTACCCGACATGAACGGCGGCAAGCTCTTCCTCCAGCGCCTGAGCACGGAGGGCCCGTGGAAGCTGCCCTACCGCTGGGGGAGCATCGGCACCGTCGACGAGCGGGTGGCCAAGGTGACGGTCACCTACGGGGGCGCCACGGTCGAAGCGGCCCTGGACCACGGCTGGTTCGCGGCCACCGGGATCCTGGAGCGCAGTGTGGCCAACTCCCCCCGGATCAAGGGGTACGACGCCCAGGGCAAGCAGGTCTACGACTCCGACGGGGACAAGGCCTACGACAAGCTGATCCCGTGATCCTTCCTTTGTGTGGATTAGCCAGGGCTTAAGGCAACCTTAAGGAGAAACGATGATCCACCCAGCGTGACCATTGCGATGCGCAATGCAACCGCAGGTCAGGTGGGTATCGTGGGCATCCGATTGCCAATTGCATATGACAGGACGCCCCATCGGAATCCTTGATTCCGGGGGGTGTTTTCCCGCGGAACGCCCCGGACGGGCGCATCGGCCGTCCATGATGGGTGCATGGCGGGCGTGGAGGGTGTGGAACAACCGCGGCAGCGCAGCAGCGCTCCCGCCTTACGGTTCACGGCGGCGATCGAGGACGAACAAGGCCTCAAGGCCCTGGAGTTGTACGGGAATCCGGCCGAGGCAGAAGTGACACTCCCGTCCATGCCCGAGTCGGCGAGCACCGCCCGGCGGATCACCCAGTGCGTGGTGATCCGGCTCTGGGGCCTCTCGCCGCAGATCGCCGAGCACACCGTCCTGCTGGTCTCGGAACTCGTGGGCAACGCGGTCCGCCACACGGGGGCACGGTCCTTCGGCTTACGGATGCTCCGGCGGCGCGGCTGGATCCGGATCGAGGTGCGCGACCCCTCGCGCGGACTGCCCTGCCTGATGCCGGTGCACGAACTCGACACCACCGGCCGGGGCTTGTTCCTCGTCGACAAGCTCTCCGACCGCTGGGGCGCCGATCTGCTCCCGCGCGGCAAGATCACCTGGTTCGAGATGCGGGTGGCCGACCGCTAGGGGGTGTCTGACGGATGTGCGCGGCGGCGGAGCTACCGGGCGAGGAACGGGCCCAGTACCGCGGTGAGTTCGGCGGGCGCGTCCAGTGCGACGAGGTGGGCGGCCGTGGGGAACTCCACCAGGGTGGCCCCGGGGATCTCGGAGGCGTAGCGCCGGGCGATGTCCTGGAAGTCGGTGACGTCGAGCCTGCCGATTCCGACGAGGGTGGGCACGCGGACGGCGGACACCTCGCCCCGCGCGGAGCCCCGTGAGTGCTCCCCGACGGTGTCCTGGTTGGCCAGCGACGTCCGCATCGGGCCGCGGAGCAGGTCCGCCAGTCCGGCGCCGACGTCCTCCCAGCCGCGGGCGGGTCCGCGCAGCCACATGTCCAGGTTGATCCGGACGGCGGCGTCCAGGTCGCCCGAGGCCAGGGCCTTCGTCTCCGCCTCGTCGTACGCGATCATCTCCGCGGACCAGTCGTATCCGGGCCACGGCGGGTTGAACACCGCCAGGGAGTGCACCCGGTCCGGGTGGGCGAGGGTGAAGTCCACCGCCACGCGGCCGCCCCAGGAAGCCCCGACGAGCCGGACGCGCTCGTGGCCGAGGTGGTCCAGGAGGCGGCCCAGGTCGTCGGTCTCGCTGAACGGGCCGGTCGGCGGCGCGGATTGACCGAAGCCGCGCAGGTCGTAGCGGATGACGGTGTGGTGCTCCGCCAGGCCGGGCACGACCGCGTCCCACATGCGGTGGTCGGCGACGCCCGCGTGCACGAGGACGACGGGCGGTCCGTCGCCCGAGACGACGTAGGAAAGGTGTCCGAGATCATCGGAGAGTGTGATCATCCGCAGATGCTCGCAGGTGGGTCGGGCGCATGCCACCCGGAAACGCAGAAACCCCCTGTCGCCGTGGTGGGGCGCTGCGGGGGTTTCATGGGTGCGCCGAGGATCGAAGGGGGTGTGATCCTCGGCGTGGCGACCTCGCTCGGGTCAACGGGAAGTCGTGATTCCGACTATGGCAGACGAGGGACCAAACGCCAAAAGTCCCAAGTTGGACATAAGTGTGCAGATCGTAAGAGTTTCCACCTAAAATCAAGGTGAGCTGGGCCACGTACCTCGTAATCTATGAATAAGTATGGGCTGCTCTGTGTGAATCGTTGATCACATAGCGGACAGTCCACCGATTGGGTCCACCTCGACGAAGGTCCCGAATTGGGTCAATCATTACCTTCACGGTCATCCACCCCTTAAATGGGCAGGTGCTCTGCTATCCGGACCGCCGAACCGTCCTCCGTGCCGGCGCGGCGGTCGCCGCCGGTGCCCTCACCGCCGCCTGCGGCGCGGGCGGCCGCACCGCGCCCGCCGCACCCGCCGCGACGGCGCCCGCCAAAGCCGCCGCGCCCGCCAAACCCGCCGCCGCGGCGGCCGGCCCGCGCCGGTTCGCCGGGCAGCCCGTGGAGATCGGGCACGGGCCGCGCGAGCGCCCCCGGGTCGCCCTGACCTTCCACGGCAACGGCGACCCGGCCATCGCCAAGGCCGTGCTCGCCGAGGCGGAGCGCGCGGGCGCGCGGGTGACCGTACTGGCCATCGGCGCCTGGCTCGACGCCCACCCGGACATGGCCCGGCGGATCCTGGACGGCGGCCACGAGCTCGGCAACCACACACAGAACCACCTCGCGATCAACAACCTGCCCGAGGCGCGGGCGCACGCCGAGATCACCGCCTGCGCCGACCGGCTCAAGCGGCTCACCGGGTCCATCGGCACCTGGTTCCGCCCCTCCCAGACGCAGTACGCGAGCCCGCTCGTACGCAAACTCGCCCAGCGGGCGGGCTACCCGCACGTCCTCTCCTACGACGTCGACTCCCTCGACTTCACCTCGCCCGGCGCCGCGGCCGTCATCCGCACCGTCACCGGGACGATCCAAGGCGGATCGGTGGTGAGCCTGCACTTCGGCTACGCGGACACGGTCGACGCGATGCCGCCCCTCCTCGAAGAACTCGCGCGCCGCGAACTGCGCGCGGTGACCACCACGGAGCTGCTGACCCCATGACGACCACCCGCCTTCCCCGGAAGGCCACCGCGCTGCTGGCCGGTCTGGTCCTCGCCGCCCTCGCCGGCTGCGGAGCAGCCGACAAGGGACCCGCCGAGGCGCTCGGCACCAAGGGGCCGGCCGCGCCCGCCAAGGTCGTGCCGGCCGTACCGGCCGCGCCGCCGGGCCTCGCCGGGATGCCGCCGGTCCTCGACCCCAACGACGTGTACGCGGCCGACCGGCCGAACAAACTCTCCCCGGTGGTCAAGGACTTCCCGTCCCGCGTGTACGTGCCGAACACCAACTCCAACACGGTGTCCGTCATCGACCCGGCGACCTACAAGGTCATCGACACCATCCCGGTCGGCGTCCAGCCCCAGCACGTGGTGCCGTCCTGGGACATGAAGACCCTCTGGGTCAACAACAACCGCGGCCACACGCTGACCCCGATCAACCCGGCCACCGGGGAGGCCGGCAATCCGGTCGAGGTGCACGACCCGTACAACCTGTACTTCACGCCCAACGGCAAGTACGCGATCGTCATGGCGTCGATGGACAAGGAACTGGTGTTCCGCGATCCGCACACGATGAACCGGGTGAAAACCGTCCCCGTGACCTGCTTCGGCGTCAATCACGCCGACTTCTCCGCCGACGGCAGGTACTTCATCGTCTCCTGCGAGTTCTCCGGTGAACTCCTCAAGGTCGACACGGAGAAGATGGAGGTCGTCGGCCAGCAGAAACTGCCGTTCGAGGGCGCGATGCCGCAGGACGTCAAGGTCTCCCCGGACGGGAAGACCTTCTACGTCGCGGACATGATGGCGCACGGCATGTGGGTGCTCAGCGGCGACAAGTTCGAGACGCCCAAGCTGCTGCCGACCGGAAAGGGCTGCCACGGTCTGTACGTCAGCCGCGACTCCAAGGAGATGTACGTCTCCAACCGGGGCGAAGGCAGCATCTCGGTCTTCGACTTCAAGCAGAACAAGCTGACGAAGAAGTGGGAGCTGCCCGACGGCGGCAGCCCCGACATGGGCGGGGTCTCCGCCGACGGCAAGGTGCTGTGGCTGTCGGGCCGCTACAACTCCGAGGTCTACGCGATCGACACGGTCAGCGGCAAGCAGATCGCCAAGATCCCGGTCGGCGGCGGACCGCACGGCCTCGCCGTGTACCCGCAGCCCGGCCGCTACTCGCTCGGCCACACCGGCATCTTCCGGTAGCCGGACACGGCGGGGGGGGGGGGGGGGGGGGGGGGGGGGGGGGGGGGGGGGGGGGGGGGGGGGGGGGGGGGGGGGGGGGGGGGGGGGGGGGGGGGGGGGGGG